>JASHSS010000126.1 GCA_030038565.1 Bryobacteraceae bacterium
GACGGGGATGGAGACGGCGGCAAGGATTTCCTTGATCAGGGCGGAACGGGCCATGCGCGCCACTCCACCCTCGGCGCGAATCATGGCCGGGACGCGCTCCAGAGCCATTACCGAGGCCGCCCCGGCCTCTTCGGCGATGCGCGCCTGCGCCACGCTCATCACGTCCATGATGACGCCGCCCTTGAGCATCTCGGCCAAGCCGACTTTCAGGCGCAGGCCGGTTCCCGTAAAGCTTTTGTTTCCGTTTGCTTCCTGCATGGCGCTAGCCCTCGAAAAGTTGACCTCAGATGGGTCCCGGCTCCGCGCTCGTTGCGGGGCGCGAGCGAGGCGGAACTCCCCACTTTCAGTGTAGCAGCGATGTTGTGCTCCAGGAGCAGGCGCGCCGAAGTTCGAACTGACCCGAAACGGCGCTGAAACTCGCACAATCTTTAAATCCCTCCAATCCCTTCATCTCTCCTCTGGTCATTTTGCTGCAGGGGCTCATGCGGATGGCCACAGCACCATCAGTGCCGGCGGGTGAACCGCGCCAGGTGGCGGCGCCGGCGGTGGGAACGGGGCAGGCAGACAAGGTGCAGGCGCTGGTTCCGGCTCCGCGGCCGGCGGAAAGCGGTGAGCCGAGCGCATTCAGTGGCGCAGTGGCGCGGCTGCCGGTGGAGGTGGAGGTGGGCGTGCCGGTGCGGGATTTTCGCGTGCGCCATCTGCTGGCGCTGGCGCCGGGGTCGGTCATCGCTTCGCAATGGGGCCATGGCGGCGATGTTCCCCTGGCGGCGGGCGAGGTGCGTCTGGCGTGGAGCGAGTTTGAGGTTGTGGAGACGCTGTTGGCGGTGCGCATCACGCGGCTGGAGTGAGAAAGACAGGGACCAAGGGAACGAGGGACCGAGCGAACGAGGGACCAGGGGACAAGGGAACGAGGGAACAGGGAAGGCGAGATGGCGAACGGTTTGGGCGGATGGGCGGGTTGGCTGGTGCGCAGGATGCGGGGCGCGAAGAGCGCGGAGCGCCGGCTGGCGCTGGTGGAGCGGATTGCGCTGGCGCCGCGGCAGTCGCTGGCGCTGGTGGAGGCCGAAGGCAGGCGCATTCTGGTGGCCACATCGCCCGAAGGCGGGCCGGCATTTTATCCGCTGGATGAAAGCCGGCGTGCCCCGCGAGGAGATGCGCCGCGCGCGCCGGCGCGTGGTGTCGGGAGGATCTCGTGGTAGCCGCGTGGGCGGCGCGCATGGCCGCAGCCGCGCCGGCAACTGTGCCCCTGCTGCCCGATCTGAATTCGAAATTGCGCCCATCCGATGCCACGCCGTGGACCATTCTCCTCGTTCTCACACTCATCACGGTGCTGCCCGCCATCCTGATGGCCATGACGCCGCTGGTGCGGCTGCTGGTGGTGTTTCATTTTCTGCGCCAGGCGCTGGGCACGCAGACCGCGCCCTCCAATCCCACGCTGATGGGCCTGGCACTGATGATGGCGTGGTTCATCATGACGCCGGTCCTGAATCAGGTCGACCAGCAGGCCGTGGAGCCGTATCGCAATGGACAGATCACGGGGATCGAAGCCATCGACCGCGGCGCCGAGCCGGTCAAGCATTTCCTGCTGAAATACGCACGCGAGAAGGATCTCGCTCTGTTTACCGCTGCCGGCCAGATTCCGCGGCCCAATACACCCGACGATCTGCCCATGCGCGTGGTGGTTCCGGCCTACATTCTGTCGGAACTGAAGGCCGGCTTTGCGATCGGCGCAGTGCTGTTTCTGCCGTTTCTGCTTATCGATATGGTGACCGCCTCCATCACCACCTCGATCGGCATGTTCCAGCTGCCGCCGGTGGTGGTGTCGACGCCGCTCAAGATTCTGCTGTTTGTGATGGTGGACGGCTGGAACCTGCTGGCCAACTCGCTGCTGCGCAGCTTTTGAAAGGAGGGCGATGACTCCCGATCTGGTAGCGGAGCTGATGCGCCAGCTGATGCGCGAAGCCATGATTCTGGCGGCGCCGCTGCTGATTGCGGCCGCGGTGCTGAGTTTTGCGTTGAGCCTGATGCAGACGCTGACCAGCCTGCAGGAGCAGTCGCTCACCTCGGTGCCGCGCCTGGCGCTGATTGCGCTGATCCTGCTGGCCGGCATGCCGTGGTTTCTGGAGCGGCTGGCCACGTACACGCGGCTGCTGTTTGGAGATTTTCGGCGCTATCTGGGGTAAGAGCAGCTTCGAGCCGCCAGCTGCGAGCTGCCAGCTCGAAGGTGCCGGTGCCAACCGCCGCGGACGCCGGCCGTGATCCCCATTTCGAAATAGGAGATTTGATTTTGCAGCACACCGCACAGGCAACACAGACAGAGCTAGGAGCTGGAAGCTAGAGGCTGCATTGACCGACTGGCCGACATTTCTGAGTGCCATGACGCTGGCCCTGGTGCGGGTGAGCGGCATGGTAGCCTTCGCGCCGTTTTTCGAGTCCACGGCGCTGCCCGTTCGCACCAAAGCTGTCTTCGCAGGCGCGGTGGCGTTTCTGCTGGCGCCGCTGGTGGCCGCGTTGCCCAACGCGCACGCGGCCATCACCTTTTCTGCGATTGTGGGTGAGCTTGCCGTGGGGCTGGTGTACGGTCTCGCGCTCACGCTGCTCAACGAGATGCTCTTGTTTGCCGGGCAGATTGTGGGATTGCAGTTCAGCTTCTCGCTGGTGAACCTGATGGACCCGGCGTCGGCGATTCAGACGCCGTTGCTGGGCGACCTGTTTCAGCTGCTGGGCACGCTGGTGGTGATCACCGCGGGGCTGGACCGGATTCTGCTGGCGTCGATGGTGCGCAGCTTTCGCGTGGTTCCGCTGGGGAGCTTCGCGTTGGCGCCGCCCGCGGCGCTGGCCATCGTGCGCGCCACAGCCGGCGTCTTTCTGGCCGCGCTGGAGCTGGC
>JASHSS010000012.1 GCA_030038565.1 Bryobacteraceae bacterium
CGCCTCAGCACGGCCAGCTGCTGGCGCAACTGATCGGAATTGCCGCGCTGCTGGGCCTGGCGCTGCCCGCCGTTTACTTGCTCTTCGCTCTCCTCAATCGCGTTGTGCCCTTTCGCGTCGATCCCGACGGCGAGCGCATCGGCATGGATCTGCACGAACTCGGTGGCGGAGCCTATCCCGAATTCGTCATCCACCGCGACGAGTCGTATCGCTGAGTCTGTTCCGCCGCCCGCGTACACTCACATCAGGGTTCCAATCCTATGGGATTTCTTGCCGGGCTGTTCTGGCCGTGGGGTGTGTTGCTGCAGGTCGCAGCCACTATACACTTCATCCGGCGCCGGCCCGATACCTATTGGATCTTCATCATCTGGTTTCTCGGTCCGCCGGGCGCCCTCATTTACATCTTTGTCGAAGCGCTGCCCGATCTCGGCCTTTTGCGCCAATCGTTCAAGGCGTTTCCGCGCCGCAAGCGCATCGCCCAGCTTGAGCTGGAAATTCGCGACAATCCCTCCACCGGAAACTTCGAAGAGCTCGGCGACCTCTACATGGACGATGGCAACCTCTTGAGGGCGCGCGCCGCATACGACAAGGCCGTCGCCGCACGCTCCACCACTCTCGACTGCTTCTACCGCCGTGGCGTCTGCGCGCTGCTCATGGGCGACGCCGCGGCCGCATTGCCCGATCTCGAAATGGCGGTCAGCAAGGATCCCGGCCACGACTTCTATCGCGCCGCCGGACTGCTGGCCCACGCCTACGCCGCAACCGGCCAGAACGAAAAAGCCGAAGCCATGTTCCGCCAGGCCATCGAGCGCTCCACACTGTCTGAAACGTATCTGAATTATGCCGATTTCCTGGCCTCGCAGGGCCGCAACGCCGCAGCCCGCGAATGGGCGCAGAAGGTGCTCGACAGGAAGCCCACGCTTCCCGGCTACCTGCGCCGCCGCGAGCGTCCTTCGTTTCGCCGCGCCGGCGCCATCCTTAAACGCGTGCCGCAGAACTGATTTGATGCTGCATGCGGAGCGCCATGCCAAAACGCGCCGCAGGCGCAACGGTTGTTAGCCCAGCGCTTCAGCGTGGGGAAATGCAGAGTTTGAATCGCACAGCCCGGTAGGGGCGAAGCGGGTTCCCGGGCAATAACTGCGCCGGGACGATTGATGGAAATGCGCGATCACCGCCGCGCCAGCAGAAGCATCACCACAAACAGCGCGATGGGCACCAATGCCAGTCCGGCAAACAGAAGCAGCTGCTTTGTGCCCGGAAAGCCACGCCTGCGCAATGACGGACTCCGGCCGCCGCCGACCCCCAGCAGCTCCTGGTGCTCCAGCTCCCAGGCCATCTCCGCGGCTGTCGCGTAGCGGTGGCGCGGATCGCGCTCCAGCGCGCGAAAAAGCACCTCCTCGAGCTCCGGCGAAATCTCAGGGTTCAGCTCGCGTGCCGGCGGCGGGTCGTTGAGCACACGTTCGTTCAGAACCGCCAGCGGATTGGGGCCCGTAAACGGTGGCTGGCCGGTCAGCATCTCGTACAGCATCGCGCCCAGCGCGTAGACGTCGCTGCGCTGATCGCCGCGCTGGCCTTTCACCTGCTCGGGCGAGATGTAGTCGGGCGTTCCCAGCGCGGGTGTCACTTCAGCATGCGTGATCCGCCGCGCATCTTCCTTCATGGCGATGCCGAAATCGATGATCTTGATGCGGTCGCCGTCGCACACCATGATGTTCTCGGGCTTCAGGTCGCGGTGTACCACGCCGTGCTTGTGCAGGTTGTCGAGAGCCTCGCAAATCTCCATGGCGAAATGCACCGCGCGGTCGATGGGCAGCTTGCCCTCTTCATTCAGAATCTCCCGCAGCAGCTTGCCGTCTACCCACTCCATCACCATGTACAGCCGGCTGCGTTCCTCGCCGTCAAAGGTCTTCACCACTCCGGGGTGGTCGATTTCCCGCCCGATCTCCTCTTCGCGGCGGAAGCGCTCCAGCAGAACAGGATCGGCTTCCATCTCGGCATGCGGAATCTTCACTGCAACCTGCCGCCCGGTCTTCAAATCGGTGGCGCGGAACAGCGTCGACATCCCGCTGCGCGCAACCTCCGCGTCCATGCGATAGTGGTCCAGCGTGTCTCCGGATGCCAATGGGGTCATAACCGCGGTCTGCATGGCAACTTCGATTGTGGCATGCAATTCGTAAGAAAAGTGCAAGCAAACCCTAAAGCATATTTCACCGCATGACCGTCCCCGACACCATAGGAGGGAGCAGCGGCCTTCAGGCCGCCGAATGCCGCCCAAGCAAACCCTCCGGCCTTGAGTCCCGGTTGTTTCGTCAGGTCACGGCCTCACAGCATGGGTCCAGCGTCACGAATTCATTATGATGGAAGCCTGGATGCCCCGATCACTCCAAATCTGCGCAGCCGCCGCAGCCTTCGCCTTGACCCTTTGGCCGGCCGCCGCGGGCGCTGCCGCCACCAAGAAGCCTCCGCCCAAACCGGAGCCGCCGCAGGACACGGGATTTCTCAATCGCAAAATCGACCTGCACGGCGTCACTTACCGCTTCCAGGTCTATCTGCCTGAGGATTGGCGGCGCGACGACGGCAAGCAGTGGCCCATCGTTCTGTTTCTGCACGGCCGGGGCGAGCGCGGTTCTGAAGGCATGCGGCAAACCCAGATCGGCCTCGCCGAGGCCGTGCGCAACCGTCCTGACCGCTGGCCGTTTGTGATCGTGATGCCGCAGTGTCCGCAGAACGCCCACTGGACCGATCCATCCATGATCGAGCTGGCCTTGGCTGCCCTCGACCAGGAGTCGGCAGAATTCCACGCCGATCCCGCGCGCTCCTATCTCACCGGCCTCTCCATGGGCGGCTATGGTGCCTGGGAGCTGGCGCGTTTGTACCCGCATCGCTGGGCCGCCATCGTCATCGCCTCCAGCGGCGTCTTCTGGAGCTATGAGCCGGAGCGCTGGCAGGAAGCGTCAATTCTGCCTGCCGAATACGCGCAGGCGTTGGGCCGCACGCCCATCTGGCTCTTTTGCGGCAGCGCCGATCCCGTGGTCGCACCCCGCCAGAGCGAGCTCATGTTCGACGCCTTCAAAGCCAGCGGAGGCAACATCCGCCTTTGGATTTACCAGGGGCTCGGCCACGATTCCTGGACGCGCGCCTACGATGAGCCGGACCTGCCGCGCTGGCTGCTCTCCCATCGCGCCCCCGCGAACCCTGAGCTGCCTGCCTTCGCTGAGCGCGTGCTCGTTCCCACCACGCCGCCGGCCGTCAAGCTCACCACCGCGCAGCTCGACAGCCTCGCCGGCGAGTATCGCGAGCCCAACGGCAAAGCCATCACCACCATCTTCCGGCAGGGCGATCAGCTCTTCCAGCGCGCACCCGGCGGCCAGGTTACTGAGTTGCAAGCCGAGTCGACCGACAGCTTCTTTTTCCCCAATGGCTCCAACAGCGGCGTCACCATCCACGTCACCTTCGAACGCGATGCGCAGGGCCACGTCACGGCCTTGATCATTCGCGACAGCCGCCATGAAGAACGCTGGGTCCGGCAGTCGCCAATCGCTGCCAGATGACGGCCCGCAACAGCTGGAACATTTTGCCCCGCCCAAGCGTATTCTTCTGTCGATAGGCAAGGAGGCGCTATGTTTTGCAGCGGATGTGGTCGCACGTTGGAAACAGGAGTGGCCGTCTGCCCGCAATGCGGCCGCATTGTGCCGCAGGCGTTTCCGGCCGCGCCGGCCGTTCCGCCCCCCGCCGTGCCGGGCCTCGCGTATCAACTGGACCGCTACGCCGGCACGGTGAGGATGCTGGGCATTCTCTGGTTCGTGTATGCGGGAATATCGATCTTCTTCGGCTTCATCGGGATGGCCTTTGTGCACTCCTTTTTCTCTGGCGGTTTCGGTCCCTGGATGCACGGCTCCGAGATACCCGACTGGATCTTTCCCGCCGCCATCCATTTTGGCTGGCTGCTCCTGTCCATGCGCGTCATCCTCTGCGTGGTGGCGGGTTGGGGCCTGCTCGAGCGCGCGCAGTGGGGCCGCATCGTGGCCATCGTGGCCGCCATCCTCAACCTGATCCACCCCCTGCTTGGCACCGCGCTGGGAATCGCCACCCTCGTGATCCTCTTAGGCTCACGAAACTCGATGCTCTACGAGCAACTCTGAGAACCTAAAGGCCAATAGCTGATAGCTAATCGGGAGTGCCCCAGGTCTCGATTCTGAGATCTGGGATCGCACGAATCTCGCCGTCGCTCACTCCGCTCGCAGCGCTTCCACAGCATTCACTCTTGCCGCGCGCATTGCCGGAACTGCCGACGCCACCACCGCAGCGGTAAGAATCACCAACCCCGACGCGCCCAGTGCCAGCACTCCCGGCTGATCGATGGCTGCCACGTAACTCGCAGCCAGGCGCGTCAGCCCAATTCCCAGAAGCACGCCCGCACCCACTCCAATCCCCGCCATCAGCAATCCATCCAGCAGCACATCGGTCAGAATGTTCGAGGGCTGCGCGCCCAGCGCGATGCGAATGCCGAACTCGCGCGTGCGCCCGCTTACTGAGAAGGCCAGCACGCCGGCTACGCCCACCACCGAGATGAGCAGCGCCACCAGCGCGAATCCGCCGAACACAATCGCATTCAGCTTGTCGGGCGTCAGCACCTCGGCGCGCACATCGCCCAGCGTCGTCGCCCGCTCCACAGGCTGATCGGCCGCCATCCTGTGAATCAGCGTGGTAATTGCAGGCACCAGCGCGTAGGGGTCCTGGTGCGCGCGCACAAACAGCCTGCCGCTAAAACCCTCCTGGTCGATGGGCTGGTAAATCGTCATGGCCGGTTGGGGAATGATGTTCTCGTCGTCGAAGTCGGGCACCACCGCCACAATGCGCCGCGGTTCGCCGCTGATGCCGATGAACTTGATCACGCCGTCCGTCCACCACATGGTGCGATTCACCGCGTCCTCGCCGGGATAAAGCTCATTGGCCAGGCTCTGGCTGATGATGACTACGCGCTCGTTCCCCTCCTTGTCGCCCTCGTTAAAGTCGCGGCCCTCCAGGATCGGCACGCCCAGGGTCGCAAAGAATCCCGGCGATATGCTGCGAAACTCGGCGCGAAACTCATCCTTCCCATCCTGCTGCCGGTGCGCCCCCTGCGCCGCAAACTGAAAACTGATGTCCTGGCCCTGGTCGCCGCGCCACGGTACGACGAATCCCTCGGCCACGTGCTCCACGCCCGGCAGCGTGCTTACGCGCTCTTTAATCTCGCGATAGAACTCGCCCACCTGCGCGTCAGTCTTGCCGTAATGCATGACCGGCAGATTCACCGCCAGCACGCTGGCTGCGTCGTAGGGCGGCCGCGTCTGCTCCAGCACGTAAAGCGTCTTCATCAGCACGCAGGCCCCGGCCAGCAACAGGAACGACGCTGCAATCTGCGTGATGGCAAAGACACGCAGCTTGCGGGTGCTCGAGCCCGTCACGCGCACCCCGCGCCCGGTCAGGTTGTTCGTGGGCGCATCGGGCGAGGGCAGCCGCGGAATATACGCCAGGAAAAATGCCGCCACCATGGCCAGCGCGCCGCCGAACCAAACCAGGCTCCAGTCGAGCGTAAGATCGGCCGCGCGCACTGAGAAGCGCTGCGCATAATGGCCCAGCACCTTCACCATCGGCACCGCCAGCAACACCGCCGCCAGCGCGCCGCTGCCGCACAGCACCAGGCTCTCGGCCAGCAGGCTGCGGCGCAGAACGGCGGAGCTGGCGCCCAGCGCCGCGCGGATGGCCAGCTCCGGCTCGCGACGCACCGTGCGCGCCAGCACCAGGTTGGCCACGTTGGAGCTGGCAATCACAAACAGCAGCCCCGAGGCCGCAAACAGCACCCACAAAACAGTGTTGGCGCTCGCATTGATCTGGTCGTGCATGCGCGTCACGCCGATCATGAAGTGATCCTCGGGCTTGTAAACCTCCGGATACGACCGGGTCATCGCGGAGTAGACAGTGGTCAGCTCGGCGTGCGCCTGTTCCAGGGTGGCGCCCGGCGCCAGCCGTCCGAACACCTCTGTCATGCGATGCTCGCGTCCCTGCACCATGGTGGCCGAAAGATGGTGCGGGCTCGTCACCACGTTGGCAATAATCTCAGTCGCCACGGGGTAGGGAACCGACGGCTCAAGCACTCCCACCACTGTCGCCGTGCGCGTGCCGCTATAGCTCTCCAGCCGCACCACCTTGCCGATCACGCTGGGATCGGAGTGCAGCGAGTCGCGCCAGAACTTGTAGGTAAGCACAATCGCGCCGGCAGCGTTGGGCCCGTCGTCGGCCGGCGTCAGCAGCCGGCCCAGCACCGCCCTCAGGCCCATCACCTCAAAATAATTCCCATCCACCACGCCGGCCGGAATCTCGCGCGGAGTGCCCAGGCCCACGATGGTGAAATCGATCTCAGAAAACGTGCCCAGTTGCGTGATGGTTTTCAGGTTCGCGTCGATGTCGTGAATCTCGGGAACCGAAAAGGTAGCGTTCGCCACTCCGATGCCCTGCGCGCTTTGTCGTATATAAAGCAGCCGGCTCTCGTTTCGGTTCGCCAGCGGACGCAGCAGCACTGTGCGCACCACGCTGAAGATTGCAGCGTTGGCCCCGATCCCCAGGGCCAGCGTCAGGGCAATCGTGATCCAAAGTGCGGGCACGCGCGCCAGCGAGCGCAGGGCAATTTTCAGATCGCGGACGA
>JASHSS010000127.1 GCA_030038565.1 Bryobacteraceae bacterium
GCAAATATTCCGAGATGAAGCTGGCCAACCTGGCCGCCGTGGGCGACGCGCTGCGCGAGATGAAAATCGCGCTATGAAGGCGCCTGCGCCTGTGCGCCCGCCGGAGAATCCGCCGCCGGCCGGGTTCGCGCGGACACTCACCGTTCCTTCGGCGCCGGCCGCAGCACCTCTTCGGTGGCCACTTCCAGCGTTTGGCCCCGGAACGACACGCGGCTGTCGCCGAAGCCGTGATAAATTCGCACCTGCCGCGAGGATTCGAGCGGCCGGCCGTCGAGGCTGCGGATCACAAAGAGGGCCGGCTCGGCATACTGCAACCCGCCGTAGCTGCGCGCATAGAAGGCCACCAGCGCCGGGCTTTCGATCAGAAAGCCCCACTGCGGCAGCACCGCCCGCGGCGTCCGGTAATCGCCGGCTCCATAGTTCACGGTGATGGCCGTGGTTTCGCCGAAGCGCGTGGTCTCCACCTGCCTGTCGGGCGTGGCGAAGCGATGGTCCGTCATGGGCAGCAGGGCGGTATCGCGGCAGAGCGGGCTGAGCACCTCGTAGGTGTTTTTGATGAATTGGTCCGCCATTCCGAAACGTCCGCCGCGCGCAAACACCGTGCGGGATGGGTCGAGGCTCCGCTCCGCCGCGCCATCCGGCTGGGTCCAGTAGCGGTGATCGCCGAACTGGTATACCGGCATTTCGGCGTAGAGGATGTGATCCAGGATGTAACCCGGATTGTCGGCCCGCGGCCGGTCGCTCTGGTGCGTGTAGATGGGAATGGCGTCGGCGTAAACCAGCTCGAAAAGCGGCACGATGATATCGGGGTCGTGGGGCTGGTTGGTTTTGTGGGACATCAGTCCTTCGAAATAGTCGGCGTGCGGCACGCCCCATTCGCGCCCTTCTTCGCTGCCGAACAAACCCACCTCGCGGCGGAGGTAGTCGCACAGGGCGGCTTTGTAGCGCAGGTCGTCGGGGAAAGTCAGCGGATGATGCGGGTCGAAGCATTCCTGGAGCGGGGCGGCAAAGACAGTATCGGCGAAGTACAGCTCAGGCGCGAACCGCTGCTTTACCCCCGGCACGTTTTGCGGGCGCGCGGCCAATTCCAGGCTTTTCCGCGAGCAGATCAGGTAAGCCAGCCCGCCGGCCCAGACCCCGCCCCGCCGCAGCGACCCATCCGCATTCTTCATGATGAAGTCTTCGTTCCACGAGGGCGCGTCCTTGTAGAAATCCTGGTAATTGTCGTGCAGCCCGAAGACCCAGCCGGATCCCAGGCCGTGCACCCGCCGGGAGCACTCCGTCAACCCGCTGTCGCCCCCGATTTCGGGCGCGGCGGGCAGGATATCGGGATGCTGGTTGTCGTAGCCGCGGTGAATCCATCCGGCCAGCACCAGCAGCGCCCGGTCGATCCCCAGGTCTTTGGCGAAGTGCCCGGCCAGATCGGCGCATTCCTCGAACGTGAAACGGATGTCGAGCCGTTCCTGGGCGCTCTGGTTCCAGCGCGTATTGGGCACGTCGCGGACCAAGGCGAAGGGCTTGAAATCGGCGGCCCCGAACAGGCGCGCCACGTTGGGATTCTCGCGCATCTTCTCGGCCAGGGTCTTGAGATATCCGCGCCGTCGCGCCACCTCCCGGTACGCTTTGGCGATGTCCACGTATCCGCCGCGGCCGAGCGGTTGGAGACGCACGGCGCGCGCGCTATGGCTGAGTTCCAGGCTGAGCGAAAGCCGGCGCGCCGGCTGCACCACGTAATCCGCCACGATATTGGTATAGGGATCGTCCCAGGTGGCCAGCAGCGCGGAGCCGTTTTTCACCGCGCCCCACATGGCCATGGAGTAACCCGCGTTGCTGTAACCCGCAAACCGCCTGGTGTACGGCTGGTCCCCTTGCGCAAACAGCAGAATGCCCATGCGGTGCGGGATGGTGTAGTAGTTCTGGGGGCCGGGGTCCAATGCCACGGCATAGTCCAGCAGCCGCATCTCGGTGGCGCCCGCGGGCAGGTTATCGAATGAGTAGTCCAGCGTCGCCGGGTCGGCCAGCAGCCGAAGCTGAAACCGGACGCCGTCTCCGGTGCGGTAACTCAGGGTCGTGCCATCCGCCGTCAGGCTGCCCGCAATCCGCTCCGGCAGCCCAAGCTTGCCGTTTACGGACGGCCGCGGCGCAGGCAGGTCCCAGGCGATATTGGTGGCCTTGTCGATGAGTCGCGCCGAGGCCGTGGAAACCTCGAATTCCACTCGGATGCGCTGGTTTTCCAGGCGCGCCATCTCCTGCGCCGGGAGGCAGGCGCAGAATCCCAGAAACGCAATCGTGGCGCGGGTCATGGGAGTGCCGCCAGAGCGGCGCGCGCATCGGCCAGGTCGGGGCTGGCTTCCACCGCCTGGGCAAGCTCGGCTTTGGCCTGCGCGCGGTCTCCCAGCCCCAGGTACCCGAGCGCCGCCAGGTAATGTGCGTTGGCCATCCGCGCCCGCGGCGAAATCGCCCGGCCGCCCCGGCCGCCGGCCCCGGATGCCCCCGGCGCCTGCTGGAGCGCCGCTTTGCCCGATTCCACCAGGCCCGTGAAAAGGGTCTTGGCCTGCTCGCCCTGGCCCAGTTTCTGGAGAGCCAGCGCCTGGTAATACACCCGGCTGCCGGACAAGGCATTCGCCGTCTGTCCTCCGCGCCGTCCCCCGCCGGATTGCGCCGGCGCTTCCGCCCGCTGCCAGCTCTCCATGGCCTTCCGGCGATCGCCCGCGCCTTCGTAGGCCACCCCCGACCACCACGCCACTTCGGCATCCCGCGACCCGCCTCCCATGCCGGCGGCGCCCGGCGGGAGGTTCGCCGGGATCGCGACGGCGGCCTCGAGATCCGCCAGCGCCTCCTGGTATCGCCCGGATTCGATCGATCGGCGAGCCCGCAATATATGCGCCACCGTCCAATGCTCGGCCACATTCAGGTTGGCGCCTTCGGCCACCGCGAACGGCCGGCCGGTCATCATCCGGATGGCGTCGTCGTAAGCGCCGGCGGCCACTTTCAATCCGATGAACCGGTTCTGCGCATCGTCGCGCTGCGCTACCACCGCGGCGTTCCGCTCGAACAGGGGCAGGCGCCGTTCCAGGGGAACCCCGGCTTGTTCGTAGAACTCATCCAGCTCCGCGAAATGCAGTGGGTATTTGCGTTCCGCCGCCACGGCTTTCTCCAGCTCGGCAATCGCCCGGTTGAGGTCCGGCGTCTTCTGGTGCGCCCAGGCGATGGCCAGGTTGCGATGCACGATGGCGAATTGCGAATCGAGCGCCGCGGAAGCCTCCCACATCCTGGCAGCCTCCTCGGGTTGCCAGTCGTACAACAGATTTCCCAGGTAATAGGGCGCGCGGGCATCCTTCGGATTGGCCGCCATGGCCGCGCGCAGCACCTCGATGGCCTCGTTCTGAAACGGAAAAACGTAGTC
>JASHSS010000128.1 GCA_030038565.1 Bryobacteraceae bacterium
CGCACGGGCGCGAGGGGCGCGGCTGCCGGCGGCGCGACGGCGTATGGGGTGACAGGCGGCGTCCTACCGTGCTCCAACCGTGTATAGGCGCAGCGCATTTCGCCACGGGGAACGCACGGCACACTGCCGGAACGGTGTTTATGGCAGCAGGAATGGGCTGCCTCCGACGCGGATGCGCAGGTGGAGAGGCACACAACTATGCCGATACCCAGCAGGACCGTCATCATGACCGCAGCGGCGGATCGCATCAGAGACTTAGACGTGATGTGCGAGCGGAAGGTCACCGGCATTCGGCTGCCTGAAAAATCCTATATAGGATTTTCAGATAGTATTATAGCGTAATTACGAGATCTGGGCGCGCCGGCAAGCCTGGGCAAGCCAAAGCATGCCCCACCGTAGGTCGCGCCGGAGTTAATCGCTTCGCGCCGGATAGACACGGCTGGGGCTACGGGCTTTCCCAGGGATGGAAGACCGCGACGCGCCTGGAAGTATGGTGCGGGCAATTTGGGGGACGGTTAAGCGGCTTCGTGCACCGGCTCGTGATGCAGTCGCAACAGTTGTTCGGCCTTCAGGGCAACCATGGCATAGGTTCGCCCGTTGTCATCCGAAAACTCGACTTCGTAGACATCAGGTTCCCAGGTTTCAACCACCGTGCCGACCTGCCCGCGCACGAGACCTTGTTCGGGCAGATCCTCAACCAACGCAACCACCGAGTGCAATTCGATTCCTGCCATGATCGCCCTCTCTATAGTAGATAACAACTGGTCAGCCTCGGCAAGTTCTCCCCGGCTCGCACGATCCACGTGCTGCGGATTCTGGCAGCTTTCCCTTCCCGCACGAAATCGAAGTCCACTACGTATCTCTGGCCGTAAGGGTCGGCAGAAACGTGTTCCGCTTCCGCATTGATAGCGGCGTCAAGCAGGGCAGTCCTAAGCTGTTGCGCCTCGGTTTCTCGAATGCCGATCGATGCAAACAGTCTCGCTTTGTGCCGGCCACGGGGATGCTGTGGATTCAAACAGTATTCCAGAAGCTTCCGGATATCGACAATTGCGTGCTCGCCGTCGGGCAGTTTCATCCAATATCTATGGTAGCCGTACAGCACGAGCCGCTTTCAAAACACCAAACTCGGCGGCAGGGGCTATCCGGAAACCGGTCCCAGCGTAGCCGCCGCCTCCACCCGACTATCACCATCAACTCAACCGGGCAGGCAAACCCAACCACTTTGGTCTACGACAAGGAGTAGGAGCATCGGTCAAGATAGGGCTTGCCGGGAATTGACCTCCTCGCATTCGTTAACTCCGGCCCTAGAAGACGTTGCCGCCATCCGCCCGGCTGCCACTGGCCGACGCATGCCGCTTTGGGCGCGCTGCGTGATATACGGGCTACTGAAGCGTAGGTTGGCGTAAGGTCCATGGGTCCGCCATTAGCCCTTGCTTTCCAGCGGCTTTTCATGCGCGGTTGTGGCGCGGAAACCGCCACGCCTCATTCGTAGCGCAGCGCTACCACGGGATCGAGAAGGGCGGCGCGGCTTGCCGGCCAGATGCCGAAGAATAATCCCACGCCGACCGAAACCAGCACTCCGGTGACGGCGGTGCCGGGCGGCACGGCGGTGGGCAGATTGGGGAAGATCAGCCCCGCCGCGCGGGAAATCGACCAGCCGAGGATGAGGCCGCTGATCCCGCCAAGCACGGTCAGCACCACGGCCTCCGTCAGAAACTGCACGATGATGTCGCTCCGGCGCGCGCCCACGGCTTTGCGGATGCCGATCTCGCGGGTGCGCTCGGTGACGCTCACCAGCATGATGTTCATGACGCCGATGCCGCCCACCAGCAGGCCGATGGAGCTGAGGACCATCATCACCAGCGCGACCGTCCCGGTCACCTGGCGGAAACGGTCGATCATCGACTCGGCGGTGGAGATGGAGAAGTTGTCGGGCGCATCAAACGGCACGCGGCGTTCCAGGCGCAGCACCCCGCGGATCTCATCCTGGGCCTTTTCCAGCATGCCCGGATAGGCGATCACCACCAGCATGTGTTCCTTGAGGTTGGGAAACATCTTGCGCATGGTGAAGTAGGGGACGAGCACCCGCAAATCTTTCTGGCCGGGCAGGGAAGCGGCCGGGCGGTCCATCACGCCAACAACCTGAAGCGAGTGGCCGTCCACCTGGATCCACTTATCGATGGGATCGGCGCTTTCCAGCAGCTGTCTTTGCACGTCTTCGCCGATCACCGCGATGGGCATGTGATGGGCGTTTTCCTGATCGGTGAAGAAGCGGCCGGCCTTCATGGTGGTGCCGCCGGCGGCGTAGCCCTCCTCGGTTCCGCCGAGATCGATGTTATACAGATCGTTGCCTTTGTAACGGGCCTTGTGGACGTCATCGGGCGACAGCACCATGGCGAGGATATAGGGGCTGACGTGCTCAACCGAGGGGCAGCGGGCCTGGATGGCGCGGGCGTTCTCGAGTGTGAGCGGCTTGCGGCGCAGGATCTCGGGCGTCCAGTCCGACATCACCGGCCCCTTCAACACGATGATGGTGTTGGGGCCGAAGCTTCGCAGCATCCCGGTGATGGCGCCGTCCAGGCCGGCGATGATGGAACCTACGCCGATGACCGCGCCGGTGCCGATGATCACGCCCAGAACGGTGAGAAACGAGCGCATCTTGTGCTCGCGGGTGGTGGCCAGGGCGAGGCGGATTCCGGCATTGAGAGAGGCCAGCGTCATTTCTCCATCCTCAGGGCCTCGATGGGGTCCAACCTGGCGGCCCGCTGCGCCGGGTAGATGCCGAAGAACAAGCCGACCACGGCGGAGAGAGTCACCCCCACCACCACCGCCGACACCGGAACCGAGGTGGGCACGGGCGTCAGAGTGCGCACCAGCACGGCCACCAACCACGCCACCATCACGCCGATGAGACCGCCAATGCCCGCGAGCAGCGACGATTCCACCAGGAACTGGTTGAGGATGTCGTGGTTGCGCGCGCCCACGGCCTTACGAATGCCGATTTCGTGAGTGCGCTCGGTGACCACCGCCAACATGATATTCATAATCACCACTCCGCCCACCACCATGAACACCGACACCACCGCGACGGCTGTGGCGGCGATGGCGCCGGTCAGCTGATTCCAGAAGTCGAGCAGCGAGGCGGAGGTCAAAACGGCGAAGGTGTCGTCGGCTTTGGGTCCCAGGTGGCGGTAGGCGCGCAGCAGCACGCGGACCTCCTCCTGCGCCTGCGCGAGGTGGTCGTGATCCAGGGCCAGAGCCGCATAGTTCATACCGTTCCGCTTCCCCCAGATTTTGAAATAGGTTTCGATGGGGATGATGATGAACTTATCCTGGGAGTTGCCGAAGACCGAACCCTTGGCCTTGGAAACCCCGACCACGGTGAACGGAATTCCCTCCACGGTCAGGGAGCGGCCCACCGGAGTGGAGTTGGGGAAAAGCTGGTCCTTGATATCCTTGCCGATAAAGGCGGCGTTGAGGCGGCGCTGGTTCTCGGTGTCCGAGAGGAAGCGGCCATCCACCGCCTGGTAGCTGTCGATCAGCCCGATATTGGGAGACGCGCCTTGTAAATCGACGCTCTGAATTCTTTCCTTGCCCACGTGCACCGAGGCGCTGCGGCCGGCGGACATGCCGATCTCGCGCGTGAACCGCGCGTGCGAGCGCAGGAATTCGAACTCTTCCTTGTTCAGTTGCGGGTTGCGGCGCAGTT
Source organism: Bryobacteraceae bacterium (assembly GCA_030038565.1). Lineage (GTDB taxonomy): Bacteria > Acidobacteriota > Terriglobia > Bryobacterales > Bryobacteraceae > JOPF133. The sequence goes on from JASHSS010000128.1 coordinate 3,710, forward strand.
CCTCCAGGAGCTTCTTGGTGTCGAACTCCGCCATCGGCTCGCGCTGCACTTCGTAACCGTCGGCTCCCATTTCGGAAACTTTGTCGGCGATGTAGGCGTTCATGCCGGAGATCACCGACATCACCGCGATCAGGGTGGTAGTGGCCAGGATGATGCCCAGCAGGGTCAGAAAGCTGCGCAACTTGCTTCCGCGAAGCGACTGGGCGGCGCCCGCAACCGCCTCCCAAAACGACGGGTGCGATCTCATTGCTTTCCTGTATACGGAAATCGGAGATCTTTGTTCCATTTCGCTCCGATGACCCATTATCGCCCGTTCCGCTGGTGTTGGACGGGCGCCGAAGCCGGGCGCGGCGGTCCGTCCCGGGCTAGGTCCCCGACCGCATGATTCGCTTCCCTGAAGACGCGCCTGTCACACCATGATGCGTGATTGGTGGGACAGGCCTTCAGCCTGTCCAGGGCAGGCCGAAGGCCTGTCGTCATGGCGCGGCGCGCCACCCAAAGGGATGAAAAACCGTCGTGGGTTTTCGACCGTGCCCCACCAAGCGGAAGAACTAAATCACGCGGTCGAAGACCTAGCGCTCCGGGCGGCTTCGGCCGCC
>JASHSS010000129.1 GCA_030038565.1 Bryobacteraceae bacterium
CCCAGTTTGCAGGCGATTCCTCAGCCGCGAAGATCGCCAGGTCCAGTTTCTCCAGGTCATCCAGGACGACCGTGCAGTAGTGAGTCAGGTGAAACGCACAAAGCAGAATCTTCCAGCCCTCGGGCGCCCACGCGCGGACCTGCCGGATCTTGGCAACGTCGCGTGCCACCAGCAACAGATCCAGATCGCTGTATGGATCCGGACCGTCCTGGCGGGCGTGTGATCCGGTAATTGCGGTTCGCAGGATTTCGGGGTGCTTTCTCACCGCCTCGAGAATGGCGCTCTTGGAGTCCGGTTTCACGCTTCGCCCGCCGTCCTGATTCTCAGCCCGATTCTCCCACGCCCGGGAACGCCACAGCATCCGCCGGCCGATGCAGCCGCCTCGCCGGTTCCCCTGCGGTAATTGCCCCTCTCTCCTCCGGCTGCGCCCTTTGCCCCACCCATGAGCCACCGAAATACGGAGTTTCACCCCTTGTTTTCTGTTGATTAGCTCTGGCAGCGGAATTGCACCCCCGGCTCGATATATGGCCTACGTCATTACCGATACCTGTACGAAAGATGAATTGTGCGTCGAAGCCTGCCCGGTGGATTGCATCCATCCGAAGAAGGACGAGCCGGATTTCGAAGCCGCGCCCCATCTCTACGTGAATCCGGACGACTGTATCGACTGTGGAGCATGTGTCCCGGTCTGTCCCACCAATTCGATTTACACCCTGGACGACCTTCCAGCGGACCTGGCCCGATTCGCGGTTGACAACGCCGCTCACTACAACTAAACCGGCGGCGCTACTCGAATTGACCACGTGCCACGGCGCCCGTTTTCGTGCTGCACTTGCGTAAGACCGCCTGGTACGCTTCGATGTATTGGTCCCAGTATTCCCGCTCGTTGATTATCGGCGGCGGCTTTCTCGCCTTAGTCAGATGCTCCATCCCGGCCTTATTCTAAACTGGGATGGTGCTGGTGCTTGCTTCCCAATCGCCGCGCCGCGCGGAAATCCTGCGCCAGGCCGGTATTCCGTTCACCGTCCGCAGCGCGGAGGTGGACGAGACCCCCATCGACGGCGAGGCCCCCGAGGATTATGTGCGCCGCCTGGCCGAGTGGAAGGCCCTGGCGGTAGAGGCATCCCCGGACGAAACCGTACTGGGCGCCGACACCACCGTGGTCATCGATGGCGAGATGCTGGCCAAACCCGCCGACAGCGCCGATGCCCGCCGCATGATCGCCTTGCTGGCCGGCCGCTGTCACCAGGTCCTCACCGGAATCTGCCTGCGGCGCGGCGGGCGCCGGGTGTGCGACTGTGCTGCCACCAAGGTCTGGTTCGCCGCCATGACGGAAGCCGAAATCGACGCCTATGCCGCCAGCGGCGAGCCCCTGGATAAAGCCGGCGCCTACGCCATTCAGGGCCTCGCCTCGAAGTACGTGGAGCGTATCGACGGGTCTTACTTCAATGTCATGGGACTGCCCGTGGCGTTGGTCTACCGCTACCTGACCAGCCCATAACGCGGCTCGGGCGCCATTGGGGCGGCCTTCAGCCGGCCGAGTTCCTTTTTCCGCAAACTGCCGGGCTAATCGAACGCCACCCGGTACAGCCTGGCCGCCTCCAGGCGCACGTGGGCGGCGCCATCGGCGTCTGTCTTCCAAAGCACATTTCCGCGGTTGTCTTGTATGCCGCGGATCTGCTGACCCTCCGGGAAGCGCAACAGGCGCTCTCCGGCAATCGTGGTGCTGAGCGTGGCTTCCTTCACTTTGCCCTCCGCCCAATGCAAATCCACGGTCGCGCCGCCGCGGGCCCGCAGGCCTTTCACACGGCCCTCCGGCCAGGCCGCCGGGAGTGCCGGCAGCAGGTCGATGGCCCCGTCGTGGCTCTGCAACAGCATCTCCGCGATGGCCGCGGTTCCTCCGAAGTTGCCGTCGATCTGAAAGATCCATCCCTCCCCGGCCGGGTGCGTATCGAACAAGTTCGGCCCAGTGGAGTGTTCCAGCAGCATGCTCATGGATTCCCACGCCTTATCGCCATCCAGCAGGCGGGCCCATAAATCGATGGCCCATGCGCGGCTCCAACCGGTGTAGGCGCCGCCCGCCGCCAGCCTTCGCTCGAGCGCCACGCGCGCGGCCGCCGCCAGCGCAGGCGTGCGCCGGGTGGTGATGGCGCTGCCCGGAAACAACGGGTACAGGTGCGACATGTGGCGCTGCCCGGGCGTCCGCTCGTCGAAATCGCGCGACCACTCCTGCAATTGGCCGTGCTTGCCGATGCGAAACGGCAGCAGCCGGTCGCGCGCCGCGCTCAGCTTGGCCGCGAATTCCGCATCCACCCCCAGGATCCCGGCCGCCCGCACCGCGTGGTCGAACAACTCCGCAATCAACGCCATGTCCATGGTGCAGCCGTCGCTGGTTTCCGCCGTGCGCCCATCGGGCGTCACGAAGTTGTTCTCGGTGGATTCCGAAGGGCATGTCGTGAGCCGCCCCGCGCCGTTCTCCACCAGCCAGTCCAGGCAGAACTCGGCGCTCGATTTCAGGATCGGATAAGCCCGCGCGCGCAGGAATTCGCGGTCGCCCGAAAACGCATAGTGCTCCCAGAGATGCGCGCAGAACCACGGCCCGCTCATGGCCCAGTTGGCCCAGGTGGGCGATCCCTGTCCGAAATTGCCCACCGGCGCGGATTGGCGCCACAAATCCACGTTATGGTGCGACACCCAGCCGCGGCAACCGTAGTTCACCCGCGCCGTTTCCGCGCCCGTTTTGCTCAAGCCCTCGATCAGGTCGAAGAGCGGCCCGTGGCATTCCGCCAGGTTGCAGGTTTCCGCCGGCCAGTAATTCATCTGGGTATTAATGTTGACCGTCCAGTTGGAACTCCACGGCGGGCGCACCTGCTCGTTCCAGATCCCCTGCAGGTTGGCCGCCTGCGAACCGGGCCGGGAACTGGCGATCAGCAGGTAGCGCCCATATTGGAAATACAGCGCCGCCAGGTCCGGATCGGGTTGTTTGGCGAAGGCTCGCAGCCGTTCCGCGGTGTCCAGGTTGCCGCCTCCCTGCCGGGGCAATTCGAGCGACACCCGCCGGAACAGGTTCTGATGGTCCGAAATATGCGCCGTGCGCACCTCCTGGTACCCGCGCCGCCGCGCCGATTCCACCTGCGCGCGGCAGGCCGCCGCAATCTCGGCGGCCGGCAGATCGGGGGCATGGTCGTAACCGCGATAGCCGGTCTTGGCGGTGATAAACATCGTCGCCGTCATGGCCTTCTCGATGCGCACGCGCCGGCCCTGCACACTCACCTTTCCGCCTTCCGCAATCGCCTCCACGCGCGCTTCGAACCGCATCCCCTTGCCCTCCGCGGGGTCGTAAAGCACGGGAGTTTCCGCGCGCACATAGTTGGGTTCGACGTGCGCCGGCGCTTTGCCGGTCAGCCGCAGCACGCCGCCCTCGCCGGCCGCGCTCTCGGATTCGACCGGGCTGTCGATTCCCGCCGTCAGGGTCATGCCTACCGGATCCGAGGTGGTCCAGCGCACCACGATCACCTGGTCCGGCGCCGACACAAAGGCTTCGCGCACGAACTGAAACCGCCCCACCCGGAAGGAAACCCGCGCGATGGCCGTGTCCAGATCCAGTTCGCGCCGGTAGCCGGCAATCTCCCCCGAAGGCTCCCACTCGATGCGCAAGTCTCCCAGCGGCTGATAGGACTGGTTGTAAGGCCCCTGCATCTGGCGGCACACGCGATCCGCCGCTACGTAGTCCTGCTGTTCCAGAACCAGCTTGCGGACTTCTTCCAGGTGCTCGCGGGCTTCGGGATTATTCCACGCCCGCGGCGCGCCGCTCCACAGCGTATCGTCGTTCAGTTGCAGCCGCTCGGCCGTCACCCCGCCGAACACCATCGCACCCAGACGCCCGTTGCCGATGGGCAAAGCATCGGTCCACTTCTCCGCTGCTTGCTTGTACCACAGCAACAACCCTCCGGCGTTTCGATCCTGGGCGCCGCCGGCCCCCTGGTAGAGCGCCGCCGAGGCGCCCGCGACGAATTCCCGCCTGGTCACTCTGATATTGTCCCCCAACAGGGCATCGCGACCCAAACGAGCCTCCACGCCCGGAGATCCCGGCGCTTATGCGAACGGGAACATTTCGGGACTGGGGCCGGGGGCGTTTTCACCGCGTAGCCTCCACGCGAGATCTCGGCGTTCAGGGGAACAGAAACTTTCCGGTCGCGGGCGGGCGTCGTCCTCACACGGAGACACGGAGAGTGCCCTCCGGGGTGCCCTCCGGGCCCGGAGGAAGAACGGAGAAAACCAACACGAGGGCGCCGCGTTTTCCTCCGCGCCCCCGGGCCCCCAGCGGACATCCCGCGTCGAGCGGGTTGGTTCAGGGCATGCCGCACCCGGCGAGATGAAAATGGGCGTGAGGGCGGCTCTCGCAAAAGGCGCAAAGTACCGGCAGGAAAATTTTCGAGAGAGCCACGGAGGGGCGAAGGACGCACGGAAGAATCCCACTGGCTTCCGGCCGCCCATCGATCAATCGGGCGCGCGGTCCGGGCGGGTGCGACCGGCGCCACCGGCGCGAAGCGCAGTTTCCGGCCCGGTACAAGGAGGTACAATGCCCTCGTGAAGACAACCCTGGCAGTGCTGATGGCGGCCCTGTGCGCGGGCGCGGCCGATGTGCGGGTGGGGATCATCGGGACTGATACGTCCCATGTCACGGCATTCACCAAGTTGCTGAATGGAGACGCTCCGGAGCATGTGGCGGGCGCGCGCGTGGTGGCGGCGTACAAGGGCGGAAGCCCCGACCTGCAAGAGAGCGCCGGGCGCGTCGAGCAGTACGCGGAGGAACTCCGCGCGAAGTACGGAGTGGAGATCGTGCCGGACATCCCGGCGCTGCTGGGCAAGGTGGACGCGGTGCTGCTCGAAAGCATTGATGGCCGGGTGCACCTGGCGCAGGCACGCGCGGTGATCGCGGCGCGCAAGCCGGTATTCATCGACAAGCCCCTGGCCGCGACGCTGGAAGACGCCCGCGAGATCGCGCGCCTGGCGAAGGCCGCGGGAACGCCGTGGTTCAGCTCTTCGAGCCTGCGCTTCGGGGCGATTGGGGCGGCCCGGATTGCCGGAGCGAGCGGGGTGAGCACCTGGGGCCCCGGTCCGTTCGAGCCGCACCACTACCTGGAACTGGCGTGGTACGCGATCCATCCGGTGGAACTGCTGTATACGCTGATGGGGCCGGGATGCGTGGAGGTGACGCGCACCGCGGGGGAGAACGAAGACGTGATCGTGGGGCGCTGGAAAGACGGGCGGCTGGGCACGGTCAGGGCCATCCGGCCGTACAGCGATTACGGCGCGGTGGTGACGAAGGGGCGAGAGGTGACCGTGCTGCACCCCAAAGCCGCCGAGGCGACCGATTACCGTCCGCTGGTGGTGGAGATCGTGAAATTCTTCTCGGGCGGCCCTCCGCCGGTGCCCAACGACGAGACGCTGGAGATTTACGCCTTTCTGGACGCCGCGCAGAAGAGCAAGGAGCAGCACGGGCGCCCGGCGGCTTTGCGGTGATCCCCGCTACTCCCAGCGTAGGGCGCTCATGGGATCGATGGCCGTAGCGCGGCGCGCGGGGAGGTAGCCGGCCAGCGCGGTTACGGCCGCGATGCCCGCCGACGCGGCGGCCAGGGTGAGCAGGTCGGTGGCGCGCACGCCGAACAACTGGGTCTGGATCAGGCGCGTGGCGCCGTATGCCCCGAGCAGGCCGAGGGCCACGCCGATCACGGCCAGCGTCAAAGTTTCCCGCAGGACCATCCACACCACCGAACCTTGCCCGGCGCCGAGCGCCATGCGAATGCCTATTTCGCGGGTGCGGCGCGCCACCATGAAAGCCATCACGCCGTAGAGACCCAGGCCGGCCAGCAATGTGGCGAGACATCCGAAAACGCTCGAAAGGGTGGCCAGCAGGCGCTCCGTCAGCAGCGAGATGTTCATCTGGCGATCCAGGGTGCGGATATCGTACATCGGCACGTTGGAATCGACGTCGCGCACGGCCGCGCGCAGGCTATTGAACAGACGCGTGGGGTCGCCGCGGGCCCGCAGGTAAACCGTGCCATCGTCGGCAAACCCCTTCTGGTCGAAAGGAATGTACAGTTCGTAGGGGATCTCCTCGCGCATGTTTTCATACTTGGTATCGCCGGCCACGCCCACGATCTGAATATCCGTCTTGGTTCCCGGATCGATTCCCATGCCGATGTGCCGGCCCAGCGGATCGGCGTTCCCAAAATAGCGCTTGACGAACTTCTGGTTCACGATGGCCACTTTGGGCGCGCCGGCGGCGTCGCGGTCGGTGAAGTCGCGGCCCAGGAGCAGCGGAATTTTGAGGGTTTTGAAAAACCCGGGGCTGCAATATTGCATGTGCGGATCGGGGCGCTCGTCGGGCTTGGCCGAGTAACCTTCGATGGTGACCCAGCTATCCCACTCGTTGTCTTCGAGCACCGGGATGACGGCGGCGCTGTCCGATTCGGCGCCCGCAAGCGAGCTCAGGCGTTCGTGCAAACGGCGGTAGTAGTCGCGGGTAAACGCGGGGTCGTAGCGGCTGTTGGTGGTGTCGATGTCGAAGGCCAGCACATTGGCCACCTCGAAGCCGGGATTGAGGGTCTCCAGGTAGCGCAGGCTCTGCAGGAACAGCCCCGCGCCGACCAGCAGGAGCAGCGAGAGAGAGACCTGCGCCACCACCAGGCCTTTGCGCAATCCCGCGGAGCCGCCGCGGATCACGGCGCCGGCCTGGTCTTTCAAGGTATTGGCCAGGCCGGGCCGGGTGGCCTGAAGGGCGGGAACCAATCCGAAGAGCATGCCGGCGATTAGCGAGAGAGCGAAAGTGAAGCCGAGGACCGCGAAATCGGGGGTGGAGGAAAGCGAGAGCGGGGTATGGCCGGAGGGCAGAAAATCGATCAGCGCCTGGTCGATGGCCATCGCCAGACCAACGCCGAGCGACCCGCCCACGGCGGCCAGCAGGACGCTCTCCACCAGAAGTTGCCGGACCAGCCGGGCGCGCCCCGCGCCCAGGGCGATGCGCACGGCGATCTCCTTCTGGCGGGCGGAAGCGCGGGCGATCAGCAGGTTGGCCAGGTTGGAGCAGGCGATCAGGAGCACCAGGCCGACCATGCCCATCAAGGCGAAGAGCGGCTTGGAATAAGTCTTGCGCAGGTTCGAGCGGCCCTTCGATCCGGGCATCACATCCATCCACATGCGCAGGAACTCCTGCTTGACGACAGGCGAGGCCTTGGCGAAGGGCTTCTCGGTGACTTCGCGGTTGAGGATCTGGTGGAACAGCGGCTGGAGGCCGGCTTGCGCCTTGTCGATGGTCATGCCGGGCTTGAGCCGGCCGAAGACCTCGGTCCAGCGGAAGCGGTCGTTACTCAAGCGCGGGAAATCCGACCGGGGCAGGTCGTCCTTCATGGTGATGGGGATGCGGATCTGGGGCGCGCGGCCAGGCTCGACGCCGTCGAAGCCGGCGCGGCTGACGCCGATGATGGTGAGCGACCGGCCATTCACCACGATCTGCTTTCCGACGATGCCCGGGTCGGCGCCGAAGCGCGCGCGCCAATAGCCGTAACTGAGCACGGCCAGAGGATGGCCGCCCTGTACCAGGTCGTCGGAGGCGGTGAAGACGCGGCCGGCGGCGGCGCCCACCCCCAGAACCGGAAAGTAGTTGCCCGAGACGAAATCAGCCCCGATCAACTCGGTGCCGCCCTGGAAGGTGGCGCTCACGGTGGCCGGGTAAGTGCAGAACATGCCGCTGAAGACCTGGTTCTTATCGCGGATTTCCTGGTACATGGGGTAGGAAATCCGGTCGGGTCCGTTGTTGCCGCCGTAGTGCCGGCCGCGGCCCGCCAGCATCACCAGGCTCTCCGGATCGCGCACCGGAAGGGGCTCCAAAATCAGCTGGTGAATGAGGGTGAAAATCGCGGTGTTGGCGCCGATGCCGAGGGCCAGCGAAAGCACGGCGACGGCTAGAAAAACGGGGGATCGGCGCAAGGTGCGCAAGGAATAACGGAGATCCTGCGATAGGGCCATCGACCGGTTATACTGTGCGGCGGGAAAAAGGTTACCCGGGGATAGAACGATTTGTTACAGCGCCGGCGTGCGGTATTCGGGCGTCACCACTACCTGGAGCAAGTCACAGCGATAATCCGCGGCGGGATCCACGGCCAGAGTTGTACCGTCCTGCCGGGAAACCAGCGTGCTATGAGTTTCCGGGTAGACGATCCAAACCTCGGCGGCGCCGCTGGCGAGGTAGAGAAGGCGCTTCTTCTCTAATTCGCGGCCAGTGTTGCCGCGAGAGGCGATCTCGATGGCGATCATGGGGGATCCCTGGAGCCAGCCGTCCTCGATGGGCTGGTCCGGCCACAGAACGCTGACATCCGGGATCAACCAGCGGCGGGGACGCAGGCGGTAACCGATTTCGATGAAAACTCTGGAGGCATCCACGACGCTTTCCAGCAGTTTCGCAATCAGTTTGGCCATTTGGCCATGGAAATGTTTGGCAGGAGGCAATTCGTTCAGTTCTCCGTCCAGGAGTTCCTGTTTGCCCATAAACTCCGGCAGGGCGAGGAATTCCTCTTCCGAAAGCAGCGTTTGGACGCTCACGATCCAATTGTACAGCAGCCCCTAAAGTCCGGAGCTGTTTCCGCCGATCTATGGACCATGTGGACTGAAACCCCAGAACGGATCGACGCGGCGACCCAAGCAGAGCCGGGCGGCAACGGCGGCGCCCGCGCGGCGGCCGAGAGCTTACGGCAGGATTTCGTGCGGCACCTGCGGCGGACGTTAGCCAAGGACCGCTACACGGCAACCGACCGGGACCGCTACTTCGCCCTGGCGCTGGCAGTGCGCGACCGGCTGGTGGAGCGGTGGATCGCTACTCAACAGACGCACCACAAATGCAATGTCAAGCGGATCTATTATCTGTCGCTGGAATTCCTGATTGGCCGGCTGCTGGGGAATAACGTGATCAATTTGAAGCTGGAAGACAGTTGCCGGGAGGCCATGGCCGAGCTGGGTTTGGATTGGGAGGCGCTTCGGGACCGAGAGGTGGACGCGGGTTTGGGGAACGGCGGATTGGGCCGCCTGGCCGCCTGTTTTCTCGACTCGATGTCCACCTTGAGCCTGCCTGCCATCGGTTACGGGCTGCGCTACGATTTCGGCATCTTCAACCAGAGGATCGTGAACGGCTACCAGGTGGAGCAGCCGGACGAATGGCTGAAGCTGGGCTACCCATGGGAAATCGCTCATCCCGAATTCTCGTTTCCGGTGCAGTTTGAAGGCCGCGTGGAAGTCGTCTCGGGAGCGAAGGGCCGGGAATGGCGCTGGGTAGACACCAGAACCGTGATGGGCATGCCCTACGACCTGCCGGTGGTGGGGTACGGCGGAAGCACCGTGAATACGCTTCGGCTGTGGTCGGCCAAGGCCGCCGAGGAGTTCGACCTGGACGATTTCAACCGGGGAGAATATGTCGACGCGGTGGCCAACAAAGTCCTGGCTGAAAATCTGACCAAGGTGCTGTACCCCAACGACAACGTATATAAAGGTAAGGAACTGCGCCTGAGGCAGCAATATTTCTTCGTCTCGTGTTCTCTCCAGGACATTCTGCGCCGCTTTATGTCGGACGGCAACCGATGGGAGGAATTTCCGGACAAAGTCTTCATGCAGTTGAACGACACCCATCCCGCCCTGGTGATTCCGGAGCTGATGCGTTTGCTGATGGACCGCGAAGGCATCGGATGGGACCGGGCCTGGGAGATCACCACCCATGCAACCGGCTACACCAACCACACGATCCTTCCCGAAGCGCTCGAGAAGTGGCCCGTGGCGATGATGGAGAAACTGCTGCCGCGCCATCTTCAGATCATCTACGAGATCAACGCCCGCTTCATGCGGGGGGTGGCTTCCCACTACCTGTTCGACCACGACCGCCTGCGGCGCATGAGCATTATCGAAGAGGATAAGGAGAAGCATGTCCGCATGGCCCACCTGGCGGTGGTCGGCTCGTGTTCCGTCAATGGCGTAGCGAAACTGCACAGCGAGCTTCTCAGAAACGTCGTCTTACGCGACTTTGCCGAATATTGGCCCGCCAAATTCAACAACAAGACCAACGGAATCACGCCGCGGCGCTGGCTCCTCAAGGCCAATCCCGCCCTGGCCGAACTGATTACCGGGACCATCGGCGAGCAGTGGATTACAGATCTCGACCAACTCCGAAAACTGGAAGCGTTCGCCGACCAGGCGAATTTCCAGGAACGGTTCTTCCTGGCGAAGCAATTGAATAAGGAGGCCCTCGCCCGGCATATTGGACGCGAACTGGGTATCGCGGTCTCCCCGGACACCTTGTTCGACGTTCAGGTGAAGCGGCTGCACGAGTACAAGCGCCAACTCCTGCTGATGTTGTACGTGATTGTGCTGTACGGCCGGCTCAAACGGGATCCCGAACTACAAATCGCGCCCCGCACGTTCATTTTCAGCGCCAAGGCCGCTCCCGGTTATGCCATGGCCAAGCTGATCATCAAATTCATCCATCAGGTGGCCGAGGTTGTCAACCAGGACCCCCAGGTCTCGGACAAGCTGAAGGTAGTGTTCCTGCCCAATTACCGGGTTTCGTTGGCGGAGAAAATCATTCCGGCGGCGGATGTGAGCGAGCAGATATCCCTGGCCGGCACGGAGGCCTCCGGCACGGGCAACATGAAACTGCAACTCAACGGGGCCTTGACCATCGGGACTCCGGATGGGGCCACCCTGGAAATCATGGAGGAAGTCGGCAAAGATAATATCTTCATCTTCGGGCTAAACGCGGAAGAGGTGGAACGGCGCCGGGCGGGCTACCATCCACGTGATGTCTACAACAGCGATGAAGAGATCCGGCAGGCGATTGATCTCATCGAGCGGGATTTCTTCAACATGTTGGAGCCGGGAATTTTCCGGCCCCTGACCCAGGCGCTGCTATCCGATGACCATTACATGCTGCTGGCCGATTTCCGGGACTACATCCGGACACAGGAACAGGTAGACTCGGCTTACAAAGATCACAGCGGATGGATCCGCAAGTCGATTCTGAATGTCGCGCGAGCCGGCAGGTTTTCGTCGGACCGCACGATTCGGGAATACGCATCGGAGATCTGGCATGTAGACCCATGCGAGATCGTGGCCTGACGCCCGGCGCTGCGCCCGGAAGCTGAGATAGCGGCCATTTGGCCGCTCGCCGTCCCGCGTTGCGGCGTGGCGATATCAGGCGAAATTACACAGCCACGGGTTCAGCCGCGTAGCGCTCGGCCATCTCCTGGAGCGGGATGGGCGCGTAATCATTGGCGTGGCCCGCCTGGCCGAACTGGGTCATGCGCAGCGCCACCACCTTCTTCATGGCCTCGCGCGCCGGCTTCAGGTAGCTGCGGGGATCGAATTCCTCGGGTTTCTCGGCGAAGACCTTGCGGATCGCTCCGGTGATCGCCAGGCGGTTGTCGGTATCCACGTTGATTTTGCGCACGCCGTTGCGGATGCCGAGTTGGATTTCTTCCACCGGCACGCCCCAGGTGGGTTTCAATTTGCCGCCGTATTGGTTGATGATGTCCTGTAGATCCTTGGGGACGCTGGAGGAGCCGTGCATCACCAGGTGCACGTTGGGCAGGCGGCGGTGGATCTGGATGAGGCGCTCCATTTTGAGGGTCTCGCCGGTGGGTTTCTGCGAGAACTTGTAAGCCCCATGGCTGGTGCCGATGGCGATGGCCAGCGCATCCAGGCCGGTCTGCTTGACGAACTCCACCGCCTGATCGGGGTCGGTCAGGTGGCTGAGGCCATCCAGACCCGCGCCGTGACCGTCTTCAATGCCGCCCAGACAACCAATTTCGCCTTCCACCGTGACTCCCTTGGCGTGAGCCATCTCGACCACCGTCCGGGTAGCTTCCACGTTGTATTCAAACGACGACGGGGTCTTGCCGTCGGGCATGAGGGAGCCATCCATCATCACGCTGGTGAAGCCCATCTCGATGGCGCTCTTGCACGTCTCCACACTGTTGCCGTGATCGAGGTGCAGGACGGTGGGGATCTCGGGATAAATCTCCGTGGCGGCCAGCATCAGGTGATACAGAAACCGGTCTTGGGAATAAGCCCGCGCGCCGCGGCTGGCCTGGACGATCACCGGCGACTTGGTTTCGCGAGCCGCCTCCATGATCGATTGAATCTGTTCCATATTGTTGACGTTGAACGCGCCAACACCGTAACCGGCCTTAGAAGCTTCATCGAGCACTTGCCGCATAGAGACCAATGGCATGACAATTCTCCTTAAATAGTTTGAAAGACACCCGAAATTCCGTAATTTCCACGCTAGCATGATTGCCAGGAAACCGGCAAGACGACCGCTCGGACCGCTCGGACGCCGCGGACGAGGGGAAGGGAAGCCGCGGCCTCCCGACGCCGGGACAGCCCTTCGCTCCTACGACCGCAGCACGCCTTGCACGGCGCGCTCGCGCGGGAGGATTCCTGGCGTCACCGGGTTTTCTACAATGGGAATTCATGCAACCCTCGACAATTGCCTCCCGCCGGTTCGCCGCGTACGCCTGGGGCGTGCTGGCGCTGAATCTGGCGGTGGTCCTGGGAGGGGCGCTGGTGCGCGCCACCGGCTCGGGGGCGGGCTGCGGTAACAATTGGCCGCGCTGCAACGGCCAAGTGATTCCCACGTCGCCCACCGTTCACACCCTGATCGAGTTCACGCACCGGGCCATGACGGGCGCGGATGTGCCGATAGTCGCGCTGCTGGTCTTCTGGGCGTTTCGCGCGTTTCCGAAACGTCATCCGGCGCGGGCAGCGGCAGTGCTTTCGGCCCTTTTCCTGGTCACCGAGGCGCTCATCGGAGCCGGCCTGGTGGTGTTCGACCAGGTGGCGCAAAACGCCTCGCCCAGCCGCGCCTGGTGGCTCTCCGGGCATTTCCTCAACACCCTCACCCTGCTCGCCCTTCCCGCCCTGGCGGCGTGGTGGGGCGCGGGCCATCCGCCGCCGCGCTTCCGCGGCCGGCCGGCAGTCACTGCGGCCGGCAGCCTGGCGGCCCTGGCGTTTTTGGGAATCAGCGGGGTGATCGCCGCTCTGGGCGATACGCTGTACCCATCGGTGTCGCTCGGCGCCGGACTGGCGCAGGATTTCTCAGCCACCGCCAACTTCTGGGTGCGGCTGCGGCTGTTTCACCCGATGATCGCCGCCGGGGTCGGTATCTGGCTGGTCTATTATGCTCTGTCCGGCATGGCGCGCCGGCCGGAACTGCGCCCGCCCGCACTCGCACTGTTGGCGGTGGTCGTAGTGCAAGTCGCGGCCGGGGCCATCAACCTGGTGCTATTGGCGCCCGTCTGGATGCAGATCCTGCACCTTCTGCTGGCGGACCTGGTCTGGATCGCGCTCGTGATCCTGTGTGCCGAGGCGCTGAGCCTCCCGCCAGAATTGCCGGTGGACGGAGCAGTGCAGCCGGCCGGTTCACCCATTCGGGCGCGGGCGGGAGCAACCGGTGGGTCCTTCGGGCCAGGATCGAAGGGCGCCCCGGCGCCGCGCGGGTAAGCCGGCGCGATCTCTCACCCGAGACGCGCGCAACGCCCTGCCGCCCGGCAGTGTCGTGACGGTACTGCCCGCCTGGGTTCGAAGCGGCGTCTCCTGACGGGCGCGATGGCGGGGGCGCGGCGATGGCACCGGCGCAGTTCGCCGACGGCTATGTTCCGTTCGCGGGCTTGCGCATTCCCGGGGCGCCGGTGGCTGTCCCGGCATCCGTGCTGCCGGCGGCACGCGCCGCTCGCGTGGAGGTAGTCGAAGCGCTCAGATCCGAGTGATCCCGGCGGTC
>JASHSS010000130.1 GCA_030038565.1 Bryobacteraceae bacterium
GGCCGTCCAATCGGCGGGCTGCTTGCCGGCGCGGACGCTTTCGAGGACGAAGCGCCCTACCAGTTGGTGGGCGTCGTGGAAGGGCGTGCCGGCGCGCGCCAGCGCCTCGGCGAGGTCGGTCGCCACCACCCAGCTCTCTTCCGTGGCGGCGGCGGGACGGGCGGGATCGAGCCGCGTCGATTCGATCACCGTGGACATCATCAAAAGGGAGGACGACAACTGGTCGGCCGCTTCGAACAGCGGGACCTTGTCCTCCTGCATGTCGCGGTTGTAGGTCATGGGCAGGCCCTTCATGGTGACCAGCAGGGACGTCAGGCAGCCCATCACCCGGCCGCACTTGCCGCGGATCAGCTCGAGCGAATCGGGGTTCTTCTTCTGCGGCATGAGGCTCGATCCGCTGGTGACGCCATCGCCCAGTTCCAGCCAGCCGAACTCCTCGCTGGAATACAGAATCCAGTCTTCCGCCAGGCGGCTGAGATGGATCATGGCGACGGTGGCGGCATACAGGAAATCGAGGGCGAAATCCCGGTCGCCGGACACGTCCATGCTGTTGCGGGTGATGCCGTCGAAGCCCAGATCGCGGGCGATGGCTTCGCGGTCGAACGGGAATCCGCTGCCCGCCAGCGCGCCCGAGCCGAGCGGCAGGAGGTTGGCCTGGCGGCGGGCGTTTTCGAAGCGCTCCCAATCGCGCGTGAACATTTCGAAGTAGGCCAGCAGATAGTGCGCCCAGAGCACCGCCTGCGCGCGCCGGGTGTGGGTATAACCGGGGATCAGCGCGCCGGAGTTGGTCCCGGCGAGGTCCAGAAGCCGGCCCATCACCGCGCACAGCAGCGCCTGGATATCCTGGCACTCCTCGCGCAGCCAGAGGCGCGTATCGAGCGACACCTGCTCGTTGCGGCTGCGGCCGGTGTGGATCTTGCCGGCCAGTTCTCCGACGGCCTCCTTGAGCTTGCGGACCACCAGCGTGTGCACGTCTTCGTCGGTGGCGCCGGCGAAGAAACCGGGCAGGCGGGCGTCGTCGCGCATGCGCGCAAAGGCCGCCCGGAGGCGCTCGTATTCCTCCGCCGTCAGGATGCCGGCGCGCTCCAGGGCGCGGGCGAAGGCCTGCGAGCCGAGAATGTCGGCTTCGATGAGCCGCCGGTCGAAATCGAGCGAACCGGAGAAGCGCTCGAAGACCTCCGACGGCCCGCTCTCGAATCGTCCGCCCCAGAGCTTCATTCGGCTCCCTTAGCGCCGCGGGCCGCCTGGGCCAGCGCGCGGACCTTGATGGGCAGTCCGATGAGGTTGATGAAGCCGAGGGCGTCCTTCTGATCGTAGCTGGCGCCCATGGTGAAGCTGGCGATATCCAGCGAGTAGAGCGAGTAGGGCGACTGCCGGCTGAGCGGCTGGATGTTGCCCTTGTAGAGCTGGAGCTTCACTTCGCCGGTAGCGGTTTCGGCGCACTTGGCGAAGAAGGCGTCGAGCGCTTCGCGCAACGGCGTGAACCACAGGCCGTTGTAGACCATCTCGGCGTATTCGAGGGCCCGCTGCTGCTTGTAGTGGAGCGTGTTCTTGTCGAGCGTGAGGGCTTCCAGCTCGCGCATGGCGAACAGGATCAGGGCGCCGCCGGGGGTTTCGTAACAGCCGCGCGATTTCATCCCCACGAAGCGGTTCTCCACCAGGTCGATGCGGCCGATGCCATGCTCGCCGCCGATGGCGTTGAGGGCTTCGAGCAGCTCGAAGGCCTTCATCCGCCGTCCATCCACGGTGACCGGCTCGCCGCGCTCGAAGCCGATGGTGACCTCGCCGGGACGGTCGGGCGCCTGGGCGGGACTCTTGGTCAGCATCCAGATATCGTCGGGCGCCGCGTTGGCGGGGTCTTCGAGGGCGCCGCCCTCGTGCGAGATGTGCCAGATGTTGCGGTCGCGGCTGTAGATCTTGGTTGCGGAAGCCGAGATGGGGACGTGATGGCGGCGGGCGTACTCGATGGCGTCCTCCCGCGAAACGATATCCCATTCGCGCCAGGGGGCGATCACGGCGAGCTGCGGGGCCAGCGCCTTGTAGGTGAGCTCGAAGCGGACCTGGTCGTTGCCCTTGCCCGTGCAGCCGTGCGCCACGGCATCGCAGCCCGTGGCCAGCGCCACTTCGACCTGTTTGGAGGCCAGCAGCGGGCGCGCGATGGAGGTTCCCAGCAGGTACTTGTGCTCGTAGACGCCGCCCGAGCGCACCAGCTTCCACAGGTATTGGGAGACGAACTCCTCGCGCAGATCCTCGATGTGCACTTCATCCGCGCCGGTTTTGCGGGCCTTCTCCGCGAGACCGGTCAATTCATCGGCGCCCTGGCCGATATCGCCGCACACCGCGACCACCTGGCAGCCGTAATTCTCCTTCAGCCAGGGGATGATGACAGAGGTATCCAACCCGCCCGAGTAGGCGAGCGCTACTTTCTTTGGTTTGCTCATAAAGATATAAGATAACAGCGGGCGAAAAGCCGGGACAGGCCGGCGATGATCCGCGGCCGGCGATGGGCTTACGAAAGCATCATCATCAGCAGCGCTTTCTGCGCGTGCAGGCGGTTTTCGGCCTGATCGAAGATGGCCGAACGGGCGTGCTCCATCACCTCGTCGGTCACTTCTTCGCCGCGGCGGGCGGGCAGGCAGTGCATGAAAATGGCGTCGGGACGCGCCTCGGCGAAAAGCGCCTGGTTCACCTGGTAATCGCGGAAAGCGCGCTTGCGCTGGTGCGCTTCGGCTTCCTGGCCCATGCTGGCCCACACATCCGTGTAGACGGCGTGGGCGCCCGCGACCGCGGCCGATGGATCGTGCGTGATTGCCAGGGTGGCGCCCGAAACGGCCGCCAGGCCTTCGGCCTGCGCCACGATATCGGGGTTGGGATTGTAGCCTTCCGGGCAGCCGATGGAGAAATCCATGCCCAGCCGCAGCGACGTCAGCATGAGCGAGTGCGCCACGTTGTTGCCATCGCCGACGAAGGCCAGCTTGCGTTTTTCGAGACCGCCGAACCGCTCGGCGATGGTCTCGACATCGGCCAGCGCCTGGCAGGGATGATACAGGTCGGTGAGCGCGTTGATCACCGGCACGGACGACCAGTACGCCAGCGCCTCCACGGTGGCCTGCGAAAACACCCGCGCCACGATGCCGTTCACCCAGCGGTCCAGGTTGCGGGCGACATCCTGCAACGGCTCGCGGACGCCGATGGGACCTTCCACAAATACGCTGCTGCCGCCCAACTGGCGGATGGCCAGCTCGAAGGTGAGCTTGGTGCGCAGCGACGGCTTTTCGAAGAGCAGCGCGATGGACTTGCCCGCCAGCGCCGAGGCGTACTCGCCGGGCGCCTGTTTGACGGCGCGGGCCAGATCGAGCAGGTAGACCAGTTCGTCGCCGGTGAGGTCGAGATCGTGCAGCAGGTCTTTTCCCGAGGCTTTCATAATCGTGGGTTGGGCAGCAATCGTTCCCGCCATAGCCATTCTCGTGGTTGAATTTTTATTCACCTGAATGAATAATCACACATATTGAGAAGGGAGTCAAGGAAGCGGGTGTGTGGGTTGGCGTCTGCAGGTGCGCGCTTCCGGACACTGCCGGTCACGGGCCGGTCTGGAGGAAATGGTTAAGCGGCGCCTCCCACGGGCGCTATTTCTCTTCCCGCATCGATGGGGTAAAGGTAACCCCTACCAGTAATCCCTCCGGCGCGATGAAACGACTGACGATCTGGCCCCACGGTTCTTTTTTGTTCTTGACCAGCATGCGATACCCACGCGATTCCAGCTCGGCCGTGGCGCTTGCAACGTTTTCAACGTCAAACTCAATCCAGGCTTGCGGGATAAGAACATCGGCGGGCCACGAATCCTTTCCGTAACAGGATTGAGCTACCTCGGAGATCGGCCACAAGGCGAAAGTCTTTGCGCCCTGCAACGCTTCTGTGTGAAGGTAGCCTCCCTGCTCCTCTTTGAAGGGTATGGCCAGAGTCTGACGGTATAGTTTGCGGCTTGCGGCCGCTTCCCGGACGATCGGGCCAAAGCCCGCGATGAACAAGACTCCGATATTTGCGATGTCTTCCACAGCGTCCCCCCTTTCTCAGCATAAACGCGTCCAGGCGAACGCCGGACCAGCGGGTAAAGCCGCAGGTGTGCTGCCGGCCGCATGGGCGATTGATTGAGGATTTGGGTTTAGTTGGGTAGGGATGCTGGCGGGGAGAACCGGGTTCTTTCTTACCCTCCCCACAGCGCATTTTCGCGGGTCTGGTACTGCTTCACATCTCCTAGTATTAAGCGAAACGGGCGTCCGGGAAAGTACCAAAAGTACCGTTAGCATTGGTTAGCATAA
>JASHSS010000013.1 GCA_030038565.1 Bryobacteraceae bacterium
GTGATGGTTCCGGTCTTGTCGAAGACCACCGTGTCCACCTTGGCCGCCAACTGCAAGACCGGCCCGCCGCGGACCAGGATGCCGAGCCGCGCCAGTCCCCCGATGGCCGCCACCATGGCGGTAGGGGTCGCCAGGATCAGGGCGCAGGGGCAGGCCACGATGAGCACCGAGACCGTGCGCATCCAATCCCCCGTGAAGTAGTAGGTGAGGGCCGCCGCCAGAAGCAGCGCCGGCAGGAAATACTGCGCCGCGCGATCCGCCAGCCGCTCCACGGGCGCGCGCCGCTCCTGCGCCTCCTGGACCAGCTTCACCACCCGCGCCAGGGTGGTCGAGCCGCCCGCGCGGGTCACCCGCACTTCCAGCAGGCCCCCGCCGTTCAGTGAGCCGGAAAAAACTTCGTCCCCGGCGCCTTTCTCGCGGGCCAGCGGCTCGCCCGTGATGGAGCTTTCATCCACCGCCGAGAAGCCCGAGACGACCGCGCCATCAGCCGCCACGCGCTCCCCGGCGCGCACCAGGATGATGTCGCCGGGCACGAGCGATTCGGCGTCCACATCCTCTTCCCGCCCGTCGCGCACCCGCCGCGCCCGCCGAGGCATTCGCTCCACCAGCCGGTGAATGGCGGCTTGGGTGCGTCCCGCGGCGTACGATTCCAGCCCCTCCCCCACCAGCACGATGAACATCGCCTCGGCCGCCGCCAAGTACTGGCCCGCCGCGAACGCCGCGATCACCGCGATGCACAGCGCAATGTCGGCCGAGATGCGCTTCTCCATCAGAGCGGCAATGGAATTGTAAAAGGTCTTGTATCCCGCCAGCAGGGTGATGGGCATGGCCGTGTCGATGCCCCAGACCGTGCGCAGAATGCCCAGCCAGTTGGCCAGGAGCAGCGCCCCCACCACCGCGGCGAACGAGTAATAGCGGATGCGTTCGCGGCCTTCCTCGTCCATAGCTTATTTCCCCGCCGTATAAGTGATCCACATGGGAGATACCCAGACCACCTGGCCGTCTTCCTGCTCGCCGCGCACGTAATAGTAACTGGCCTTACCTGGCGTGGGCGAGTTATCCACCCACGAAAACTGTACCTCCGCCGTGCCCGGCTGCGTGGAGTAGACATAGGCGTTGTCCTTGATCACGTGCACCTTGGCGAACCGCGCGGTGCCCGTCAGCTTCACCTGGAATCCCGGCAGCGACGCGGTCTGGAACACATCTCCCATCATGTGGCTTCCGCTGCGCACGTCCGCCAGGATGTTATCGGTGGCGGCGTACACGTGCCGCTGCTTGAGCCCTTCCAGCACTCCTTCCCGGGTGCGCTCCTTAACGTAGATATTGCAGTAACTGATGTGAGTGGAGATATGATCGGAGCTGGCCTCGAAGCCCAGCATATATCCCTTTTCGAGCGCCAGGCTGACGAAGCCTTTGGGTCTCCATCCGCCGATGGAATCCTGTTCCGAAGGCGCCCGCGGGCCATCGGGGATCTCGTAATTCTGGCGGTCTCCCTGGTAGATTTCGACCACCGGCTCGAAGCGCGGATCGTTGTCCCTCCAGTCCGTCCCCATGTTGGTAGCGCTGGTGTGGGAGCCCACGATGCCGTCGAAGTATTTCAGGTACGCATACAGCATCTGGGTATCGGGCGCCGGACCGGGGGTGTCCGGCGAGGAAATCGGCAGGCGCGGCAGGACGCGGATGCCGCGCTGGGCGAAGATCACGTTGCGGTGCCCCTCCGGATAGGCCACGCTGCGCTCGTAGGCGAACATGGGAACGAAGATCCCGGGCGAATAAAACAGGTCCGTAAATTTCTGTTCCAGCCACCAGGTGTATTCGCGGGCGTTGCCGTTGTCGTGATCGCAGCAGCCCACCCAGTCCAGCGCGCCCGCATCCAGGATGTAGCGCCACTGGTCCAGGAGCGAGCCGTCGTTGCCGCCGTCCATGGAAATCTCGCTGTGCCGGTGAAATTCGCCGCGCACGATCTGGAGCGCCGCGGGCGCGGGCGTGCGATACCCCCGAAGCCGCTCGATGGCCGCGGTCTCGGGGCGGAAATCGGGGGCCGGTTCGCTCTTGGCGGCCGCCGGTTTCAGCGCCAGGTTGCCCGACGCCGGCCCGAGCGATATATCGGATGCCCACAGGTCGTTCTTCAGCACGTCGGGAAGCGCCGCGGGGCGAAACTGCCGCCGGCCATCCGCCGAACCGATCACCGTCAACCCCCCACCGGCGGCCGGGACCAGCGCGGGGCGGTTGTCCAGCAGATTATCCGTGTGGTTCAGGTAAATCGCCGGACTCCAGTGCGAGCCGTCGTAGGAGACCAGGTGCTCGGTCCACACCGTGCCCATCCCGTCCCACCACACCGGCTGCGCGCTGCGGATCGCCAGCCACAGCCGGCCCGAGGCGTCGATGGCCAGCCGCGGGTAGCTGTTACGGGCGGCGCTGGCGTTGGCCGACGCCTGGGAGGGTTCCCGCCGCGCGGCCTTGCCCGCATCGGGTTCGAACGCCTCCGCCACGTTCTGCGAGCCGGGCCGGTCCACGCGCGGGTTGGGAATGCCGGGCAGCACCGCCCCCAAGTCCGCCTGCGTTTCGACGCGCGCGCCGCCGGGTTCGATGCCCACCAGCCGCACCGCACGCCCCTGGTAGAGCGCGATTCCCCGGGTATCGTAAGCGCCGAAATCCTTGCCCCATCCGCGCCCGCTCTCCTCGTAGGCGACCCACAGGCGCCCGCCGCCATCGTAGGCCAGCGAGGGATAGGCTTCATAGCGCGGGGTGGCCGCCACCGCAGCTTCGGGTCCCCAGGAGTTCGCG
This sequence comes from Bryobacteraceae bacterium, assembly GCA_030038565.1. Taxonomy (GTDB): domain Bacteria; phylum Acidobacteriota; class Terriglobia; order Bryobacterales; family Bryobacteraceae; genus JOPF133. Next base: position 2,788 of record JASHSS010000013.1, read on the forward strand.
GAAGTCGCCGTGCGCGCGAAGATGTCGTAGTTCCCGTTGCGATAGGAATCCCAGGCCACCGTCACGCGCCCATCCCGCGCGGCGGCGATGGCGGGGTTCCATTCGTTGGCCGCGGACACGGAAACCTTCACCGGCGCGTCGAAACCGGCGCCATTCTCGACTGCGGCATAAATCGCCGCGCGCCCGTTGCGCCAGCCCTGCCACGCCACCCACACCCTCCCCTTCGAATCGGTGGCCGCCACGGCGTCGATATCCGAACCCGCTTCCCTGGTGATCTGCACCTGCCGCCCGGGCTGGCCGTTGACCACCGGCCGCGCGTACACATCGAAATTTCCGCGGTTATTTTGCGACCAGAACACCCACACGCGCTGCTGCCCGTCGATGGCCGCGGCAGTGCGGTACAGGTCGAGTCCGGCGGGCGTGATTTCGATTCGCGCGGCTCTCTGGGTGGCCGCGGCTCCCGAAGGCGCACCGGCGATTTTCCGCAGCACGATCTGATCGCCGCCGGTGGGCTGCCGGAGGGGCGCGAAATTCTTGAGGGGCGTCTCGAGCGGCGTGCGCAGTTCCTCGTAATGCGGGCTATGATGAAACGCCACCGAGGCCACCCAGATATTGCCCTGGCGATCCGCGGCCGCCGACGGGAAGTCCTCTTCTTCGGGCGTCTGGCTGATGCGCCGCGAAGTCGGAATGCGGTCGGCCAGGACTAGCCCATTCAACCGCGCCGTCCACCGCCCGTAGGCCAGTTCATCCGCGCGCAAGTCGAAATTCCCCTGGGCCGTTGAAACGTGCAGGCTGGCCGCGCCGTCGGCCGCCAGGTTCACCACGACTCCATTGGCCACCACCGGCGCGGCCCCTTGGCCCGCCGCGCCGCCAAACCGCCGCATGGGGTGCGTCGCCATGCGCCACGAATCGCCCGTAATCGCGTCGCCGTCGTCGAAGCGCCAAGGCTCCATCGAAACGATTCGCCCGCCGCGCGCCTCCACGCTCCCGTCCCATCGGCTGGATTGGGTGTCGTTAACTCCCAAGAGAATCCGGACGCTCACCGGCGTCTGCGCGCCTGCGGATGCCGCTATCCCCAGCACGGCCAAAATTCGTTGCCAGCCCATAGGTCTCTCCCGCAGAAATCATACACCGCTGAGGCATGCTTTAGGCCGACCTGTCTTTCTCCGTCCTCGCCAGCCGCCCGCCGCGGGTCATCCATCGGTGGATATCGCACAAAACTGGCCGCAACCGACCGCTCAGCCGCCATGCTGCCATTGTCGTTGAGGGATCACCGTTTTCTGGAGGTCCAGTTCAGATAGGGCTTGTACTCGCCGGCCGCCGCTCCAACCTCGAATCGCCCATGGAGAACCGCGCCTTCCTTCCAGTAGCTCAATCGATATCGCGGTCCTGGCTGCGATCCGTCCGATTCGAAGACCACCCGCCCCGGCGATGGAAAGGTCAGCGCATAGCGGATCACATGACCTTCGGTATCGAAATAAATGGCCCGCGGCGCCGCGCCCGGTGGATCCAGGTAGATCACCATCAGGTCGTCGTGCTGGGCGCCCGAATCGTACCGCGCCTGGTTGCGGCGCACGATGATTTTGCGCCGCAATTCCGGCTGGAAGGAGAAGGCCCCCTGGCCCGCTCCAACCGGCGTGTCCTTTTCGACGGCCAGGCCGGTCCAGTCACCCACCAGAAAATCCAATTTTTTCCAAGGGTCGTCCGTCTGGGCGTGCAGGGCTGCCAGCGAAGTTAATAAAGCGATCAGTGTCAAGCGCATTTGATTTCCTGTTTGGGAGTGCCGGTGCGCGGTAGACTTTTCCGTCCCCGCCCGATTCGTTGCCACCAGCTTACGTTACAGCCAAACGGAAGGCCGGACAAGGCTTTCCACGGGCGTTCGGCCCATGAATTGCGCCTTCTGTGTTGAACCCGTCAGGGGTCGAGACGCGGCGCGATCGGCCGTCCCGTCTGACTGTTCCATACGCGGCTGCCGGTCGCGCCCGTAGCGGCTATCGAGCGCATAGCGACCGATTCGGCCCAGCGCAACCGATCGAGCGCTGCCCGCGCGCGGCGGGGTCGCAGGCGGGGTTTGATGTATGCGATGATCCCTGCAATTCTATACGGCGAGGAGGTTGCGCTCCTGTGGCTGGTTTATGGGGCGCTGGCGATCGCCGGTTTCCTGATTTGCCGCTGGCGGACGTGGACATTTGTGATTCTGATGCCTATCGTCACCATCGCCGCGTGGGCCGGTCTCACCCAACTCTGGATCCGGCAGGGCATTCTTGGCTTGCGCGGCTATGGCGAGGAGTCCGTGTGGCGCGGATTTATCAGGCTTGCGGGACCGAACGTGGCTGAGAACGCCTCTCGCCACGCTGCTCTCCTTTCGTTCCAGTGGCGTCTGGCTATCCTGCTGGCCGTGGCTGCTCCGATTGCCGGGATACTAGTCGGCAGAGTTCGCCACCGAACGCCGCCGCTACCCGAAACGGCCGGCTCGCAGCGGGAACAGGGAGCAGGCCAAAACCAGTCCCAGGAGCAGCCCCGTCCACGGCTGGGGGACCGAGGTGTCGTCGCTCGCGAGCCCATGGGACGGAAGCCATCCCGGTACGCCTAGTCGGCGGGCGGGCCCCGCCAAGCCCAGGAAACCGGATTCCTGCTAAGCTTGCATTTTCGAACCCTATCCTGCCCCATGGAGAATCAGCCGTGAAAGTAGTCGCCGGAGTCGACCTTGGCGGGACCGCCATCAACTACACCCTCATCGACGCGCGGGAACAGTTCCTGATCGAACGGCTATGCGAGCACCCCGCGCACTCCACCGAAGGTCCGGCCGTCTGTCTCCGGCAGATCAGGGAAGGCTTGCGGATCGCCGTCGAAAAGGCTGGTGTGGGCCTGGAGGACATCGTCGCTATCGGCTTGGATACGCCCGGGCCGGCGAGTTCGGCGGGCGTTCTTAGCGCCCGCGGCTCCACGAATTTTGTGCACGCCGAGTGGGCCGGGTTCGATATCCGCCAGGCTCTGGAAGCCTTTCTAGGCCTACCCGTCACCTACCTCAACGACGGCAACGCCGGGGCCCTTTGGGGACACTTCACCATCTTCGGCAGCCTTTCCCAGGGAACTTCCGTCTCGGCTATCATCGGCACCGGTCTGGGTGGCGGGGTGATCATGGCCGGCCATGTGATCAAGGGCAGAATGGGTTTCGGCGGCGAACTCGGCCACGTCCTTATTCCGTACCAGAGCATCT
>JASHSS010000014.1 GCA_030038565.1 Bryobacteraceae bacterium
TCAAGGAAGTGGTGCCGTGGTTCAAGTCCAGCTACCAGTTGCGCATGGACGACCGCAAGCACACTGAAATCCCGGTCAGCCGCGTGCAGACCCGGAGGCTGCGGGAGTTGTTCAAGCTGTAACAAGGAAACCGGACGCTGGCCGCGCCACGATGGCGCACGGAGGAAGTCTGTGTGGCTCGATTAGCCGCGGGTAGCCGCGGCCGGGGCGGCGCCGGAAGAGCGCCTGTGACCGGCTGCGGCCAGCGGCTCCGGTCGCGCAGCCAGCGACCGGGCGGACTCGACTGGTTGGCGCCGTCCCGCCGGCCGCCGGTGGACTTCCGCCGCCAGTCTTCCTCAGCCCGCCTTCCGGCTCCAGTCGCGGATCGACTGGACCTCCGGGGCCGGGATGTGCAGGAATTCCAGGAACTCCTGGTGCTCCTCGGGCGCCGATTTTTCGAATTGCGCGTGCCAGCGGTGCATATCGTCGTCGGTGAACCCGGCGGCACGCATGACTTCCACCCACTTTTCTTTGGTGACCATGGCGAATCTCCTCAGTTGTTCGGTGTCTTTTAAAAGGCGCGCGATGGCCCGCTGGTGATCGCGCAGCCTGTCGATTTCGCCGCTCAGTTCCGCCAGCCTTCGTTTCAAAACGCCCGTGGCGCCGTCCGAAGCTCCCTCGAGGATCGTGCGGATGTCGCCGGGCTTGAGGCCTGCGCCACGATAGACGCAGATCTGCCGCAGGCGCTGGAGCTCTTTCTCGCTGTAGATGCGGTAGTTCCCGGTGCTGCGCCGGGCCGGTTTCATCAGTCCCACCGTCTCGTAATAAAGCACGGTGCTCCGGCTCAGCCCGCAGGCGCGGGCCAGATGGGTGACGGTCAGCGGCATAGCTGATTCCAGTCTCAACCCTACAGCGATAGACAGGTCAAGCCCGAAATGCGGGAAGCGCGCCGTCTATGCCAGCAGATTCAGGGTCGCCTGGGTCATTTCGTTTCCCATTTTCAGCGTTTCCAGGTTGGTGGCATATTGATTGGCCGCCTGGATGGTGTCCACCGCCGTATTCGGATCCGCGCCTTCGGCCGGATCCTGCGTCACCCGCTGAGCCACGCGATGGAGCTGGTCTTGGGCCATGGTCATGCCCTGTAAAGGCATCGAAAAGTCGATCATACACTTCTCCCCCTATCCTTATCGGCCGGAAGCGGCGGAAGTTCTAATTCGCGCTCGCTTCACGCCCTGTTCGTAAGAGAATAGACCCATGGGTTGGATGGATGTGCTGTTTGGGCGGCCGCTGGCCACCGAGGAAGAGAAAGCCGAAAGGATCGGGCCCATCAGGGGCGTCCCCATCTTCGGCCTGGATGCACTCAGCTCGGCGGCTTATGGACCGGAAGCCGCGCTGACCCTCCTGATCCCCCTGGGCATGGCGGGAGTGGCTTACATCGTTCCCATCAGCCTGAGCATCATCGTTCTGCTCGGCATCGTCTATTTCTCCTACCGCCAGACCATCGAGGCCTATCCCATGGGCGGCGGATCCTACACCGTGGCCAGCGAAAACCTGGGCGTATGGCCCGGATTGCTGGCGGCCGCCTCTCTGATGGTGGATTACATCCTCACCGCCGCGGTGGGCATCTCGGCCGGTGTGGGGGCGCTGATCTCGGCCGTGCCCTCGCTCGAAAAGCACACCCTGTTGCTCTGCCTGGCGATTCTGGTCATCGTGACGCTGGTCAATCTCCGCGGAGTCAGCGAAGCCGGCGGCGTCTTCATGGTCCCTACCTATTTGTTCATCTTCTGCCTGCTGGGCTTGATCGTCCTGGGGGCCGTCAAAGCCCTCCTGGCGGGGGGCCATCCGGTACCGGTGGTGGCCCCCCCGCATCTGGTCGGCGCCACGGCTACCTTGAGTCTCTGGCTGCTACTGCGAGCCTTCGCCAGCGGTTGCACGGCGCTGACCGGAGTCGAGGCGGTCAGCAACGGCGTGATGGCCTTCCGCGAACCCGCGCCCGTCACGGCGCGCTTCACCCTCACCCTGGTGATCGCCATCCTGGTGGCCATGCTGCTGGGCGTCGCCTTCCTGTCCAAGGCTTACGGGATCGCCGCCACCGCACCCGGAGAGCAGGGCTACCAGAGCGTGCTTTCCCAGTTGCTTGCCGCAGTCACCGGCACGGGGGTTTTCTACTGGCTGAGCATCGGATCGATCCTGGCGGTTCTGGCGCTCTCGGCCAATACCGCCTTCGCCGATTTTCCCCGCCTGGCCCGGGCTATTGCCCAGCATGGGTTCCTGCCGCACGGCTTGGCCATGCGCGGGCGTCGCCTGGTGTATACCCAAGGCATCTATGCCCTGGCCTTCGCGACCGGCGCGCTCCTGATCCTGTTCGGCGGGGTTACCGACAACCTCATCCCGCTGTATGCCGTGGGCGCCTTCGGGGCCTTCACGCTATCCCAGGCCGGAATGGTCATGCACTGGCGGCGCGTGGGCGGCCCCGGCTCGAAGAAGAGCATGTTCATCAACGGCTTGGGAGCCATAGCTACCGGGATTACGCTGCTCGTGGTGCTGGTGGCCAAGTTCACCGAAGGGGCCTGGATCACGGTAATCCTGATTCCCAGCCTGATTCTGATGATGAGGATGGTCCGGCGCCACTACAATTATGTGGCCCTGGCGACCTACGATGCCACGCGCTTGAACACCAGCGACCTGACCCCGCCCCTGGTGGTGGTCGCCATCGACCGCTGGAGCCGTATCACCCATCGCGCCATGTGCTTCGCTCTGACCATTTCTCCCGACGTGACGGCCGTGCACGTGGATGACGGTCCGGGTTCCGATGCGCTCGTCACCCAGTGGCGAGAAGTGGTGGAAGAACCCGCCCGGCAAGCGGGGTTGAAGCCGCCGCCCCTGGCGGTTGTCACATCCCCCTACCGGTTCGTGATCCGGCCGGTCCTCGAATTCGTGCTGGAAATGGAAAAGGCCCACCCCCAGCGGCTGATCGCAGTGCTGGTCCCGGAACTGGTGGAGCGCCGCTGGTATTACAATCTGTTGCACAACCATCGCTCCACCGTGTTGAAAGCCCTGCTGCTGTTCCAGGGCGACCAGCGCATCACGGTGATCAATATCCCCTGGTATCTGTCCGGCGATCCCACCGCCTCCCGCCGCGCGGGGCGGCTCTGAGCGAGCCGGCTTTGGGGCCTTTCACAGCGCCGGCGGAGGGGTGGCGCCGGATCGGGGGCTGCGGGCCGCGCGCGTGGTGCGACGCCACCGCTGGAGCGGGTGGTGCGGCCGCGCGCGTGGTGCGACGCCACGGCCGGAGCCGGCGGTGCGGGCCGCAGCCAATGCTATACTGCGGTTGGCGCCTCCTGCCGCGCCGTTCGCCGTACTCCGGCCATTGAACGTATTCCATGAAAACCAGTAATCCCGGCATCCGCAATATCGCCATCATCGCCCACGT
>JASHSS010000131.1 GCA_030038565.1 Bryobacteraceae bacterium
ATTGCGAAGAAATGGCTGCGATCCCGGTATCGCACGTGAGGAGCGGCAATCAGCCGCGAGTAAACCTCGTGGACCAGCGCCGTAGTCTGAAGAGTATGGGTCTGCCGTTCCCGGCTCATGTAGGTCCGCGCGAGCCGCCTCAGTTCCTCGTAAACCAAGGGAACCAGTTGCTGAAGCGCCTCGTCGCTCCCGCTGCGCCAAGCCAATAAAAGCCTCGTAACTTCACCCGGTTCAGCTGCCGTCGCGATAGGCACAGTCTATCAGCATTCCAGTGACGCAGCTCAACAAAATATTTCATCCAGTGCCAGTATTCGCCTCCATTTCACGCCTAACCTCTCGAATGCTCCCGCCAATCGAGCCGCGCTCAAAAAAAAAAGATGCAGGTTTTTTTCTCTCGTTCCCGCCTAACCCTATGTGGTTTGCGCACAGCGATCGGGTGACAGCAATTCTGCTCGGCGTGATGCCCCTTGCCGTTGACCCAGCGATTTTCGTCTATGCCGATTCCACCCCAAGAACCGCCATGCTCTTTATCGGGGCCGCCGCGATCCTCCTTCCGGCGAGTACCATGCGCCTCGGCCTCGCGAGGCTTCGGGTTGTCCTTGCGACCTTCGGCACCAGATGGAGGCGCTTCGGCGCACTCGAGCAGATCGCCATCTGGATATGCGCCATCGCGCCGCCGCGTCGAGCTGGTGCTGCGCTGAGCAAATTATGAGGCCGGCGAATCGAAAACCGGGGATCTTAATCGGCCTCTTCACGATTGCGTTGGCCGCCGGTACGGCCTACCCCGTCTACCAGCATTTAACCACGTGGACAGCCGCGGACGCCGTCGTCATCGGTAGCGAGGACCTGCCGCGGAGCCGCGCGCACGCCCGCGGTGTGCTGACTACGTTCACTTACCAGGTCGCTGGAAAGAAGCTGCAGTCGTCGACGGTCAATAAGCCCGGTCCAGGGAACGCCCCGGGCACGCACCATCGGCTGCTTTACAATCCGTCCCAACCGGCGCAAGAGTATTATGAGCCGGGAATCGGACTGTTGTGGTGGCAAATCACGGTGTTCGTGCTGGGCGTGATCTTTCTGGCGTTATCCGTGTGGCCCGATCAGCCGCCAAAGCCGGCCTTCGCACCCGCAACAGTGACCCCGATCGATCTGACCTGCCCTCCGCGCGGCGTGCGGTTCACCCATTTGCCCAGGGGCTTCAGCCTGGCGGCCACCACGGCTCGTCCGGGGATCGGTTTGCTTTTGTTACCGGCCGCTTTTCTGTGCTATTTCACTTTCCGGGACTTTCCTTCTCCATCCGGGCGCGACCTGATAGCGTTCGGGTTTGGCCTCTTCCTGATGCTTCTGGCGATGAGCAATCTGACGGAGGGGCTGGAACTGAGGCGGGACCTCGATTGCCTGCACGTCCTTTTCGGGGACGGCCTCATGAGCGATTACCCATGGTCTCAATTCCGGTCTGTCCGCGAGGAGAACCAGTACGGCGGAATATATCAGCCGGCTACTTTCCGGATTGTGCTCGATGGCGAGCGGCGGCTGGAGTTCGGCGAAGGTCTATCCGATGAAAGGCGCCGGTTTGTGACGGCGGCCCTGGCCAGCGTGCTCCCTGATTCCGTTCTCCACGATGGCGAGCCGGACGACCTGCCGCGCGAGCTGCTGGCGCCTGTGCCGCGGAAAGTCCGCTACCTGCGCCCGACACCCCTTGGGCGGCTGACCGGGGCATATTTTATAGGGCTTATCTGTGTGAGCCTGTTCGCCGGCGGGTACCATCTTATGGCGCTCATGTGGGCCGGAGGCGCCTGGATTGTCAAGCGCAAGCCGGACCTGGCCCGGCGGCTGGGAGCGGGGAAGGCCAATCCCACCTCGCTGTACGGCTTGGGCGCATGGATTTACAGCTATGGGCAGACAATGTCCGGCTGCTGCAATGCGGAACTCCGGCGCGCGCGCGGGTCGTGGAGTCGCAGCCGGACTTCGGCCGGTTCCAAGGCCGCTGCTTCAGAACTGTTTTCGAATACCAGGACGGTGAGGGCAAGACCATCCGCAGCGAAATGCAAGCATTGGGAATCGAACTGCCGGTCGGCAGGACGGTGACAGTAATGTTCGATCCCGACAGGCCGAGCACCTGCATCCGGTATCCCGTCCACGGATACGAAATCGTGCCGCCTGACAGGTAGCATCGCACGCTGTGAAGGAATTCGTAATGACGAGGTTGACCTGAAGCACCGCTGGCGACTGCCACCGTTGAAACAGGCCAGGACGAACCGCTTCCGATTGTCTTCGCGGGAAGCCATACCGCGGCGGCGACCTGCCCTACAGCAAGCGTCCGGCCAACTCAGCCGCCTCGGGCGCGGCTGGCCGAGCATCGGACAGGGGCGAGGCTCCGCGACTCTATTCCGAGAAATCCGCGTCCAGAACGATACGGTAATGCGCCTTGCCCGCTTCCAGCCGTGCGAAGGCGTCATTGATTTTGCTCATGGGGAAATGCTCGGTTACGGGAGCGATATGATGCCGCGCGGCAAAGTCGAGCATGGTCTCGATCGTCACGGGCGAGCCGGCCGGCGAACTCGATACGCTGCGCTGCTGCATCATGAGCGAGAAAACAGAGACGGGAATCGGTTCCAGCACGGCGCCGAGGACATGTAAGCGGCCGTTCGGCGCCAGCGTGCCGATGATCGCGTCCCAATCGAGCTTCACGTTGACCGTACTGATCAGCAAGTCGAAGCTGCCCGCGAGCTTCTTGAGCGGCGCCGGATCGGCGGTCGAGAAAGCGTCGTGTGCACCGAGCCCTTTTGCCTCGTCGAACTTGCTCTCGCTCGACGTGAACGCCGTAACGTGGCAGCCGTACGCGGCTGCGAACTTCACGGCCATGTGCCCGAGACTGCCGATGCCGATGATGCCCACCCGTTGAGTCGGTTTGGCGTACATCGCGATAGGCGCAAAGACCGTTACACCGCCGCACAAAAGAGGCCCGGCTTCAGCGGAGTTCAGGTTTTCCGGTAGAGGGAACGTCCATGCCCAGTGCGAGCGGACGTGACTGGCGAAGCCGCCACGATGGCCGACGATAGTCATTTGAACCTCCGGGCAAAGGTTATGGTTTCCCGACATGCACTGGCGGCAGTGCATGCAGCTACCGGAATTCCACCCGACTCCGACGCGCTGGCCCAGTTTGATTCGTTTGGTATTCGGCCCGACTGCTGTCACGCGACCGGTCACCTCATGGCCGAGAATCGCCGGGTACTGTGAAATGCCCCAGTCGTTATTGAACACGGAGAGATCGGAGTGACACAAACCGCAACTTTCGACCGCGACCTCGACTTCCTCGGCGCCGAGCGGACCGAGATCGACGGTTTCGAGCACATGGGTTGTTTCGGCGCCTTGGCGGCCCACGCCTGATATGGAGTGTTGCCAGGCGTCCGATGTTTCTGATTCGTGGCTGCCTGGTCGCAGGTTTCGGTGGAAATTGACATTTTCCTTCCTTTCGCGGTGAGTATCGGTTTGGCTAGCTTCAGGCTCAGAACAGCAGGTTACGGACTATCGCCAAGATGCTGCCATGCCACGAGATTTTTCGCCTGGCGGAGAATAGTGTCGAATGGCAAACGTCGGCGGGTCGTCGAGTTGACGTTCAGGGTAAGCGTCCGGCCGACTCAGGTTTGATCAGGCGCGACGGGCCGACCAGCGGGCGGTGGTAAGGTCAGCGACTTGCGAAAGCGTGCGGCGGTTCAGCCACTACCTGGCCCGGTGCACGCATCTGTCGCCATCCCCGTGAGTTGGCTGGCCCTCACCGACTACGCACTGACGAGGTCTTCCTTGCTCCGCTTCCTCGGACATGTGCTTCCACGAGGCTTCCCGCGCACCGCTACTTGGGCTTTCTGGCAAATCGCCACCCCGGCGTCCGGTCGCTCTGCCGAATGCCGTTGTGTCGCTGCGCCCGCGGCAGATGCGGCCAACGTCACTGAACCGGCGGTACGACTAACCCACCCGGCCGGATCTACCTTCGGGAGAAGTGCCCGGCGTTCACACTGAGTCCGCACCTCGGCCGCACGCCCCCGTACACTTGCGACAAAGATCTGGCGTGAGTCGGACGGAGGCCAGCTTTCCCAAGGCCGATCTTCCGGGCAGAGGTAAGGCCACACCTCCACGAGATGGGGCGCGGCAAGCATCGTCTGAAAATCTGGGGGTAGATTCGCCGGTCAAGTTCCTCTCCGGAATTGAGACGGGCGGGCCCTTTTTCGGGTATCTCCGTGCTGCGTTCACGAACAAGCTGACAATGCCAGGCGCTCTCGGGTGTACAATGGCTATCCATTGTAAAAAAGCGAGCCGCACAAAGCCCGCGCTCCGGCGCGCAGTTTTTCAGGCTTAAGGAGAACCACATGACCCTACGTTTAACTTGTACGCTGACTGCCTGCAGCCTGGCGATTCTCCCGGCGCTGGCGCAGGCGCCCAGCCTGGCCAACATCAATACCCAGTTACGGGAGCAGGAAACCAAGGATTCGCAGCTTATGTGGTGGCTGCACGAGGTGACCGATGTTTACGGACCGCGCGTCACCGGCTCGCCTGGGCTGCGGGCGGCGCAGGACTTCGCAGTGGGTCAGATGGTGAAGTGGGGCTTCTCGAACGTCCACCTCGAAGCCTGGAACTTCAACCATCCCGGCTGGCAGAACTGGGATCTGCAAGCCAATGCGATTTCGCCGTTCCAGCAACCGCTGAACGTGCGGGCGGTCGCTTGGACGCCAGGCAGCAACGGCCCGGTCCAGGGTCCCGTGGTGGTGGTCGAACCTCCGCAACCCCCGGCCGGAGCGGGCCGGGGCGGGCGCGGCGGCGGAGGTGGATTCGGCGGCGGGCGGGGCGGCGGCCTGACGCCTGAGGAGTTGGCGGCCATCCAGAACCCCGGCAGCGCACCGCCGCCCATGCCGCCGGTGGTGGCCAGAGAGAATAAGCCCGTAACTCAGGCCGACCTCGATTCCTACCTGGCGTCGATAAAAGACAAGGTTCGGGGGGCCGTCATCTTCTACGGCCCACACGTGCAGGTGGCAGAGAACTTCGTGCCGGCGCCATTGCGCCGAGATGAGAATTCCTGGTCCCAGCCCGGCGGGCGCGGACGCCGCGGGGGCGCTCCGACCGCGGCTGCTGCCGCAGGGGGTCGCGGCGGGCGTGGAGGCCGCGGCGGAGCAACTGCCGCAGACGGCGCCCCCGCCGAGGGTCTCACAGCGGCTGAGGTTGCTCAGCAGGTGAACAAGTTCCTGATCGAGAACGGAGCCCTGGTAAAGGTTACCGATGCCGGCCGCGCGTACGGCGTGATCGCGCAGCAATCCAGCGCGGGTTACAACGAGAACCCTAATAACCCCAACCTGCCCTCGCTGCTCATGGGCAATGAGGATTACGGCCGGATATACCGCACGGTGACGATCGACCATATTCCGGTTGTTTTGAGGATCAATATCCACAACGAGTTCTATCCCACCGGGCGCACCGTCTACAACGTGGTGGGTGAGTTGCCCGGTTCAGACAAAGCCGACGAAGTGGTCATGAACGGCGGTCACTTTGACTCCTGGAACGCGGCCACCGGCGCAACCGACAACGCGGCCGGCGGCGCCGTGGCGGTTGAGGCCTTGCGGCTGATTCAAACCCTCAACCTGCCCCACCGCCGCACCATCCGCGTCGCGCTGTGGAGCGGCGAGGAGGAAGGCCTGTATGGTTCGATCGCTTATGTGGCGCAGCACTTCGGCAGCGCCGAGAACCCCAAACCAGAATGGTTCAGGCTGGACGCCTACCTGAACCTCGACGACGGCACTGGCAAACCGAGGGGCGCCAGCGTGTTCGGGCCGCCCGAGGCCGCCGCGATGGTGCAGACCGCGATGGACAACTTCAAGGACTGGGGCTTCTACCACGTTAACCCGACCCTCGGCCGACAGACCGGCGGCACCGACAGCACTTCTTTCAACAACGCTGGACTGCCCGGCGTGGGCTACAGCCAGGATCCGTTCGACTACAACACCTACACGCACCACACCAACTTCGACACCTACGAACGAATCTACGAGCCGGACATGCGCGAGGCGGCGATCGAAGAGGCGCTGACCCTATACGCCCTTGCCAATGCCGACCAGATGGTGCCACGCTGCTCGGCTGCCACCATGCCCGCGCCTCCTGCAGGGCGTGGCGGCGGGGGCCGGGCCGCCGGTGGGCGGGGCGCCGGCAACGTGCCTGTGACACCGGTGGCGCCATTCAGTTTGCCGCCGGGGGTGAACCCGCCCGAGCGTCCCAACCCGTGCACAGCGGCGCCGCCGGCGCAAGCTGCGCCGGTTTCCTTGCCCACGGCGAGCGCGCCCGGCCAGCGGCGATAAACACCCGTCGGGCGTCCGCTCCGTCGGGCGCTTCGGCGGCCTTGCACTGATCTTGGCAGTGGCCGGCCAGGGACTGGGACTTGCGGCCGGCAACAAATTCGAAGAGCGAGCGCGGCTTGGGCGGTATAGGTTCAGCGCGCATCCCCCGGACTTCGCGGAGGCAGCCCGAAACAATAGACATTGGAATCATGATCCACTACAAAGACGCGCCCATCGCTCACCGCGAGGCCGCTGAAGTGGACCCAACTCTCCATCGCGCTCCCGCTGTTGAAGAGTTCTTTCCCAGTTTTCATGTCCAGCGCCTTGAGTACCGCAGGATGCGTGTTGAGCAGGCGCTTGTCTTCTCCACCCCGCTGTACTGCGTTCTCGCCCGTGGCGAGCGCCAACAGCACGCCGTTCGCGATCACCGCTGGATCGGGAATATCGAAATCCCCGGAGTTCCAAACCGGTTCCAGCACTGGATTGCCCGTTTTCGCATCCGCCACTACCTTGAACGCCATGAAACTGCCAT
>JASHSS010000132.1 GCA_030038565.1 Bryobacteraceae bacterium
CATAGAACAGGTTGCCGATGGTCACGTTGAGCGGGGCAGGCGGCGTGGGAGGCGTCGCCGGTGCAGCGGCAGCATCACCCGCCGCGCCCCCGCGTCCCCGCCCGCGCCCGCCGAAACCGCGCGCCGGAGTGCCTTCGCCGCCGGTCAGAAGCCCGCGCACCTCGAACATGATCTCGCGCCCGCCGCCGTAATCGTAGCTGGCCATCAGGGTGTTCGGGGTCTCCTGGTCGTCCTCGTAGGCGTACTTGCCGCCCATGGCAACCGCCGCCTTCGGGAAATCGGGATCGCCCAGTCCCCAGCGGCAAATGCCGATTTCGTGCACGCCCTGGTTGCCGATATCGCCGTTGCCGGTGTCCCAGAACCAGTGCCAGTTGTACTTGAAGCGCAGCTCGTTGAACGGCCGCATGGGCGCCGGCCCCAGGAACAGGTCCCAATTCACGCCTGGCGGCACCGGGGAGTCGGGCTTGTGGCCGATCGACTGGCGGCGCTTGAAGCACAGCCCCTTAGCCAGGTAGATCTTGCCGATGAGGCCGCCGTGCATGGCTTCCATAGCTTTGATCTTCATGGGATTCGAACGGTGCTGCGAGCCGATCTGCAACATCCGGTTGGTCTCGCGCGCGACCTTGATCATCTGCTGGCCTTCGTGGATGTTGTAGCAGGCCGGCTTTTCGCTGTAACAATCCTTCCCGGCCTTCATGGCGCAGATGGCCGCCAGCGCGTGCCAGTGGTTGGGCGTGGCGATCGAAACGGCCTCGATCGAGGAATCGGCGAACATCTGGCGCATGTCCTCGAACTCCTTGGCCTTATCGCCTCCGTTTTTCTGAAGCCGGGTCTGGGCCCTTTCGCGGGCCGCCTGATCGATATCGCACAAACCGGCCACGCGGGCTTCCGGAATGTGAAGGGAATAGTAATCCAGATGATTGGTGCCGCGGCCGCCCAGGCCGACGATGCCGACGTTGATCTTATCGTTCGCGCCCCATACACGGGACGCGGCCAGCGCCGTGGCGGCGCCCAGGAAAAACCTGCGGGAAGTGGGATTGGACACAGAGGCCTCCTTGTTCTGCGGGCATTATATCAGGACCCGCGCGTCCGGAGATCTTCGCGGCGCCCCGCGTGCGTATGCGCGCCGCCGCGCAGGCAGCTTGCTCATGCGCGCGGCTGCCGCGCGGTCGAGAGCGCTTCGCCCACGACTGGCTTACAACAAGTCCGCCCGGTTGCGCTTCTCCAGGGCCTTGAGCACTTCGCCCACCCGCTGCGCTTCGGTGCGCGCGGCCACCAGCAAAGCATCCGGTGTATCCACCACGATCAGGTCCCGGACCCCCACCAGCGCCACCATTTTTCCGCGCGCATCCACGAAGTTGTTATGAGCGTCCAGGCATACGGTTTCCCCGGCCGCGGCGTTTCCGCATTCGTCGCGCGTCCGCAGCTCGTAGACCGCGTTCCAGCTTCCCACGTCGTTCCAGCCGAAGTCGGCTGCCGCCACGCCGCTCACGCGCTTCGATTTTTCGAGCACCGCATAATCGATGGAAATGTTCTCGCAAAGCGGAAAGACGCGCGTGAGGGCGGCCCCGAAGGCGCGCGTCCCAAAGCGCGGCAGCCCCGCCAGCAGCGTGGCGCTTTTGGGCAGGTGCGCGCGCAACTCCTCCAGCAGCACATCCGCGCGCCAGAAGAACATTCCCGAATTCCAGTAGAAATTGCCCGCCGCCACGTACCGCCGGGCCTTCGCCAGCGCCGGCTTTTCGCGGAACCGCTGGACCGCGGCCGGCTGCGGGTCCCCGGCTTTGGTGCCGGGAGGAAACTCGATGTAGCCGTATCCCGTCTCGGGCCAGCGCGGCGGAATTCCCACCACCATCAGGCGGCCGCCCGAGGCGCCCTTCAACGCCACCCGCAGCACCTTCCGGAAGGCCACGGGGTTGCCCACCACATGGTCCGACGGGAACACCCCCATCAGCGCGGCGGGATCCACCGCGTGTACCACGTGCGCCGCCAGGCCAATCGCCGGCGCGGTGTTGCGCTGCGCCGGTTCGGCCAGAATCTGGGCGCGTGGAATCTCGGGCAACTGTTTGAGGATGATGTCCCGCAGGTGGTGATTGGTCAGCACCCACATCCGTCCGGGCGGTACCAGCGGCTTCAGCCGCTCCACGGTCGCCTGGATCAGCGAGCGCTCGCCCACCACGTTGAGCACCTGCTTGGCCGAACGCCGCCGGCTGCGCGGCCAGAACCGCGTGCCGCGCCCCCCCGCCAGGATCAGGGCATGAAAATGCGGATTCATGTTATTGGAGCGGATACCCGCGAACCCATTGGAAGGTTCGCCGCCAGCGGGTCTTGGTGGGGAAATGCGTAATCAGGTCGCGGAGATGCTCCAGCGACACCGTAGGAGCGATCAGTTCATCCGTGGGCGCATCGTACGACCAATAGATGACGACCGGCTTTCCGATGATATTCTCCCGCGGCACGAAGCCCCAATAACGGCTGTCGAGCGACGCATCGCGATTGTCCCCCATGGCGAAGATATATCCCGGCGGCACCACCACCTCGCCGTTCGCCACGTGATTCAATAGCATGTCCATGGCGGCCGGCGCCACGTGTCCGTTCGGCTCGCCCGGGAAGTTATCGCGGTATGAGTCCACATACCCGGTGTTATGGTAGACATACGGCTCATCTTCTAATTTGCCGTTGAGCATGAGTTGTTTGTTCAACAGGCGTATGCGGTCGCCGGGGACGCCGATAGCCCGTTTCACGAAGGTCTGCCGGATATCCACGGGGTAGCGGAACACGATAATATCTCCGCGCTTCACCTCGCGGTACGGCAGGAGACGCGCCGAGACCGCTCCCGCGGGCGAATAGGCCAGCTTATCCACCAGCAGATGATCCCCCACCAGCAAGGTATCTTCCATCGACCCGGTGGGAATCACGAAAGCCTGCACCAGGTTGGTGGTGCCGAACAAAAGCAGGATGATGGTGACGGTCCACTCCGCGATGAAGCCCCGCTCGGCGGTCGCCGGCGGCGATTCGGGCGCTTCCCCGCGCGCTTCGTCGGCCACCGCCAGGTTGTCCTGATCCACAGTTCTCCATTCTATCGGAATCCCTGCTATCCTGTTCTGAGACTGCCGAGGCGCACAGATTGAGTTCTCCCGCTGCCCTTTCCACTCCCCAGGACGATACTGCCGCGCGCCGCCGGCGCTCGGTTCTACTGGTATTCTGCTGCACGATGATCGGTGCGGCGGCCCAGATCCTCATGAAAGTGGGGATGGATCGCTTCGCGTTCAGCCTGCCGTCCATTCTTACCAATTTCCCGCTGATCCTGGGGTACACGCTCTACGGCGTCTTTACCTTGCTCCTCGTGCTGGCATTGCGCGATGGCGAGCTTTCGATACTCTACCCCATCATCTCCCTCAACTACGTGTGGGTAACACTGCTCTCGTACACACTGCTCCACGAATCGCCCAACCTGTACAAGAACATCGGGATTTCGACCATCGTGGTAGGGGTGGCCGTGCTGGGCCGCGGAGGACGCCGGTGAACCCGGTCCTGCTGCGTTCCATGCTGCTGGTTTTCGCCGCGTCGATCGTCGGCTCATTCGGCGCGGTGTTCCTGAAATTCGGCTCCGCCACGGTAGGCAAGTCACTGCTGACTTTCGTTAATCGCAACCTGATTCTGGGTGTGGCGCTCTACCTGGGATCGTCGGTCTTCTATGGCCTCGGCCTTAAGGGCGGCCAGGTTTCAGTGCTCTACCCGATGGTCTCCCTGGGCTACATCTGGACCATGGTCTGGTCGCGTATCTTCTTCAAAGAGACGTTTAATAAGCAGAAACTGGTGGGATTGGGGCTGGTGCTGCTCGGCGTGGTGTTTGTCGGGCTGGGTGGCTCATGACAAGGGCCCTCGCCATCGCGTCCCGGCACACGCCGCGCCGCGACGGTCATTTATAAGTCACATATTGGATGTTCATCCTGGTCCCTTCAGGATCGGACGAAACCACCAGGAACTTTCCGAAATGTCCCTGCCTGGTCTTGTAGGCAACCACGTTCTTCTCGACAGCCATTGCACCTATGGCTGCCCGTGAGTATGGGAAACGCTCCAGCATTTCCAGGGTCAAGGATTTGTATGTATCTTTGTTCCCCGCGAGGTAGAATGCGCCGTCTCTTGGCTCAAGATAGGGTTTCCCACCTTTAACCATCTCCCACGAAAAATCGCCGGCCTTGCCCTCAGACTGGCCGCCGGAATCCAGGTCGTAACTCCAGGAGACTTGCATGGCAAACTCCCCCGCGTGCGCGGTCGAACCATTCGGGGGGGTGAGGCCGGGGAGGGGGCTGCCCATTGGTCCCGCGGCCGGTCGTCGCCGTGACGGTGGGGGGAGGCGCAGTGACGGTGCCGGAAGGCGCAGAACCAGAAGTGGTCGATGGCTTGGGAAAGAGCGTGTTCCAATTGGCGATCACCGCCGTGGCGACTACCCCGGCCAAGCCGATGATCGCCACGATAATTTGAACCGAAGCCGACGAATCCCGCTTGTTTTCGGAATCGGCCATCACCCACCTCCCAATCCCTGCTGGCGCGGAGTCGCAACCAATGATCCCTCTTCAGGACTGTTATCAATAATACTTCAAAAGGCGGGAGCTATCACCAATTTCAAACCGGTACGTAGTGCGCCTTCACCTTCCGCGCGGCTGCCCGCCCCACCACCGCGGCTAACTGCTCCTCGGTCGCGGCGCGCACCAGTTCCGAGCTGCCGAATTCCTTCAGCAGCTTCTGCACGGTCTTGGCGCCCACGCCTTCGATGGCGTCCAGCTCGCTGGTCAATTGCCGCGCGTTGCGGCGGGAGCGGTGAAACGTCACTGCGAAACGATGGGCTTCGTCGCGGATGGATTGGATCAGGTGCAGGATCGGGGAGAAGCGGTCGAGCGCCAGCGGCTCGTCTTCCTGGCCGTAAACATAGATGATCTCCTCGCGCTTGGCGATGGCGGCCAGCGGCTGGTCGCTGATGCCCAGCCCTTCCAGGGCTTCGGCGGCGGCGTGCAACTGTCCCAGCCCGCCATCGATCAACACCAGCCCGGGCATCGGCTGCTTCTCCTCCTGCAGCCGCCCGTAGCGCCGCGTCACCACCTCCCGCATGCTGGCGAAATCGTCGTTGCCCACCACCGTGCGGATGATGAACTTCCGGTAATCCGATTTCTTCATGCGCCCCTCTTCCCATACCACCATGCTGGCCACTTTGTCGGTGCCCTGGATGTGGGAGATGTCGAAGCACTCGATTCGCGCGGGCGCCGACGGCAGATTCAGGCTGTCTTGCAAGGCCTCCTGAATAGCCCGCGAGGAGGGCTTCAGCACACGGAAGCGGGCGTCGAAGCTGTGGCGGGCGTTGGTTTCCACCAGGCCCATGAGGGCTTTCTTCTGGCCCCGCTGCGGCGTGCGGATTTCCACTTTGCGATGGCGCTTTTCGGAAAGCAGCTCTTCCAGCGCCTCGCGGTCCTCGAATTCCACCGGCACGTGGATCTCGCCGGGAATGTATTGCTGGTCGAGATAGAGCTGCTTCAGCAGGGCGCTGAAAAACTGGGCCTCTTCAAACTCTGGCTGATCTTCCCAGAAGAATTCGCGGCGGTCCACAATCTGCCCGTTGCGCAAGTGAAAAAGGTTGAGCGCCACCAGGGGCGGCTCGGCATAGCAGGCGAATATATCGGTATCGTCGCCCTTGGCGGCGGCCATCTTCTGCCGCTCTTCCATCTCTTCAACGGTCGAAAGCAGATCGCGCAACGAAGCGGCTTCCTCGAAGCGCATTTCCTCGCTGGCCGACTCCATGCGGGCGCGCAAACCGCGGGCCAGGTCGCCGTGGCGGCCTTCCAGAAACAGGCGTACGTCGCGCACCGCGGCCGAATAAGCCTCGTCGGTGGTGAGGCCCTCCACGCACGGCCCCAGGCAGCGGTGAATGTGGTATTGCAGGCAGGGCTTGGGATGAAAGCGCGTCAGATCCACCTTGCACGACGGCACCAGGAAATGGCGGTGGATAAAATGCACCAGCCGGTGCGCCAGGTTAGCCGGGAAGTAAGGTCCGAAGTAAGTGGCCCCGTCTTTCTTCAGGCGCCGGGTTACATACACTCGCGGGTAATGTTCGCTCGTGAGCTTCACGTAGGGGTAAGTTTTGTCGTCGCGCAGCAGTATGTTGAAGCGCGGCTTGTACTGCTTGATGAGATTGTTCTCGAGCGCCAGGGCTTCTTTCTCGTTGTCCACCAGGATGTAGTCGATATCCGTGGCTTCCGAGATGAGCGTGCCGGTTTTGGAGTCCGCCAGGCGGTCTTCGTTGAAATAGCTGCGCACGCGGGCGCGCAGGCTCTTGGCCTTGCCGACATAGATCACCCGTCCGCCGGCATCCTTGTAGAGGTACACACCAGGGGAAAGCGGCAGCAGCGGTACCTTGTCGCGAAGTTCCATGTGCGAGAGCTTACTTAATTATAACGTCGGGCGCCGGCAGCTCATTCGCAACTGAGACGCCGCCGGCGGATCCAAACGGGCCGCGCCCAACGCGAGCGCCGCCGGATCGAGAGGGCGCATACCCTAGAGCAGTCCCGAGCCCCGCTTCGATCCGGCGTAAATCGCCGGCATGCTCATGAAGAAGAAAGGTCGCCCCTCGCTGCCTCGCCCTCCGCTTGCCCCCGGCGCCTCCCGCGTTGTTAAAATCAGACTATGCCCCGTTGGATCGCAGCCCTGCTGCTGGCGGGCCCAGCCTGCCTCACGGCGCAGACTTCGCCTCAGCCGCAGCCCCAATCCCAGCCTCCTTCGCAGTCTCAGCCGCAACCCCAGATGCAAAAGCAGCGCACGCCGCCGCCTACCAGCGACAAAGAGGAAATCCCTCCCGAAGAGGACACCTCCGTCGGCGAAAAAACGTACTCCTTCAACCCCCTGCAGGCGCAGAAAGAACTGCAGACCGGCAACTATTATTTCCACAAGGGCAGCTACCGCGCGGCCGAGGGCCGCTACAAGGAAGCCACCCTCTGGAACAACGGCTACGACGAAGCCTGGCTGCGGCTGGGCGAAGCCGAAGAAAAGCTCAGGGACAAAAAGGCCGCTCGGGAGGCCTATCAGAAATACATCGACCTGGACGCCGATCAGAAGGATGAGAAGGTCCAGCGGAAGGTGGATGAGGTCCGCAAGAAGCTCGATCACCTGAAGTAGTAAGCGTCACAACATCCGCACCAGCCCGTAACACACCAGGCAAATCCAGAAGTCCACCACCAGGCCGAAATCTACCTTGTAAAGCTGGTGCTGGCCGCGCGCGGGGAGATGCGGCTCCACTACAAGATAGATCAGGTTGCCGGCAACCACGGCGATCAACTGGCGCCAGATGCGGTTTTTCACTGGGGACTGTGTTCAAGGTACCACGGCGGGAGGCCCGGCCAGGGCTGTTCGAGCGCCCGCCGCACGCTGGTGGTGAGGGCGTTGGCGGTGAAAGGCTTGGGCAGAAAGATGGGCGTCCGCTCAATGGCGCGCACCAGGGGATTGTCGGTGTAGCCGGACATAAACACGATGGGGATCGAAGGATACTCGCGGGTGAGGCGGGCTGCCAGTTCGGCGCCACCCATTTTGGGCATGACCACATCGGTGAGTACCAGTTGAATTCCGTCACTCGCACGCAGCTGATTGAGCGCTTCGACACCATCGGGCGCCTCCAGGCAGGTGTATCCGTGCTGGGTCAGCATCGCGCACACTACCCGCCGGATGGCCTCGGAATCCTCCACCACCAGGATGGTCGCGCGGCGGTTAGTGCAGCTACTGTCGGCTCGATCGGGCATCGACGCACGTCCTTCAAAATCCATAGTTGCAAATGGCTTGCCAAAAGCCAATAGCGGGCGGCGCCGGATGGCAAAACCGAAGCCCGGTGTGGCACACTGGTGGTCTCCCCGGTACGCAATATGATAGGCCGTACGATTTCTCACTACCAGATCACGGAGCGCTTGGGGGCCGGCGGCATGGGTGAAATCTACAAGGCCCAGGACCAGCGCCTGAATCGCGTGGTGGCCATCAAGGTGCTCACCGCGCCGCAATCCGGGACGGACGACCGGCGGCGCCGCTTCCTTCAGGAGGCCCAGGCGGCCTCGGCGCTGAACCACCCCAACATCGTCACCATTCACGACATTGTCTCCGAGGGCGAAACCGAGTTCCTGGTGATGGAGTTCATCGCCGGCAAGACCCTGGGCGAATTGATCCCCAAGGGCGGCCTGCCGATGTCGCTGGTGCTGGCCTATGCGGTCCAGATCGCGGACGGCTTGGAGGCCGCCCACGGGGCCGGCATCGTTCATCGCGATCTCAAGCCGGGCAACATCATGATCACCGGGCAATCCTCAGAGGGCCGTCCGGGCCTGGTGAAACTCCTGGATTTCGGGCTGGCCAAACTGACCGCGCTCCACTCCGCCACGTCCCTCACGGATGAGACCGCCACGGTGGCGAAAGCGTTGACCATCGAGGGATCCATCATCGGCACCCTCAGCTACATGTCGCCGGAGCAGGCCGAAGGCAAGCCGGTGGACGCGCGGTCGGACATCTTCGCTTTCGGCGCCATCCTGCACGAGATGGTCACCGGCGAGCGCGCCTTCAGCGGAGATTCGACGGTTTCCACGCTCACCTCGATCCTGCGCGACGAAGTCCGCCCCATGACCCAAATGGCCACGGGCGTGCCCCCGGCGCTGGAGAGCATCGTGGGGCGGTGCCTGCAGAAGAACCGCGAGGAGCGCTGGCAGACCATCGGCGACGTGCGCGCGGCCCTGGCGCGGCTGAAGCGCGATTCGGAGTCGGGCATGCTCTTGGTGCGTCCGGCCGCGCCGCCTTCGCAGGTCGCGCCGCCTCCGCCTCCGCCGCCCCCACCAAAGAAAAAGATCCCCGTGTTTGTGGCGCTGCTGGCCAGCGTGGGTGCGCTGGCAGTCCTCGCGGTGCTGGGTTTGGTATTCGGAATCTGGTTGTTGGCGCGGCATTCCTCGAACTCCCATTCGGCCAGGAACCGCCACGCGGCGAGCGTCGCGTCCGTTCCATCCAAGACCGACGATGGCGTCCTCACCAACCAGAGCATTCTCGAAATGGTCAACGCGGACGTCGCCACCAGGATCATTCTGGAGCAGATCCGCTCCTCCAAAACGCGCTTCGATCTGTCCACTTCCGAGATCATCCGGCTCACCGAAGAGGATGTGCCGGCGGAGGTGATCGAGGCCATGCGCAAGGCTGCCAGGACCGAATCTGCCTCCCCCGTCGCGGGCGCCAAGGCCCCGCCGCCCGCGCCTGTCCGTGCGCCGGCCGCCGTGCCGGCGCCGTCTGCCAATCCGACGCCCCCCGTCGAAGCACCGGCGCCGCCGGTCGTCCCGGCCACCGCCATGGTCACGGTATTGGACCGCCTGCCGATTACCATTCGCCTCGCCGAAAACGTCCCCGCGGATGTTCCCGCCGGCGCCCCCGTGCACTTCACCGTGGCGCACGACTTCCGCATGCGAGGCGCGGTGGTGGTGGCGGAAGGCGCCGTGGTGACCGGTGAAATCGTGGAAGCGGAACACCGCAAACTGATCCACCGCAGCCAGGTGATGTTCCGCCTGAAAGACGTAGACACCACCGGCGGTGGAAAACTGGCCTTGCGCGCCAATATGCGGTCCGACGAGGACGGCCGCAGGAACATGGAAACGTCCTTGGGCAACACCCGGCACTCCAAGGACTTGGCCGCGCCCGCCGGCGCCGAGTACCTGGCCTTCATCGACGGCGATCAGACCGTGCCGGTGAAGAAGTAGCCGCGAAGGGCGCACGCTCGCGGGTGCCCTTGGCAGGCGCCTGCCCGGCAGGTTGGTGGGACGGGCCTTTAGCCTGTCCAGGGCAGGCCCATGGGACTCCTTCACGGGGCACGCACCCGTGCACGGGCGATTGACACCCCGCCCGCCTACCCCGAGATGCGGAAGCGGAAGCGCATGTCTTCGCCGAACCACTGGATGTAGTTGGTGCCCCAGCCGTTGTTGAACAGGCTGAAGTGCAGGCCCTTGGCGACGTCGGGCTGGCTGCGCGAAAAGTAGACCGGCATCTTCTCCCCTAGGGCGACCACCGGCGCGTCCAGCGATTCGATCGCAAGCGCGCCCTCGGGACCTTGGTAGCGTAGCCCTCCCACCACCGCGTGCATGGTCCGGTTGCCGCCCGTCACTACATCGAAGGGCGAAACCGCGCCGCCCGCTTTATCCATCAGCCAGCCGTGCGGATCCGAGGCCGCTGGCTGAAAGCTCAGCCAGAGCGCTTCGGGCATCCGGTTGGCGGCTTTGCCGAACCAGGAAAAGGCGATCTCCACCACCGGCCGGGCATCCGGCAAGGTATATTCCAGGAACATCTTTTCCGGCCAGGCGACCCGCCCGGCACGTTCCGCCGCGGCGCCCTCCACGCGGATTTCGGCCAGGATGCGCTGGCCGCCCGCGTCGCGGGTCCGGTAGCAATTGGTCAGCTTGGGCAGCCACGTGCGGCTCTCCGCGCCGAAGCGCTCGATATTGGGCTTGCCGAAATCCTTAGGCGCCCAGTCCGCGTGGCTCTTCAAATAGGCCTCGAAAAAGCGGTCGTAATCGGCCTTCGAAAGCGTCTGGTAGGAAAACAACCCCAGCGGCTGCCGCGGACCGGCCCAATCGCGCCTCGAACTGCGCGTGCGCAGTTGAATGATGGCGCCGGTTTGGGGATCGAGCGCGATCGTAAAATGCTTCGTCTCGAGGGCCTCCGCGGCGCGATGGCGCTCCAGGCCGCCGGTCCCCGGTTCGGCGGGCTTGAGGGCGGCGATCCCCGCATGGGCTTCGGCGCCGAGCGGCGCGGGCAGAGTGGCCACCGCGTCCAGCAGGTCCTGGCGCTTTTCCACCCAGCTCGACAGCACCACTTTGTACTTCGGCTGATCCAGCATCCCGGCCAGATCGTGCGGCGTGTAATGGTCGAAATCCAGCCAGGTTTTGGTGTCGGTGCCCCAGGTGTGCTCCACTTCCAGCAAAAAGCTGCCCAGGAAGGCGCGATCCACGGCATCGCCGGCTTGCAGCTTCCCGGCCCCGATCCACTCCCGGCGCAGCCGCGCCACCTCCAGGTAGCGCGCCACCTTCACCGGATCGCTGGGCACGCCGTAAATCCAGGTATCGCCGATCTCCTGGGTCACCACGGGCAACTGCCCGCGGTAGGGATCCACGGCGTTGGCAATGTCCGTCAGGTTGGCGGCGCTTACCTGGGCATTCGGAAACTGCTGCCGCAGCCGCGCGTAGATGCGGCGGATTTCCTCGATGGTGTGGGGACCCGAGTTATCGTTGCGGACCTCCACATCCACGGCCAGGTCCGACGCGGGAATCTTCACCACGCCGCCATATTCGTGCAGATGGTACATCATCACCAGCGAGCGGCCGGCCGCATCCTTCCACAGAAAAATGGACGGCACATCCGGCGGCGTGCTGGCGGAATTCACCCCGATGTCCAGAAACTTCACCCCGTGTTCGGCCAGCGGGGCAATCAGGCCGCGGGTGTGGCCGGGCACATCGGTCATCTTGGCGCCCGTGGTGGTGCGCCCGAAACGCTGGTCGAGCGAGCGCGAAAGCCCCAGGGCGCCCGAGATCAGCGAGGGATCCATCAGCTCGGTCTGCCAGGTGAAGGGCAGCGCGTGCCAGGCCAGGTCGCCGGCGCCCAGCGCTTGCTCCATCTGCGGGCGCCGCGCCATCGGCCGTTCCAGGTATTGGTGGATCAGCCACGAGCCGGTGGTCCAGATGTAGCGATCGTTTCCCTGGCTCCGCACGGCGGCCGCGGTTTCGATGGCGCGCGGAAAATACACCTCGAAATACTTCTTGATAATATTCGCCTGGGTATCCACGAACCCCACGTCCAGATGGCACTTGAACATTACCAGGACCCGCTTGACGGCGGAGTCGGGAGCGGGCGGAGGAGCCTGGGCGGCGAGAGGTCCCTCCGGAACCAGCTTCCGGAGGGCTCCCGCGGCCAGCAGATTGCGCACGAAGTTGCGGCGTCGCATGTCAGAGTTTGAAGAAAATCTTGCGCCGGTAGAGCCAGTAGCACATCCACCACATCACCAGCAGAACCGCGCACGCCTGGGGCACCGGCGCGAAATCGCCCAGGAAGGAGAAACGGAACGTGAACACCCCCACGGCGCGGTTCAGCCAGCCGTGCAACACTTCTTCCAGCGAGTAAATGAAAATCGAGTTGGCTCCGATGACCAGCAGCGGGAAGGTCCAGCGGGTGTAGCCCTTCACCTCCACGATCCAGAAGAACGCCAGCAGCATCAGCAGCACCCAGCCGGTGGAGTAGATCGTAAACGAGGTGGTGCAGATGCGCTTGATGATGGGGTTCCAGGGATGAATGGCGAAGCCCAGCGCCAGGCAGGCCAGGGCCGCGATCGCCATCACCTGCATCTTGTAGCGGTTCGACCGCGGGCTTTGCAGCAGCCGGCCGGTCCACACGCCGAACAGCGTGGTGGCGGTGCTGGTCACAAAATTCAGATTGGCCCAGTAGCCGGGATTGATGTGGCCGAACAGGTAGGTGTCGATGACCGCGCCGATATTGGTGGTCTTCGACATAAACGGACCCTCCGTTCCCGGAAACGCCACGAACAGCGCCCAGTGGCCGATCAGCAGGCCGGCGGCGATGGCGGCCTGCCAGCGGAACTCGAGCTGCATGATCAGGTAGCACAGAAAGTAGGTAAGGCCGATCTGCGCCAGCACATTGATGAGTTGGAAGTGCAGGCGCCCGGCCGAAATCGACATCAGCACCTGGCTCATGAGGATGAGGCGCAGGCTGCGCACCGCCACGTGCCGGAAAAGCTGGCCGCTGGTCGCGCCGCGCGCCTTGCGGATGGCCAGCGCAAACGGCATGGCCACCCCCACCATGAACATGAAGGCGGGCTGGATGAGATCCCAAAACGCGATCCACTCCCAGGGCTTATGGTCGAACTGGCCGGCGATCCAGGTGAACTCCGGCCGCTTGCGCGCCAGGGCTGCCAGGCCGAATCCTCCCGAAACCAGGATGAACATGATGAACCCGCGATAGGCGTCCAGCGCCAGGTAGCGTTGGGGAACCGCGGCGGGGGCCGAAGGGCGCTCCGCCGGAGCCTGCGCGATAGGGGCGCCGGCGGGGACCGCGGGCGCGGCTGGTATGGTTGCCATGTGGGTGGCCTCCGAAGCTAGTTTAGCTTCATTCCGCTGCGGGCGTGGAGGATTCCGAGACGGTTGGAACTTCCACCGTCTTCCCGCCGTGCAAAATGGATTCCCGCGCGGCCTCGATCACCCGCTCGTTGTAATTGCTGTTGCGGGGCGTGGCCATCAGGCCGGTATCGTCGACCTCGCGCAACATTTCCTGCCGCCGGGCCAGGTCCCCGCCCTGCGCCACGCGGATGCAGGTCTCGACGATATACTCCACGGAGCGGTATCCATACCCCACCGGAACCAGTCCGCCGCCGCCCAGATCGACGTACTGAAAATAATCCGGGCTCGGTTCGGCGTAAATGGTGGCGCCGTCCTCGCCGTCCTTGCGGGTGTAGCAGTATTTCAAACCGCGGTATTGGTCGGAGTGCGCCACCAGGGCGCCATCGCTCTCGCCCCGGCAATAGAGCACCAGGCCCTGCGTGTTGGTGCCGGGAGCGGCATCCGGGAAACCCAAGGCATTCTGCACGTTCAGGCAGGCGCCGTTCGACCAGACCACCCGCGCGTCGGTCCACAGGAACCCCATCCTGCCATTGGGGAAGCGCTCGGGAATTCCGTACACCGAAACCGCCGCCGGCACGAGGCCGGTGATGAAGTGGACCAGGTCCACGTAGTGGCAGCCGATATAGGTGAAGGCATCGGAGTTTTCCGTGGTCATCCAGTTCTGGAAATTCGAGCCGCGGTAATACCACTTCTCCAGCAGGCAGGCGGTTCCCAGGCGGAATTCGCCGAACAGCCCGTCGCGGTATTTGCGGCGCGCCAGCAGGCTGCGGTCGTCGAAGCGTTTGTGGTACTCGACGCCGACCGCCAGGCCGCGCCGCCAGGCTTCGTCCGCGATCTCCGCGGCGTGCGCGTGTTTCAGCACCAGCGGCTTCACCGTGCAGACATGCTGGTTGCCGGCGAGCGCCGCCATGATGACGGCGAAATGGAGCTGGTCCGGAACCGCCACTACGACAATGTGGCGCGGCGGCATGCGGGCGATCGCCTCGTGAAAGAGTTCGGGCTGCGGACGATCGGAATCGCCGGTCTCGGGGAACCCGCGGAACGACTGGCCCGGAAAGGCCTCCGCCAGATCCGCGGCTGCCCCCAAAGCCTGCAGGCTCCGGCCGTGCTGCGCGCAAATCGAGATGGCGCCGATCCGGCCCTGCCGCTGCATGTGGTAGAGCGAGGGCAGAAGCTGATCGTGCACGATCATGCCAGCGCCTACGATGAGCACCTCGGGTGGCATGGTTACGCCGCTTGTGCCCGTTCCCGCAGAACCTCGGCGAAAGCCTCTTCCAGCACCGCCACGCTTTCGCGAAGGGCCGCTTCGGAGATCACCAGCGGCGGAGAAATCTTCACCGTGCCGCCGCCATAACCCACCGGGCTGAACATCAGCACGCCTTTTTCGGCGCACCGCGCCACCACGTCGAAGGCCAGCCCGGCGTCGGGGTCGCGAGTCCCGGGAATCACGCACGCCACTCCCGCTACCAGGCCTTTGCCATCCACTTTGCCAATTTGCGGAAAGCGCGAGGCCAAGGCGGCCAGCAAATCGTGCAGCACCGCGCCCATGCGCGCGGAGTTGCCGGGCAAGTCCTCGGTGAGGATCAGTTCCAGCGATGCCAGCGCCGCCGCGCAGCACACCGGGTTGCCGGTGTGCGTCGAGGTCATGCTGCCCGCCGGCTGCATATCCATCACGTCTGCGCGGCCGGCCACGGCGGCAATCGGCATGGAGCTGGCCATGCCTTTTCCGAACAACGCCAGGTCGGGAACCGCGCCGTAGTGTTCGAAGCCCCAGAGTGTGCCGGTGCGGCCGAAGCCCGCCTGCACTTCGTCGCA
>JASHSS010000133.1 GCA_030038565.1 Bryobacteraceae bacterium
GGTCGCTTCCCCAAAGGGATCAGCGGCAATCCCGACGGCCGCCCCCGGGGCAGCCGCAACAAGGCCACGCTCCTCATGGAACGCCTGCTACAAGAGGAGTCAGAAAACCTAACCCTCAAGCTCATCGAGATGGCCAAGGCAGGAGACTCGCTGGCCATGCGCCTGTGCATGGACCGGCTCCTCCCGGCTCAAAAGGACGGCGAAAGCCGCCGCTTTGCCGTAAGAGGTCCCGGCGGCTGTGCTTGGGGGTCATATTCACCGTTTTTGCAGCTTTCAAGCCTGGCGCGCCGCCACCGTCGGGCGCTTATTCCAAATAGAAGACTTCCTTCAACATAGCGAACCGTTCCCCGTCCGGCTTGTCCGGGACCGGCTCGAACAGCGAGGCCATGAACATTTGCCAGCGCTGGTTCACGGGATCGAGGTCCAGTTCGCCCCAAGCCTTTTCGAAGTCGTCCACGCGCAACACCAGGGTGAGATCCTGGCCCCGGCGGAAAATGGAGTAGTCCGAAATGCCCACCTCCTTCAACTTGGCCAGGAGCTCCGGCCACACGTGCGTATGCTCCCGTTCGTAATCTTCGATCTTGTCCGGCTTGATGCGTAGATTAAACGCGTATCGAGGCATAGGTTCCTAAGGGTAAGTATAAGTCGCAACTATGATGCGCCGGCCACGCCCGGCGGACCGGCCGGGCGATTCCTCAGGCCGATTCGTCAAGCTCCATCCGTAAGTAGTCATAGATGACACCCGTATTCACCGGCCCGGCGGGGATGGTGAGCGTCACATCATTGGTTCCAGCCTTGAGCAGGGATGCATCGAACGGCACTTCATGCTCCATCCAAATTCCCAGGATGCCGTTATGCGTAATACCCGCATCGGGCAATCGAGCGATCTTGGCGGTGGGCTGGCCGTTCACCGCCACGCCGACCTCCCTGGCTCCCCCGCCGGCGATGGCCACACGCAAAGTGGCCTTGCCCCGCGGCGCGTTCGCGAGGTCGAACGCGATTGACCAGGGAGTGGCCCGGCCGTTTCCAGCGCCGTTCCCGAACATACCGGCGTGAGCGTTGGGATTGTCGGCATGAGGCACCTGCATGAAATACCAGTCTTTTCGGAAGTCGCTCTTGCCCACAATATAGTTCACGTCGTTAGGGAAGAGTCTGGCATAGAGCAGGGCCATCCCATCGTGGTTGTAATCGTCGCCTTTCAGAAACTCCGCGCCGGTGCGATTGGGGATGCCGATCTCCCACAACTGCTTGCCGCGGCGCACCGGCGTCCACGGTAACTTGCCCAGGTCGATCGGCTTGCCGGCCTCCGCCGTGATTTCGGTTTTGACATACTCGCCGAGCACTCCATCGGCAAATGCGTGCAATGTGTAAGTGCCGGGGCGGACATTCGGGAGGGTGAACCGGCTTTGCTCGTCCGCATGAGCCCAGAACTCGTAGTGTTTGGCATCGTTCTGCCAGTCGATCTGGCGGGGCGGCACGTTGGGACGCGTCACCGGAGAAGCGTATGCGGGATGCGACAGGCCGACCAGCAGGTTCGAGATCTTAGCCCCACGCGCCATCTGAGGATCGCTAAAAACCAACTGTCCCTTTACCGTAAGGCGCTGGTTGCGGTGCGGATAATCCACGCCCGAGACCCATTCGTACGGCCACTTCCGAGTTTCCTTGGCGCCCTGTTCACGCGCGTCATTCCACAGAGCCTGGGCATCGCCGCCCGAGTTGCAGTAGATCATGAACGGCCCGATCACTTTGGTCCAGTGCTCGCCCTGTGCGACATCCGCGTTGGCGCCGCCATAGTGGCTGCTGCGCCAATAGTTCAACACGCAGGGAGCCGCCACCTGGTTGGTATCGCGATGTCCCTGGAATTCTATCTTTGTAGGCCCGCCGCTCAAATACTCCACGGTGGGATTCAGGAACCAGAAGCCCACATTCTTCGTTGTGCTGGACCAGCCAAACACGGGGTTCTCAAACTGGTTGACGGTGAAGTCGTATTTATCCTCGTGCGGACCGGTCTCTTTGAGATAGGGCCGGTTCTGCTTCGGAGAGATGCTGATCCAATCGAACGTATCGTTCAGTTTCGCGCAAAAACGCGCCTCGCTCAGGGCTGAGGCGGGATACTCGGGCTGATGCTCGAAGATCGACCAGGTGTAAAGGCCCGATTGGTCCCGGTCCATGGTGTAACGGATCTCGATGTCGGAGATGAAGCTTCCGCCGGGGCCGGCCCCCATGGGTTTGCCGTCCGAGATCCCTTTGATGGAAACCTCCGCCCGCTCTCCACCGTTGGACTTGGGATCGATGGTGATCTTGGCAACGGTGTGCGGTCCGGTAGTGTCATGCGACCAGAAACCGTACTGGTGATCCGTGTAGCGCCCGCCGCCTCCGCGGAGATTTGCGCCGGGCTTATCCACCGCGGTATCGGGCAAACCGTCGGGGCGCAGGATGGTCGCCAGCATTTCCGTTCCCTTGTATCGCAGCGAAAGCAGATCGCCCGAGCTCTTGTCTACCCGAGCCGTCACCGTGCCGTTGGCGAGCGTATAAGCGGAGTCGTCTTCTGCCACAGTGACCGGTCCGCCGATCTTGGCTGCGAGACCCGGGCGGCTCAGTAGCGTGCATCCGGCGCCCA
Source organism: Bryobacteraceae bacterium (assembly GCA_030038565.1). Lineage (GTDB taxonomy): Bacteria > Acidobacteriota > Terriglobia > Bryobacterales > Bryobacteraceae > JOPF133. The sequence continues at coordinate 2,621 of JASHSS010000133.1, forward strand.
GCGCCAGGTCGCGCATCACGGACCGTCGTGTTCGTACACTTTGTGAAGTTCGCATAGGGTTCCTCATTTGGCTGTGCAATTCGTTTTTAGCAGGATTACGTGCCCGGATTCTCGTAGGGGACCTGCGAGAACATTTTCCGCGGCTCGGAACGCGGGTCGTTGACCACCTTCGAGACTTTATCGAATACCATCGTCGCGCGGTTGGCCAGATCGTAGGGCGGCCAGTGCGGGAGCTTGGGCGTGTTGGGATTTCCGGTTTTGGCGAAAGCGATATACGCCTCGCTGATTTGTTCGGCCATCCAATATGCGTCGGGACTTGTCCCGACCAGATTATTCGAGATGGCGACGTTGTCGAACAGGAACGGAACGTCCAGGCCGTGGCAGGCCTGCAACTCGGGCCGCACCGGCGATCCCCAATCCAGCTCGTAAGAGTAAGTGGGCGCCGATCCCTTCGGCAGCGCGGCCCGCCGTTCGATCTCGACCACCGCCGGACGCCAGTCCCGCGAATCGGTGGTGGCGGCGAAGAAAACATCGCTGGCGGAATAGTCCGGATAGACCCGCCGGTACAGGGCGATCACCTCGTGCAGGTCCAGCTTGCCCATTTTTTCCGAGTATTGCTTGAGCGTATCCTGAAGCGAGTCCCAGGTCAGGTCGAAATACCTGCCGATCAAAAGGCGCGCCTCGTCATGGTTGGTGCCCACCAGGAAAGGGACATGCGCGGAGATGGGCGAAGCGTCGGGATCGAACGGGTGGCGCGGTAGCGAGCCTCCGTCTACCACAGGACCCCAGTATCCCACAGCGCGGCTGGCAGCGATCAACTTCTCCATCGGCACGGTCTTGATCTCGTCGATGCGATCGGGAGTGATGTTCAATGCCTTGAGGCAAGTCCTGGCGCGCTCGGTGGCGGTCTCCGGCCGGGAGGCGGTGACGGTCTCGCCGCTCGAACTGCAAGCCCGCTGGAACAGACCCTTGGCCCCAGGCATTCCCATCAGGCAGGCGTTCTTGGCGCCACCGCCGGATTCTCCGAATACCAGGACCCGGGATGGGTCGCCGCCGAATTCGGCGATGTTGTCGTGCACCCATTGTAGGGAGAGGATCAGGTCCAGTTGGCCCACGTTCCCGGAGTCTTTGAACTCGGGACCGCCGAGCTGCGCCAGATAGAGATAACCGAAAATATTCAGGCGGTGGTTCACGCTGACAACCACCACGTCGCCGCGCTTGCACAGGCGAACCCCGTCGGAACCCCGCGAATTGCCCGAGCCCGCGGCATATCCGCCGCCGTGAAACCAAACCATCACCGGGCGTTTGCCGCTGTCGCGCAGACCGGGAGTCCACACGCTCAGGTTCAGGCAGTCTTCACTCATTTCGTTGGGTGGTTCCGGCGGAAACAGCGGCGGCGCCTTCGTGGCTCCCTTTCCGTTGCCAACCTGCCTGGGGACTGCCGCGGGTTTCGGCGCCTGCGGACCCCACGTCAGCGCATCACGGACGCCCGGCCAGGGCTTGGCTGGGAGAGCCGCCATGAAGCGGCGCTTGGCCGTATCGTCGCCGTACGGAATGCCTTTGAAGACGTTGATGCCGTTGTCGACGTATCCTTTGACCTTCCCGTGGTTGGTGGCCGCAACGGGTGCATCGCCGGCCCGGCTCCTCGTGGAAATGAATGCGGCCTCGATGGCCGCGCCGGCGCCTAGCGTCAACAGCGACCGGCGCGTGGGCGTCCCGAGTCCGTTATATCTTGTACTGTATTGGCTGCTCATGGATTTGCATCCTCCATCGAAAAAATAATCGGCCTCGCGTCTATCCGCGCCCTGGCGGGCCGGCGGGCGCGGGCAGTTCGCCGGGGAGTTGGTCCTTGCACAACTCCAGCACCTGGATCGCGGTAAGCGAAGATTGCGTCGTAGTGTTCGTGGAAACGCCGGGAGCCTCGTCGATGGGGTTCATCGCATCCGGACCCTCGATGTGGCGCGTGGCATAAGGTCCGCCGGGCGGACGTTGGGAACCACGGCCCCCGCCACCTCCGCCGAGCTGACTCACCGCGCGCGCAACAAAAGCGGTGTTCCGCGTCTTCCAATAGGCGTAAGCGGCCATGCGGCCCGCTCCGGCATAGGAGCCGTCGTTGCCCTCGGCGCCGGTAGTGTTGTCCCTGGCGACCACGGCCTTAGGCGCCGCGGTTAAACGGCAGTATTGCAAAAACGCCTTCTGCCATCCGGCGTGGTCGATCAACTGGTTCAGTTCGAAGGCCACTTCGGCGCCGCCCTGAATCACCTGCAGGTTATACACGCCGAAACCGTCCGCCACCAGCGGGTAGAGCTTCCCGGTCTTGGGATCGTACCCATAGAGCGTGTTGGGGCCGGTCATGAAGCCGTAGGGCATTTTGGCAATGCTATCCATGCCGGCAATAATCTTGTCGCGGTATTTGGTGTCCCCGGTGCGCTCCCACTCCGTCATCCAATTGCCCGCGCAAGCCAACCAGTCCGGGCCGCCGCGCATGCGTCCGGGATAGGGAATCGGACCGGTCCGCGGCGACGCCAGGCGCATCGGATCGATTTCCATGATCTTATAATCGACGTCCACCACTTCGCGCATGATGTCGCCGGTGCGCTCGTCGGCGGTGAGGTAATAGTAGAAGCGCCGGAAGGCCGCCTGGCTGACCCGAGCCTCTTTCGCGCCGCACCCCCAGTGGCGCACGTTGTGCCGCGTTCCCAGGCCGGCGAACCTGCCTGAGTGATAGGTGTCCACTTCGCTGGTGTGCCGCGTCATGGCTTCCGCCATGCGGAAAATGTCGGCGTGCCCGGTCCGCAGGAAGCTGTACCAGAGCCACATGTCGGTGCCCAGTTCGGTGTTGTCCCAGGCATAGCCGCCAATGTCGTATCGCCACACGTGGCGCGCGGCGTCGTAGGCATGCATGACGTCGCCGTAGTCCCAGAAGCCGTACCAATGCCGCTGATCGATCTCCTTCCGATAGAGAGCCAGCGCGCCGTCCAGCCGGTCTTCCACGGCGCGTTTCAGGTTCGTGGAGCGATCCGGCAGGCTCCATACTCCGAATGCCGAAACGGAATGGTAGTATTCGGGGGTGCACACCAACAGCGGCGGCTCCGCATTCATGCGGGACTGCCTGGCGGTCTCCTCTTTGGCGGGAACGCCGGCGCTGGGGTACAGCATCAGCTCGCTCGTGCGGCCCACGCCATTGGCGGTGCTGAAGCCTGGCTGGGCGTCTTCGTAGGCTGCTTCGAGGGTGTGGTTCCGCGTGTCGTAGAAGCGCAGGTCCATGGCGGGCGCATCGGGCGACCAGAGCCAGACATTCAGACCGGCGGCTTCCCGGGTGGCGTTCAGCACTTCCAGGGAAGCGGGGTGCGATTGCCAGAAATTCTTCACCGCCACCGCCAGCCCGCCGGTCACATCGCCCGCGAAAACCAGCCCCGAAGCGCGTTTGCCGGCGCCGGCGAAGAGCCAGCAGCTTTCGGGATTGGTCCGCTTGTGAATCTGGAAACCGTCGGCGGTGCTCTGCACCAGTTTGTAAGAATCCCAGACGGCCCAGTTGCTCAACAGAAACTGCCCCTGCTGGTTATACTCTTCCTTATTCGGAATGCGCCGGCCGGCAAGCTGGCTGGTATAAAGTTCGTTGGCTCCCGGCGCGCCCCGGCCGGCGGCCGCGCCCGGCGCAGCCAGCCCGCGGGCGCCAGTGACGGGCTGCAACGGCTCCGACCAGAGACCCGAGCCTTCCGCCGAGAAGCGCACATGCCGGTTTTGAACCTGCTCGCGCATCGGTACCGCGAAAACCAAGCCCAGGCCGCGGATGAAATCCTTTTCCTGATCGCCATCGAATACGATGCTGTGGACCATCCGGACCGCCGCCTGGCCGCCATAAAAGTAGAGCCGCACGGTGAACGGCAGCCATTCGCGGCTTCCGCTCTCCGCTTTGTGCGTGCCTTCGATTTTGACCACGGCGCGCAACGGACCGCCTTGCTCTACGGTTGCTTT
>JASHSS010000134.1 GCA_030038565.1 Bryobacteraceae bacterium
ACGTTTCCGGAACTCAGGTCCCCGGCCGCCGAACGCCTGCTGCTGCGCTACACCACCGTTCCGCAAACAAGTTCTCGGCGATATCGGCATGGAGTCCACGGTCACCCGGGAGGCTTGGCCGATGGGACAGAATCCAGGACAGAAACCACTGTATACCCTGACCGTGCCGGGCGCCGGCGGCCGCACGCTCGATACCCCCCGTTCGTGATTTCCTGCGGCCTCGAAGGTACCGCATGGTGGTCGGCCTGCCAGTTGGGATCTGGCCGCCGCCTGTTCGACAGCGATGCCCGCCTGAAGCAGCCGGGCGTGGTGGCCGTTCTCACATACGCTTCCGCAGACCGGGTCATTCGTGAAGCCCTCGTGACCTGCGACGATTCCTTCCGCGTAGCCCTCCTGCGCTCCTTCGCCGACAGTCTTCAGCGCCAACTATCCGTCGCCGCCCCAGCTCGCGGAGGTCCCCATCCCGCTACGCAACGACGATCCCGATCTGGCGCACGCCCAATTGCCTCCGCGCGTGCACCTCACCGCCTCGCGCCGGCAAACCGGGTCGATTCGCCCGGGTTTTCGATTCCGGCGTGACTTCCGCGCAACGCGCGTCGCGCTCCCGGCGTCTCCCCAACAGGCCGTTTCAATACTCGCGGCGATCGAAGCAAAATGAATTTTTGATAATCTCGACGCGGGGAAACGCCGCGATATTCCTCGTCTTTCGGCGCTCCGAGAGCGTCACTGTGTTAGATTTGAGTGTAGGAGACGGATTGAACTTCGAAGCTCCGGTAGCCTTCCTTCTTCAAGCAGATCTCTGGGAAACGCTCCAGCAAAATGGCCCGCTGGAGAACTTCGTGCTGGTCGTCCTGGTCTGCTTTTCAGTCTTTTCATGGACTGTCATTTTTTCCAAATGGAACGCCTTGAGCGGGGCGCGCAAGACCAATTCGCGCTTCCTGCGCGCCTTCCGCAAGGCCACTGGCCTGGAGGCGGTGGTCGCCTTGAGCGAGAATTTCCGCCCCTCGCCGCTGGTTTCGGTTTTCGATTTCGGTTACGAGGAGGTGGAGCGCCAGGTGAAACGACGCGGGTCCATCACCAATCGCGCCGCGCTGGAGCGCGCTCTGCAACTGGGCGTGAGCGAAGAGTTGGCCAAGCTCGAGCGCAACATGGGCACCCTCGCCACCACCGCCTCGGTCTCGCCGTTTATCGGGCTGTTGGGCACCGTTCTCGGCATCATCAAGGCCTTCATGGCGCTTAGCCAGCAGGGTTCCACCAGCCTCCGCACGGTCGGTCCCGGCATCGCCCTGGCCCTGGTGGCCACCGCGGTGGGGCTGTTCGCGGCCATTCCAGCGGCCATTTTCTACAACTTTTTCGGTCATAAGATCAAGGAAATCGGCGCGCGCATGGACGATTTCGCGCTCGAGTTCCTGAACCTGACCGAGCGCAATTTTGGAGAGTAGCACGATGGCCCTATCGGTCAACGGCGGCGGTAACTTCGGCTCCTCGCGGCGCCGCGGAGGCCAGTCCGCGCTCAGCGAGATCAACGTCACCCCCTTCGTGGACGTGGTCCTGGTGCTGCTCATCATCTTCATGCTCACCGCCCACATCATGGATTTCGGCATCGAAGTGGATGTGCCCAAAACCCGCTACGTGAAGGATACCCAGAAGGATATGCCGGTGGTGTCCATTAATCGCGACGGGCTGCTGTACCTCAACGAAAAGGAAGTCAACATCAACGATCTGCAAACCGCCATTCAGCAGCGCTTCGGCAATGCCAAGTCGGTATTCCTGAAAGCCGACAAGGGAACCGTGTGGGAGGTCCCGGCGCAAGCCATGGCGGAACTGAGCCACTCCGGCTTTCAGGTGAACGTGGTGGTGCAACCCGAGGATACCGCCCAACAAGCCAGGAAGTAATGTCCTCGCACGCCGACATTCTCGACCACAAGGAGCCGCTCGGCCGGTCGTTCGCCGGCTCCCTGGTTCTGCATATATCGCTTGCCGCGGCGATTGTCGGCTACGGCGTCATACGCGGCTCGTCCAAGGAAAACTGGGGCGATGCGAACGGCGGCGGCATGGGATCGGTAGCGGTGAACGTGGTTTCCGCCATCCGCCTGCCCACCCCGACGGGGCCTACGAATCCGGTGGCCAATGACACCGAATCGCATGTGCCGGAGGCTAAACCCAAACCGCTGCCCAAGGTCAAGCCGCGGCCGCCGGATGCTGACGCCATTCCGCTGAAGAGCAGGAATGCCGCGAAGAAGGAACCCAAACACGTTGCCCGGGATTACAGCCCGCCCAATAAGTTTCGGGAGCAGCAGATCGATCGGCCCAATCAGATCTACAGCACCCAGGGCCAGCAGGTAAATACCGATCTGTATGCCATGAGCGGCGCCGGGGGTGTGGGGATCGGCACGGATTCGCCCATCGGCACCCGCTTCGGGTATTACGCCACTATCATTCGAACCAAGGTCGCGCAAAACTGGCACACCGGACAGGTGGACCCGCGCCTCGCCTCCGCCCCGGAGGTCGTGGTGCGATTCACGCTTCTGCGCGATGGCTCGGTGGTGGCCAGCTCGGTGAAAGTGGTGCAGAGCAGCGGCAATATACCGTTGGATCTCTCGGCGCAGCGCGCCATTTTGGACGCTTCTCCCTTCGGCCAGCTTCCGCAGCAGTACGAAAAGAACGAAGCGGACCTCGAATTGCACTTTATCTTGAGGCGGTGAACAATGAATCGCGTCATCTGGTTGGCAGCCGCGGCAGCCGCCGCATCGGTCCTGGTTTCGGCCCAGATTATCGGCCTGGGCACTATCGTCAACGGCGAGAAGCCCACCATCGCCATCCCCGACTTTCGTGGAACGGGCGATGCCCAGGCGCTCATGGGCGCTTTCAATTCCACCCTTCAGGGCGATATCGCCGGCTCCGGTCTTTTGAAGGTGTCGCCCCGCACTCAGTACCCGACCTTCGTTCCCCAGCAGCCCGGCGATTTCGTGCAGCCGCCCCCGGTCAACGAAACTCCCCGCTCCCACAACCGCGACGAGATGGTCAAGGTGGCCAATGGCGGCGGGCACTGGTTGAGTGATTGGTCTACACCCCCGGTGAATGCCAACTACCTGGCCTTCGGTTACACCGCCACGGTGCAGGGTACCCTGGAACTGCGCGGCTGGCTTTACGACCTGAGCAAGGGCACCCCCGCGACGGCCCAGGTAATCGGCAAGGTGTACGCCGGCACGGCCGACGAAAACGGCGCGCGCCAGGTGGCCCACCAGTTCGCCGCCGATATTCTAGCCCTCTGGGGCGCCCAGTCCCTGTTCGGCACGCATATCTATTTCGTTAGCGATCGCACCGGTCACAAGGAAATCTGGGTAATGGATCCGGATGGCCGTAACCAGCGTCAAATCACCAATTTCAGATCGACTTCGCTGGAACCGGCAGTCTCCCCGGATGGCTCCAAAATCGCTTTTATGAGCTACGCCCGGGTAACTCCTGGTATATTTGTATTTTCGGTGGATCCGCCGCGCGATCTGCACTTCTATAATCAGCGCGCTTCGGTGAATGAAACACCTTCGTTCACACCCGATGGCAAGCAGATCATCTACGCCTCATCGGCGCCGCGTGATTCCTGCTGCCGGATCTACATGGCGAACTTAGACGGAAGCGGGTTTCGGCCGATCACTTCGTCAAGGGATATTGACGTGGAACCCAAGGTGAACCCCAAAACCGGCAGCACGGTGCTATTTTCCTCCAGCCGTTCGGGCCAGGAGCAGGTCTACATGATGAATATCGATGGCACCGATATTCAGCGGCTGACCTCCGGAGAAGGCGAGGCGAGTAATCCGTCCTGGAACCCCGACGGCCAGCACATCGCGTTCTCCTGGACCCGTGGCTTTGCGGCGGGCAACTGGAACGTCTTTATCATGGACGTGGCGCAGCGCAGCCCCACCCAGTTGACTCACTCGGAAGGCCGTAACGAAGATCCGGTGTGGGCGCCCGACGGCACCCACTTGGTTTTCTCGTCCACCCGTTCGGGTGGACCGGGACGCTACCAGATCTACACCATGCTGGCCAACGGCACTCAGGTGCAGCAGCTTACCACCCAGGGCCACAACGAAAGCCCGGTATGGGGGAAGTGACCCCGTGTGAGTCCCCGGCATCCGCGCGGCTCGTGCGCGCGGGTGGGGACTTTTCGCCTGCCAAGCCACCCGATGAGGCGCGGCGCCGCAGCATAAATCGGCAAATCCCTTTTTTCTTGCCAACCGGTTCCGTCTTCGCGGTAGAGTTGAAATTTCAAGGAGGCCAAGCTCATGTTGTCTAAACGAATCGTCTTTCTCTCGTTGGCGCTCTCTCTGGCGCTGGTCGTGGCCGGCTGCAAGAAGAAGGCCCCTCCAGCCCCACCGCCCGCGCCGCCGCCGCCCGCACCCACCCAGCCGGCCCCGACTCCGGGCGCGCCGGTGGTCGCGCAGTTCAGCGCCGAACCGTCCAACATCCAGCGAGGCGAGTCTTCGACCTTGCGCTGGCAGGTTTCGGGCGACGTCACCAGCGTTTCCATCAATAACGGCATCGGCACCGTGCAAAGCACCGGCAGCCGGACGGTCAGTCCGTCGAATTCCACGACTTACACTTTGAACGCTACGGGACCGGGCGGGTCGGTGACCGGCGTCACCACCGTGACCGTCACCTCGCCGCCTCCTCCGCCTCCGCCGCCCCCGCCGACGCAGCCGTCCCAAACTCTCGAACAGCGGGTCAGTTCGGATTTGCAGGATGCCTACTTCGATTACGATAAGAGCGATATCCGGGGCGACGCCCGCGATGCCCTGACGCGCGACGCCGCTGCCCTGAAGAGCATTCTGGCGGATTTCCCCAACGCCTCCATCGTGCTCGAGGGCCACTGCGACGAGCGCGGCTCGGCCGAGTATAACCTCGGGCTGGGCGACCGCCGCGCCAGCGCCGCGAAGGACTTCCTGGTCCAACTCGGCGTTCCGGGCGACCGGATTCGCACCATCAGCTACGGCAAGGAGCGTCCGGTTTGCACAGACTCCACCGAGGAGTGCTGGCAGAAGAATCGCCGCGCCCACTTCTCGCCGGGGCAGTAGAGGTTCACCGCGGAGGCGCCGGGACACACCGTCCGATGCGGAAAACACTGCCTTTTTCTCGCGGTGTTCTCCTGCGCGCCTCCGGTTCCAGGGCAGCCCTGGGAGCACGCCCAAGGGCATCCCCGCGGTGAAGGTTGGTTTTCCCGTGAAACCTCGTTACGATAACTCAGGAGGGTATATGTACCGTCGCCTTTTGATTGCGGCCTTGGCCGGCTTGGTGACCTTCTCCGCTCCGCCCAGGGTTCACGCAGCCAGTAAAGAAATACAGGAGTTGCAGCGCGATGTGGCCCAGTTGCAGGACCAGGTCAAGCAGCTTCAGCAGTCCCAGGACCGCCAGTTGGCGGAAATCCGCGTCCTGGTGCAGCAGGCCCTGAGCGCCGGCAACGATGCCAACAAATCCGTCGCCGTCATCCAGAACGGGCTCCAGCAGAGCCTGCGCGACCTTCAGGAGAAGGTGGTTGCCCCGGTGGTCGGCGTGGGATCCCGCATGGACCAGGTCTCCAGCGATGTGCGCACCTTGCAGGCGGCTGTCAGCGATCTCAACAGCATGGTTTCCAAGATGCAGAGCCAGTTGACCGATCTCGCCAACGTGGTCAAGGTGCTCTCCGCCCCGCCCCCACCTGCTCCTACGCAGCCCGGCGCCACCGGCGGCGGCGCCCCGGGCGGTTCGTCGGACCTGCCCACGATTTCCGCAACCGATCTCTATAACAACGCCGATGGCGACCGCGTCAGCGGCAAACTCGACCTCGCCCTGACCGAGTTCTCCGACTACCTGCGCTGGTACGGCAACACCGATATGGCGCCCTTCGCGCAGTATTACATCGGCTGGATCCACGCCTCCCAGGGCGATTATGAGAGCGCCGTGAAGGACTATGACCTGGTGCTCGAAAAGTACTCCGATAACAAGAAGACCCCCGACGCCCTCTACGGCAAGGGACAGGCGCTGGTCAAATTGGGACGCCGCACCGATGCCAACAAGGAATTTCAGGAACTCCTGAAACACTTTCCCAAAAGCGATCTGGCGCCCCGCGCCTGCGACCAGGTGAAGTCTTTGGGATTCAACTGCGGCTCCGCGCGAGCCGCAGTTCCCAAAAAGAAGAAACAGGAGTAGCCCGGCCCCGGTTCGCCCGCCCCGTGTTCTGTCCCACCTTGCGCGCCGCCCGTCAGACTGGACCCCTATGGACTCCCCAACGGATTCCCCAACCCGCCCACCCCTGGCCACCTTCGAAGATCTCGCCCGCCTGATCGGCCACTCCCTGCTTCAGCCGGAACTGACCACCGCCCAGGTGCTCGAAGGCATCCAACTGGCCCGCCGATACCGGGTGGCCGCCGTCCGGGTGCGTCCCTGCGATGTGGAACTGTCCGTGCGCCATCTGGAGGGCAGTGCGGTGATCCCGGCATCGGTCGTGGGCTTTCCCCACGGCTCCCAGACCACCTCGGCCAAGCTCTTCGAAACCCGCGATCTGCTGCGCCGCGGCGCGCGGGAAATCGCCGCGGTGGCGACCGTCTCGCGCCTGCTTAGCCGTGAGTTCCAGCATGTCCAGACCGAGCTCAACCAGATCGCCGAGGCCTGTCACAACGAGCGCGCCACGCTCACTGTGATCCTCGAAAACGGCTGGCTCACCGGGGAATTGAAGATCATCGCCCTGCGCTGCGCGGAGCGTGCCGCGGCCGATGCCGTCAGCACCTCCACCGGCTTTGCCCCCACCGGTTACACCGTGGCCGATCTCGCCCTGATGCGCAAATACCTGCCCGAGGAAACCGGCGTGGAAGCCTCGGGCGGCGTGTCCACGCTGGCCCACGCCTTGGAGGCCTACGAGGCTGGCTGCTCGCGCATCGCCACCACCTGCACCGCCTCCATTCTGGACGACTGGAAATCGCGCCTGGCCCAAGCTGCCACGTCGCCATAAAAGCCTTCCAGCCCGGCCCTCAGCTCTCCGCGAGCAGCGAAACCGACAGCTCCAGTGGGGACTGCCGGCAGGCGGCGAAGGTCGCGCCAAACGGCAGGCGGCGGGAACGCTCTGGCAGGACGCTGAAAAAACAGGAAATCAGACAAGCTGTCTGACGCCCCCACCAAGAATCAACGAGTTACAACCAAAAATCAGACAACGTGTCTGAAAATTGAACCCGATTGGACCCTTCAGCAACCTGCCAAACGGCCGCGCCTGGGTCCGGAGATTGGGGTCCTCCTGCCGGCGCCGCAGGCCAATTCCTCCGCCCTCGCCTACCGCACCACCACCCACTGCGGCATGATCCGCAGCATGCCGCCGCGCATCCAGGCGTGGAACGGCACGCTGCCGAAGGCCTTGGCGAGCCGGGATTCCAGCATGTCCTCTTGCGACTTGCGCGTCAGAAGATCGAAAACCGTGCGCCTGGGCGGGTAGACGACCAGGCTCACCTGCTCGCCGGCGGGGATATTGGCGCGCTGTTTCACCAGGTCGA
>JASHSS010000135.1 GCA_030038565.1 Bryobacteraceae bacterium
GAGGGCCGCACCGCGCGGGCGTCCACCAACCGTCTGGAGCCGGAACGAATCCGCGGGGTGGTTGAGGAGGCCATCGCCATCACCCGGCTGACCGCGCCCGATCCGGCTCTGCCGGAACTGGCCGGGCGGGCGGAATATGCGCCTGTGGAGCGGCACTTCGAAGCCACCGCGCGGGCCACTCCGCGGGAGCGCGCGCTGGCCGTGGCCGAGGCCATCGCGGTGGTGGAAGACGCCGGGCAGACCGCCGCGGGCATTTATTCCACGGGCGAATCGGTGTTTGCCCTGCTCAATTCGCGCGGGGTGTTCGCCAGCCACACGGAAACCACGGCGCGGTTTTCGATCACCGCGATGGCCGCCGGTAGCTCCGGCTGGGCCAAGGCCAGCCAGTGCGACCACAGGGTCCTGCGCCCCGTCGAGCTTGCCCGCGCCGCCGCGCAAAAGGCCGCCCGGTCCGCCAATCCGCGAGAGTTGCCGCCGGGCCGTTACACGGTGATTCTGGAACCGGCCGCGGTGCTCGACCTGACCGGCCAGATGTTCGGCGACTTCAGCGGCACCGCGATCCGCGACGGGCGCAGTTTCCTGAACGACCGCATCGGCAAGAAGCTCTTCGGCGAGAATATTCAGATTCTGGATGACGCCCGGCACCCCGCGCAGTCCGGGCCGGCATTCGATGGAGAAGGTGTTCCGCGCCGGCCGCTGACGCTGGTCGATCGGGGGGTGGTGCGCGAGATCGCCTATTCTCGGCAAGCCGCCGCGCTGGCGGGAGCCGAACCGACCGGCCACGGGTATCCTTTGCCCAGCGATGCCGGCGAAGCGCCCGCGAACATCGTGATCCAGGGCGGTGCGGCGACGGTGGAAGACATGGTGGCCGCCTGCCCGCGCGCGATCCTGGTGACGCGGCTGTGGTACATCCGCGAAGTCGATCCCTATGAGAAGATCTTCACCGGCATGACGCGCGACGGCACATTCCTGGTGGAGGATGGCGCCATCACCGCCGGCGTGCGCAACTTCCGCTTCAACCAAAGCCTGATCGAGATGTTGAACCACGTGGAAGCCATGTCCGAACCGGTTCGCGCATCGGGCGAGGAGGCTGCCGACCTGGTGGCCCCGGCCATGCAAGTGGGCGGATTCCGGTTCACCGAAGTGACGCGGTTTTAGCGCCCAAACGCAACCAACGATTTGGTCCACCCGCAGAACCTCTCCCGAATTACCTCCGCGCGGGGGAATAACTGCCGCAGCTCGGCTACGCTGAGTAACTTCACCTCGCGCAAGTAATGATCCAGGTAGAATTGCCGCCTGTCCGGCGTGGTTCGGGTAATCCAGCTCCACACCGTGAACCGCGGCACGAGAGATCTTTGCCAGCGCTTCGGAAGCCAGTGAATGAAGGGGGTGAGTAAGTGCTGCTCGATGGGGAACCAGCGGTTGGGGGTTTGCACCCAATACGCGCGGCCCACGCGGGTAACCTCGCCGGCAAAGCGGCGCTGGCTGTCGGCGTCGCCCACATGTTCGATCACCGAGTTACTAAATACGATATCGAAAGCGCGGTCGGCAAACGGCAGGCGGCGGCCGTCTCCCGCCACCCAGTGGACCGATTCGCCCACTTCCTCGCGGGCGCGCGGCGCATTCAAAAAAACCAGCCGCGGCCGCACGGGCAGCCAGCGCCAGCAGTCCGGCGTGCCGCCCACGTCCAGCACGCGGGTCTCGGGCGTCAGCGGGAACTCGCGCGCGAACCGATTCATGCGGCGGCGGCGGAAGTACCCGGTCAATCAGAATTCCTGCACGGGCGCGGCCTGGTCCGTTCCAACCCGCCCCGCCGCGATGTCGGATCGAAAGTAGTTTTCGCCGTGAATCTTGCAGTCCGCCAGGCGGCGCAGCATGGCGAGCTGGCCGGTGTGGGTAAGGGCGTCGGCAATCGGTCCCTGAAACATTCTTTCCTCACTCACGCCCAGCGGCGCGCCCGATGCGAGGCGTTGGTCAAAGGCTTCCAGGGCGGCGAAAAAACGGGCCACTTCCTGGTCCCACGAGAGTGGCGTGGCCTCGTGCCAGACATGCCGGCCGTCCGCCATAGCCAAAGCCCAATCGAACAGGTCGCCCATGTGCGCCAGAATCTCGACCGGCTTTCTGCCGGCGCCTTCAAAGCCGCCGAATTCCGCGGGCGCGCCGCGGAGCGCTTTGGCGGCGCGATAAGCCAGGGTGGCCACGGTGTGGCGTAGTAGTGTCATGAGACCCTCCCAAAATCGATGAAGCCGCGCGCCGGATCGGTGGCCAGCAATTTCACGCGCAGGCGGTCGCCCACATCCAGGCCTGCTTCCCCGCGCATCAGGCGGCCTTCCACGGGTGGATCGAGCGAGCGGACGAACACGCCCTTGGGGGTCACTCCGGTGACCACGGCACGGAAAATCTGGCCCACGCGGCTGGCCAGCGCGACCGCGGCCAGGCGCTTGTTCATATCGCGCTGCACCTTGCGGGCGGCATCTTCCTTCAGGGTGCAGTTGCGGGCAATGGCTTCCAGTTCGTCATCGCTGTAAGGCGGATGGGCGCCCAGGGCCTTCAGCAGCCGCTGGGTGACCAGGTCGGCGAAGCGCCGGTTGGGCGCCGTGGAGTGGGTGTAATCGTGGGCCGCCAAGGCGAAATGCTCCAGTCCCGTTTCGCCTGGATGCATGACCGCGTATTCGCCCGGCCCCATCAGCTTGAGAACGGCGAGCGACAGATCGGGGAAGTGCGTGGGATCGGCCTCCCGGCGGCGCGTCAGGAAGGCATTGAGCGCGGCGGCATCGGGCGAGGGCGGCAACTTCTGGCCGCAGGCTTCGGCCAGTTCCATGATGCGCGGCCAGCGTTCGGGGTCCTTCACCACGCGGCGGATGGAGGAAACACCGGCCGCGCGCAGGGTGCGGGCCATCACCTCGTTGGCGGCGATCATGAAATCCTCGATCAACTGGGAGGCGCGATTGTGCCCGCGCGCCACCACGTCACGCACCTGTCCGTCCACCACCACCGCCTGCGTCTCCAGGCGATCGAAGGTGAGGGCGCCAAGTTTGTGGCGCGCCTCGCGGAGAGCCTGGGAGGCTTCGTTCTGCAGCTTGAGCTGGGCCGCCAGAGCGCCCGAAGCGGCTACTTTCGCGGGCGCGGCGGCGTGCCCTTCGAGCCACGGTCCCACGCCGTTGTAAGTCAATTGCGCCCGGTTGCGGACGCGCGCCGGGTAGGTGCTGCCGCCGCTTACCGATCCATCCGCGGCGACGGTCATTTCGATGACAATGGCGGCGCGGTCGCCGTTCTCGGAAAGCGAGGTCAGGTCGGTCGAGAGGCGTTCGGGAAGCATCGGAAAGACGCGCACGCCGGCGTAGACGGTGGTAGTGTCATGGCAGGCGTGGGCATCGATGGGAGTGCCCTTCGGAACGGCTGAATCCACGTCGGCGACGCCCACCAGGACACGGATGCCGGCGGGCACTCGCTCGGCCCACTCGATCTGGTCGAGATCGCGCGAATCGTCGTTATCGATGGAGGACCAGAGGAGCGCCGTCAGGTCGCGCAAGCCCGCGCCCGGCGTCGCGCGGATGGTCTCGAGTTGCCGCTCGACGGCGGGCGAAAAATCTGGAGAGAAGCCTCGGTCGATCATCTCCTGGCGGGCGATGGCGGCCAGGTCAACGTTGGCGGGGTTCACGAATCGAGGGTAGCACGAGGAAGCAGGGGCGCGCGGGAGGGAGCAGCGCGCGCCCCAACCCGGCGGGATGAAAATGGGCGCGGGGGCGTCGCTCGCCAAGCCGCTCGGGCGACCAGCATTGCCAGCAGGGTTACCGGGAGAGACGGGCGTCGCCGAGGCGGGACGCCAGGTACCGCCAGGGAGATTCCCGAAAGAGACGGGCGGGGGCCGGCCACGGGCGCGCCTCCGGGCCGTTTGTGGTTCCATGCACGGCGGCGCCGGGCGGGGAAGAGGCTGCCGCCCGGAATCCACGGCCGCCCGTGATATGTTGGACTACGATGCCTATCGAGAATCCGTTTGAGGATCCGCTCCGCTTCGAACGCCGGGTGCCCGAATGCGCCATTGTCATTTTCGGGGCCAACGGCGATCTCACCAAACGCAAGCTATTGCCCGCGCTCTACCGCCTGGCCTACGACCGCCGCCTCTCCGCCGGCTTCGCCGTGGCGGGCATTTCCCGCACTTCGATGAGCGACGACCAGTTCCGCGACAAGATGAAGGAGGCGGTCCAGCAGTTCTCCGATGACACGCATTTCGATGAGGACGTATGGCAGGCTTTTGCGGCCGGTCTGTTCTACGTGGCCGGCGATATCGCCGATGCGGGTCTCTACCAGCGGCTGGCGGCGCGGCTGGCGGAAATCGAAAAAGCCCGCCACACGGGTGGAAACGTACTTTTCTACTTGTCCACGCAGCCCAGCCAATACGCGCCCGCCGCGTTGGGGCTGGGGTCGGCGGGGCTCGGCAAGGGCAACGGCTGGCGCCGCCTGATCGTCGAAAAGCCCTTCGGCCACGACCTGGAGAGCGCCCGCGAACTGAGCGATAACCTGCACCAGGTCTTCGCCGAAGCGGACGTTTACCGCATCGATCACTACCTGGGCAAGGAAACCGTCCAGAATATTCTGGCCTTTCGTTTCGGCAACGGAATTTTTGAGCCGCTGTGGAATCGCCGGTATGTCAACCACGTCCAGATCACGGCGGCCGAATCGATCGGCGTGGAAGGCCGGGGCGCGTATTACCAGGAAGCCGGCGCGCTGGCGGACATGATCCAGAACCATCTGCTGCAGGTGATGGCTACGATCGCCATGGAGCCCAGCGCCAGCTTCCGCGCCACTTCCGTGCGCGATGAAAGGTCCAAGCTGCTGCGCTCCATCCGCCACATGACGCCGGACGAGATCCGGCAGAACACGGTGCCCGGGCAGTATGGGCCGGCACGCATCGGCGGGCAGGATTTGCCCGGCTTCCGCCAGGAGACCGGAGTAGACCCGCAGTCGCAGACCGATACCTACGCGGCGGCGACTTTTTTTGTCGAGAACTGGCGCTGGGCGGGGGTGCCGTTCTATGTGCGCACCGGCAAGCGGCTGCCCAAGCGCGTGACCGAGATCGCCATCGAGTTCAACCGCGCGCCTCTGGCCATTTTCGAGAACCAGGATGGCGATGGCAACGTGCCGAATCTGTTGATCGTGCGCATCCAACCCGAGGAGGGCATCTCGCTCAAGTTCCTCTCGAAGCGGCCCGGCGCGGGCATGAACCTGCGGCCGGTCTCGATGGATTTCAACTATGGCTCCAGCTTCGGCGAGCGCTCGCCCTCGGCTTACGAAACCCTGCTGCTGGACGCCATCATCGGCGACGCCACGCTGTACACGCGGCAGGACATGGTGGAAGCCAGTTGGTCGGTAGTGGAACCGATCCAGAACGTCTGGCGGCAGACCAAATTCGACTTTCCGAATTACCCCGTGGGCAGCTGGGGACCGGCGGCGGCGGACGAGATGCTGGCGCGCCGCGGCCACGTGTGGAGGAAACCGTAATGGGCGCGGTACTGGCTCCCGAACGGATTTTGAAGGAACTCTCGGACCTGTGGGTTTCGCTCGGCAAACAGGGCGATGCCGAGCACGGTGCGGGCGTATTGCGGGCCTGCTCGATGACCCTGGTGGTGTTGGCCGAGGAATCCGACGACGCCTCGGCGCTGGGCGAGACACTGGCCGCGCTAATGCCTGAGCACCCCGCCCGCACGATGGTGGTTCGGCTGAGGGGAGGCGCCGAAAGGGTGCTGGCGGACCGTGTATACGCGCAATGCTGGATGCCTTTCGGGCAGCGCCGCCAGATCTGCTGCGAGCAGGTGGAAATCACCGCCAGCGATGCCGCCCTGGGCGATCTGCCTTCGGTGGTGCTGCCGCTGGCGGTGCCCGATTTGCCGCTGATGGTGTGGTGCCGCAGTGCGCGCCTCGCGGTCATGCCGGAATTCCAGGCCATCGCCGCCATGGCTCGCAAGGTGATGCTGGACAGCGGAAACATGCCGGATGCCCGCGCGGCGTTGCGCCGCCTGGCGGCCGGTAGGAATGTGCTGCTCGGCGACCTGGCCTGGACGCGCCTCACTCGCTGGCGCGAGATGTTTTCCCAGGTGTTCGAAAACCGCGCCCACCTCGACCAATTGCCGGCGGTCGAGAAGGTGCTGGTGAATTTCGGGGGGAATCAGGAGACCTCCGGCTGGTACATGGCCGCCTGGCTGCACAATTCCCTGGCCCAGGCGGGCGTGCATCCAGAGGTGGCCGTGGAGGGAACCGCGGGAAGACCGGATCCCCTGCGCGTGCAACTCACCGGTCCGGGCCTGGATGTGACATTGATGCGCCAGGCCAACCGCCTGGAAGTGACTGTGAACGGCCTTTCCCACTGCACCAGTCTCTCGGAGCCCAGCGACTACCTGCTCATGCGCGAGGAACTGGGCATCGTTCGCAGCGACCCGGTTTTCGAAGCGGCGCTGGCTACCGCGGCGCGGTTGGTGTAAGGACGATCTACGGCCGCCCGATCCAGTCCAGTTCGAGATCCGAGACCGACCGAAGCTCGGGATCCCCTGTTACCAGCGGGCAGCGATATTTGAGCGCCAGCGCCGCGGCGAATGCGTCTGCGTAGGCAATTGGATAGCGCCCCTTGATCAGAGCCGCATCCCAAATCTCGTTCATGGCCGGAACTTCGATTGTGACCGGAAACGTTTCGGATGACTCCCGCCAGGATTCCGCGAGCGCCTGGCTGTGATTTTTGCGGAGAAAGTAATACACTTCGCCGACATTGATGGCGCTTATGAATAGCCGCGCTGTTCCCGCCTCCGATTCCGCCAGGAGGCTTGCTACTCGACCGGCGGCGGGGTCTCTACCGCTGATCCATTCCAGGACGGCCCAGGAATCAAGGACGCGAGTTCTCACGCACCCGCTCCTCGTGCTTGAAGGTTGCGAACGCTTTCATCAAATCGCCACCCGCGCCCTGGAGCTTTTTCCAACCGCCGCCTTTCGAAAGTACGATTTCCCGCCCGCGGACTTCCAGGGTCAGCCTCGTGCCCTCGATCAGGTTGAGCGCTTCCCGAACACGCTTGGGGATCGCGATTTGCCCTTTCGAAGAAACCGTAACATGCTCCATAAATTCATCTTACCATCGGTAAGTTGTATGGGGAGATGAACCCCCTGGCTTCTGCGGCGCGACTCGCGTATGCTACGGACAAATGAGCGTTCAAAGGTTTACCTCGCCGGACGCGGCGTCAGCCGCGGATGCCTGCTCCCATCACGTGGTGACGGTGTTGGAGGAAGTGCTTTCCGGGCAGGAATCCGCCACCTTCGCCGTGTCGGGCGGGTCCACGCCCAAACTGTTGTTTCAGAAACTGGCGGTCTCGCGTTTTCCCTGGGAGCGCGTACACCTCTTTTGGGTGGATGAGCGCTGCGTCCCGCCCAGCGACCCGGCCAGCAATTACAAGCTCACCGACGACTACCTGATCCGTCCGGCGCACATTCCGCTGCGGCAGATCCACCGGATTGCGGGAGAGATCCAGCCGCAGGCGGCGGCGCGGCGGTATGCCCAGGAAATCCGCGAATTTTTCGGCCTGGACGAAGGCGAATTCCCGCACTTCGACCTGGTGCATCGCGGCATTGGGCCGGACGCGCACACCGCCAGCCTGTTTCCGGGCGAGCCGCTGATCGACGACCACGAGAACATCACCGCCGCGGTCTACGCGCCGCAATTCAAGCAGTGGCGCGTCACGCTGCTGCCCGGTCCGCTGCTGGCGGCCAAGCATACGGTGTTCCTGGTAGCGGGTGAGGATAAGGCCGAAGCCGTGCGGGCGGTGTTCAACGAGGCTTACGATCCCAAAAAATACCCTGCTCAGATTACTTCGCACCAGGGCCGCGGCGTGGCATGGTTCCTGGATGAGAAGGCCGCCGCGCTGATGGATTAACGCGCGGGGAAGTGCTCGATTAGGGCGCCGCCCACTCCGGTCACGGACGCAGGAACATCTCTCCGCACACGGCGTCCCAATCCGCCTTGGGATAGCCGGCGGCAATGTCGGCAACCGGCACGCCGCCATCGGCCAGCGTGGGGGCGGCGCCTTCGGCGGTCAGGGCCAGTTGCAGGCGCTCCATCTCGCGCTGGAGCCAGGGCCGGATCTCCGAGCCGCGCAGCAAGTGGCGGAAAGCCGGTTCGCCCGAAGCGTCCGGCTTCACCCTCAGGCACCAATCGCCCGCGGCGCTGCCGGTCGCGACCACGGCGCCATCCACGGGCGCCAGCACGTCGATCTGAACGTCGCGTTTGGTAACCTGGAAGGCCGTGCCGTTGGCCTGGATATGGGCGCCCAGGGCGGGGAAACGCACGGCATCGGGGTTTCCCAGCAGACGCCGGCCCAGGTCGTCCAGTCCGATGGTCACGGCGCCATCCGCTTCCGGGTGCACCCAGGTGTGGCCGCGGTGGTAGAAACGATCCAGCGGGAAGGACATGCCGAGGATGTCTTCCTCCGGTTCCGCGGGCGGGGCCAGAGGGTGCCTGGCAATCAGTTTGGCGTGCGTTTCGCATTCGCGGCAGTCGAAGGCGTGGGGGCACTCGCGGTGCTTGAACTCGCCGGTCAGCACGTGGCGGCAAACGCGGTCCGCCGCCGGCAGGTCATGAAAATCGGAATGCCAGCGGATGCTCTCCTCGTGGTGCGCCGCCAGCTCGCGACGCGAGTGAAAGGCCGCCCGAATCACGGTCGTGGCCACCACCACCAGCACGGTATAGAACGCTCCCAGGAAGATCAGCGTTCCGGCGTTCCAATGAAATCCGTAGTTCCAGGGCAACATGTCAGTATCTCCCTACCAGCTCGGCGCTCGATTCTTCGGCGGCCTGCGCCATTTTCAATTCCCGCTCCTCCGGAAAGAGCTGCAGATAACGGAACGACAACGAATACACCAGCACTCCGTACGCCACCACTGCCAGGAACGTGCCGATCTCCTGCCAACTCGGGAAATAGGAGACGAACTGGTCGAAGGAAAGGGTTGGCACGGCCAGGGTCTGCACGGTCATGACGAATCGGTTCAGAGCCACTCCGAAGCAGGCCAGGCCCGCCGCCGAAACCAGCCACGCGCGCCGGGCGCGCAGCCGCGGCGCCAGCAGGACCAGCGCCGGCGCCAGGCCGAACAAGACGATTTCGGCAAACAGAATCCAGGTGCCGAAGGGCTTCCAACTGTAATACTGGGCCGCCGGAAAGCCGCTTTCGGGCGAGGTGCGGTTAATCCACACCAGCGTGTCGATGGTCTTGGCCAGCACATAGACCGCCAGCAGCAATCCGGAAATGCGGCCCAGCAGTTCCAGCGCCTGCTGCCGTACCAGTCTCCGGCGCGAGAGTTTCTCCACCAGGTGGGTGGTTAGCACGATGAAGCTGGGGCCCACGGCAGCGGCCGAAAGGATGAACAGGAAGAATGTGGAGGGCCACACGGCCAGGCCCTCGCGAAAGGCGAACGGCCGCCCGCGCAGCACTCCGTACAAGCCGCCCAGCGATCCCTGGTGGAAGAACGAGAGGAACGTTCCGACGCCCGCGAGCACGTAGATCAGCTTGTGCAGCTCGAACTCGAAAACCAGGAAGGAAGGTACCTGGCGCAGTTTGCGGTTCTTCAGCACGATGGGAAGATACTCGATGGCGAGCACCGTGAGATAGCAACTGAGGCAGAAGGTCACCTCGGTGAGCATCGAGTGGACATTGGGATACCAGAAGGTGAACCAGGCGCGCAGCGGCTGGCCCACATCCACCAACAGGACCGCGATGGCGCCCGAGTAGCAGACTAGGCCGATGACCACGGCGCTCGAGATCACGGCTTTCAGCTCGTCCAGCTTCAGTATGTACAGCAGGAAGCCGGTGAAGAAGGCGCCCGCGCCGAGGGCGATCACGGTGAGATCCAGAAAGATCCACAGGCCGAAGGGGAACCGGTTATCCATGTTGGTCTGGTTCAAGCCCTTGACCAGGCATAGCCCGGCCGAGTACAGGCCGAAGGCCAGCAGGGCGGCCCACGGCGCGATCCACAGCAGGAATCGGCCGGTGGAGCAGCGCTTCACGCCGCGCGCGATGAAATCCTTATCCATGCAGGTTCTCCTTTCCGCCCGGTTTCGGGGCAAAGGCGATTTGCCGCACCCAATCGCGGGTGGAGTGGTAGTAGATCTTGGGATCGGTTCCGAGTTTCTCGAGCAGGCGGAAACTGCCGGCTTCGTGGCGCGCGGCGGCCACTTCGCTGGATGGATCGTTCAGATCGCCGAAACGGATGGCTCCCGCCGGGCAGGCTTCCACGCAGGCGGGGATGTACTCGCCCGGGCGAATATCCTTTTCGCCGGCGGCCGCGGCGCGTTCTTTGGCGCGGTGGTAGCGGCCATGGCAGAAGTTGCATTTCTCGACCACCCCGCGCATGCGCGGCGCCACATCGGGATTGAGCGTCTTTTCCATACCCGCGGGCCACTGGGGATCCCACCAGTTGAAATAGCGCGCGTGGTACGGGCAGGCCGCCATGCAGTAGCGGCAGCCCAGGCAGCGCTCGGGCATCTGGCCCACGATTCCGGTGGCGGGGTCCACATCCACGGCCTGCTGCGGACAGACATGCGCGCAGGGTGTTTCGACGCCGCACTGCTGGCACAGCATGGGGACGAAGGCCGAGCGCCGGTCGGGATACTCTTCGCCGTTATCGACGCGGTACACGCGCATCCAGGTGATGCCGCGGCGGTCGTTGGCGCCGGGGAGCGCCGGTACGTTGTTCTCCACCGCGCAGGCCACCATGCAAGCGCCACAGCCGGTGCACTTGTCGATGTCGATGCTCATTCCATATCGCTTGTTCATATGCGCACCAGCCTGGCGCAGCCATCCGCGCCACGAATATCCGCAATTTCAGGAGTGTACGCCACCAGCACTACGCCGGGCGGCACGGACCCATCCAAGGCCGCCTGGATCTCGCAGCGGCCATAAGGCGTTTCGAGGACCGCGCGAGCACCCTCCTCGAATCCGGCACGGGGATTCAGCGCTGCGCGATGTGGTCCGAGGCGCAGTCCCGATTCCTGCCACAGCTTGGTCATCAGCGGCGAAACCAGCGCGGGCGCGCCGGGCTGGGTGGTCGAGAGCCGCAAGGGCCACGGGTCCCCGGCATCCGGTATGGGCGCCGCCGGGGCAAGATGGGGAGATTTGCCGCTATTTTCCACCTCACCCATCCACGAGCCGCCGGCGTTGAGAGCCTTCCAGAAATCGTCGAACTTCAGATCCTTTACCGCGCTCGTTTTGCCGTCGGCGTAAGTCCGCAGGCTTCCGCGGGCGGCCGCGTGGATGGCGGCGGCGCGCTGGCGCAAGGCATCTTTAGCATCCAGCCCGGCCACCGCGCTCAGGAATTCGGCCGGATCGGTCATGCCATCGGGCGCCGCCACCAGCGGAACCGTCAGCCGGAATTCGGCCGCGCTCCCGACCGAGGGGGCGACCAGCGCGGGCGGCAAATCGCCCAATGCTTCGGGGTACACCGCTGCCGGGAGCACGTGGGTGGCATGCCGGGCATATCCCGCCCGCGACCAGGAAAACGCCACCACCACAGCGTCCGCCGCCAGCTTGGGTTGAATCGCGGCCCACGGCAAAGGCGCGCCGGGCACGGATTCATCGATCAAGAGCGCGCCGAGGGAGCCAACCTCGACCGCGGCCAGCGGAGTCACCGGGGCGGCCTTGCTCCACTCCCTGGGAAGCGGGGCCTCGCGCCGCGGCAACACGGTCTTTCCCCAGGCTCCCAAGGCGAGATTCCACGCCAGCACTTCGGAAGTCATCTCGGGGGCCACGATCAGGGCCGGGCCGTTTTCCCGCAGGCTCCGGGCCACCTCCGCAATCTGCGCTTCGGCCAACCCGGTGGCTTCGGCAGCCTGCCTTAGGCCCACCGTACCGGCTACGGCGCGGCCCAAAACGGATTCGCTGCCGGGTTGCACCGCCAGCCACTGGTCGGCCAAGGCGGCGGTGCGCGATTCCACCGCTTCGGCCTGGATCAGCCGGAAACCAGAACGCGCCCGGAACACGCGGTCGGGACTTCCCCATCCATCCAGCAGCGGAGCGCCCAGGCTCAGCACCGTACCGGCCGGCGCCAGGTTCACCGCGCAGGCCGGCTCTTCGGGCGCAAGGTAGACGCCATTCTTCAATGCCGCCAAAGCCCGGCGGCAGGTCCAGGAAGCCGTCCGCCCTGGCTGCAAATCGAGGACCGCCACGCGCCGGTCGGGTGCGGAATTGGCGATGGCGCGCGCCACCGCCGCGGCTGCCTCCGGCCGGTTGCCGTGCCTCAAGCGCTCGGGGTGATAGGGAAGATGGTGGCCGGTGACGCCGAAAGGGCACAAGCCGCCCTCCACGCCCGCCAGCGACACGGGTTGCTCCCCGACACATCGCGCGCGCACCGCGCAGCCCGCCGCGCACAACCCGCAGTGGGTGAATTTGGCGCGGATCTCACCGCGCGCCGGCCGCGGAATGCCGGGCCAGTTTTCCGACCAAAGCGCCGTGTCCGTGATCAGCCGCCACGGCGCCGGCGTGAGCAGCAGGCCCATGGCCGAGCCGCCCGCGAATTTGAAAAGGTCTCTACGTGTGGTCATTTGTGACAATCCAGGCAACCGCGCTCGCCCGCCTGGGCCGAAAGAGTTCCGGCGGCGCCTTTCGCGGCGCTCTGGCGATGGCAATTCACGCAGTCGTCCATTTTCATTCCCGGCCGTCCCGGCGCGCCCCAGATGTCGCGCGAGTAACCGCTCACCCGATCCTGCTCGAAGGGGCGAAGGTGATCGGCCGATCCTTCGTCTCCGTGACACTGGGCGCACTTCAATTGGGCCCGTTTCACGTGCGTGATGTGCGAGAAATAGACGTTCTCCGGCTGCCGCGCGTAGGATAGCCACTGGGGTTCCCGGCCGGGCGTCACGTAGGTGTCGATGAAGCTCTTTTCGGTCGCGGTGGATCCCATGGGCGCGGCGTGGCAACTCGCGCACTTATCCAGGGTGGGGATGCCGGCGAAGCTTCCGTCCTCGCGGAAGCCGTGGCAATCCTCGCATTTGGCGCCGGCCTTGTCGGCATGGACTTTATGACTGAAGTCCACCGGCTGGGGGCGGCGGCTGTAAATCGCGCGCGGAAAGCCGGCCCAGCCGGCGCCCAGGCCGGCCAGCAGACCCACCGCGATAAAGATATTGCGCCTCATTGCGGATCTCTTTTCCCATTCGCGTACGGCGAGAAAAACTCGTGGACCAGGGCCAGCCCCTGGCTGCGCCCGATCTGGCGTAGCACGCCCGCGGCGAACAGGCCGCCGTCGCACATGGCAGGCACGTTCTCAGGTGACGGCCACGATTGCAGAAACTCGTTGATGCGGCGCTGCTCTTCCTCCATCCAGGCGCGCGCCTCGGCGCCGGACATCAGCCCGTCCAGCGAACCTTCCACGGGCGTGCCCTCGAACAGCCAGCCGCCGGTGTAGGGGTCGCTCGAAAGCTTGGAAGGATCGGCCCTCAGGTAGCGATTGCAGTTGGTCAGCAGCAGCGGATTGGGGAACACCACCTCGACATCCAGTCCGGCGGTGGTCAGGACCACAGCCGGCCGATGCCGCCCGCGCTCCCAAACGTAGCTGATGGCGTCCACTTCGCCCAGCGCGCGGCTGAGGAAAGCGTCGATGCCCACGTGGCACGACCCGTCGTCGGTGGCGTCCAGCCACATGTGGTTGGCCGAGTAGCGCAGCCAGTCGGGCGCCGCGATGGCGCTGGTGTCGGAGGCGAACGGTTCCGGGTGGGCCATCTGAAGGTACAGTTCGCAATAGCGGAAGCCATCGTTGCCGCAACGTGACAGCAGGCTTTCGCTGTAAGGCACGAAGCGCGCGACGGGTGCCGCGCCGCAGTATTGCATCAGCGATTCGCGCAGGTAAGGGCAGCCTCCGGAGCCGGCTTCCTGGTTTTGCAGGCGAAAGACCGGGCAGTCGCCATGCGCCGCGGAGTCGCATTTTTCGTCGGCCCTGCCCGCCGCCGCCAGGGGAATCAACTTCCGGAAGGCCGCGGTCTCACAATACTTCACCGCGGCTTCACGCAGGAATGGGCAGGTCATAGGGTTACTTCCCGGCCTTCTTGGGGGGCAATTCTTCGCCGCCATCGGCCATGGTGACGCCCAGGCCGGGGACGTGGAAGGCGTGCCCGTCATAGGCGGCCAACAGGTCGGATACTTCGCTATCCAGCCGGTTGAGCGCCGCCTGTTTCTTGCGTTTGGCCGCCAACTCCTGGAGGACGCCGAAGGCCACGGCTCCGCAGCAGAGCAGGGTAACCACCCCGAGTGCCACGTTGGTGAAAGTTAGCCAGTAGGTTGCAGGATCGTTCATAAGGGGACTTCTCCCGTGCGTGGGAATGGCACGGGGAGGGCCATGCAGAAAGGAAAGCAGTTAGGAACTGGTGCGTGGAATGGCGTGAGGGATTTTCAGACACGGAAATCTGGATTTCCGGCATCTGGGGCAAAAGGCGGCAACGCCGCGACGCCCGTCGCCGCGCTCTCGCAGCACGGCAGGGTTGCTCAGGCCGCCGTCCGGCCTTTTCTCTGTGAGTATTTCGGGCCGTGTACGGTATGCGCCGGGTTGGCGTCGAGGAGGTGGCCGACCGGCAGCCGGTCAAACAGTATGGCGCAGCGCCGCCAGGTGTTGCTTGACCGAAGGTCTGGATCGCCCGGCCCCGTGCGGCTCCGGCGGCCCGCGCATTTCTGTATAGGCGGCGTGCGGGGTTTTACGGGTCGATCAGCCCTCGGCCCCGCATCAGTCCGAAAAACGGCCGCGTGTTTTTGTTGCGAATATGGGCCGTGACTCCCCCGCTTTCCCCGAAGGCAGTAACGCGGCGGGCGGCTTCGCGGCCAAGCCCGCGAGCGCGCGAGGTTCCCTGAAAGGACGAGCGAGGCTTTATTTGGGGTGGGGGATGATGGAGAGAATGACATATTCGTCGCCCTCGATTTTGAAATAGAAGCGCCAGTCGCGCGTCACCCTGGCCTGCCACACGTCCGCCAGTCCGCCGTATTTTTTAGCGCGCAGGGAAGGATGATTGAGACTGGCGAGCAGGAAGCCCAATTGCTTTCCGAGCGCCTTGCGGAGGTACACCGGCATGGCCGCATAGTCCTTATCGGCCCTCTCCGTTAAGCGCAGCTTCACGGGCGGCGCTTCTTGGCATGGTGTTTGGCCCGCGCCTCCAGCGCGGCCACGGCGTCACCGGCACTGGCGTACGGCCCGTGGGTTCTTCCTTGCCGCGCATCCTCCAGCCCTTCCGCGATATGCCGGTCAACGAGGCTTTTGGGCGTGAAGGTGATTTTTCCGTCCTCGACGCCCGCTTCCAGCAGGTCGCCGATTTCGATATGGGCCAGCTCGCGGACGTGCTGCGGGATGACAATCTGAAACTTGCTTTTCACGGTCACGATATCCATGCGTTTCTCTGTCTATCAGTATAACTGTTGAACAGTACAACTAAACGACCGATGCAGCGCGGCTCTCTATTCCCTCCTCTGCGGGAACGGGAAGCGCGACCGGACCGCCAGGACCAGATCGTGATCGCCGCTCAGGGAGCCGCTGTAGAAACCCACGGTGGCATTCAGTCGGATGAAGAATGCGTCGCCCTGGCGGGCCGGGTAGCGGCCTTCGTTGCCGTCCGCGCCCCCGCCTGCCACCATGTCGCCGTGGCCGCGAAGGATGTAGTAGATCTCCTCTTCCATTTCGTGGTGGTGCGGGATGTTGGTGCCGCCGGGGGCGAAGTCCATCACGAAGAGGCTCACCATCTGGCTGGCTGCCGCTAATTTGTCGCGCTGGCTGGCGGTGGTGCCCATCAACAGCTTGAACAGCGCGGTCGGGCCGTGTCCCGCCACGCGCACCAGGGGCACATCATCGGTGTTGGCCAGCATGAGCTTGGGAGTGGGCGCAAGATCGGTTCCGCGAGGAATCTTGAACCCCATGACCAGGAGCCGCACGGGCGCGCCAGACTGGTTGGCGATTCCGTGCCGGAGGCCCACCGGGAGATACAGGAAGTCGTTGGTCTTCACCGGCACGCGCTGGTCGCCGTAGAGCAGGGTCGCGCGGCCCTCCAGAATAAAGTAGATCTGCTCTTCGGCGGGGTAGCTCACCACGGCACTGGCGCCGCGCGGGGCCACAGTGAGTTCGCCATAGCGGGCGATTCCCTTGAGCTGACTGGCCTGCGCATCGCCCGCTCCGAAAGCCGGCCGGTAAGAAGCGCCCGTGGAATTGGCCGTGAGATCGCAGGCAGCCGGGGGAACCTCGGGCAGGTAGCGCCGCAGAAAGGTGGGGTCGGCGGCCCGCACGGCGGACGCGCCGGCCAGGCCGATGGCGATCAGGTTGGCAACGCGCACCATAGCTCCTCGCGGTTTACTGGTAGGTCACGCAATTGCACCACTTGCCCTCTTCGTCGTAATGCGGCCAGGCGCCGCCGGGATGGAATCCGGAGACAATC
The DNA here is from genome assembly GCA_030038565.1 of Bryobacteraceae bacterium. Classification (GTDB taxonomy): domain Bacteria; phylum Acidobacteriota; class Terriglobia; order Bryobacterales; family Bryobacteraceae; genus JOPF133. Next base: position 16,427 of record JASHSS010000135.1, read on the forward strand.
AGATCGTCGAACATGGGGGTCGGTTCGAAGTAACCGGGACGGCGCAGGTGCTCTTTAATTACGGCGTCGTTCAGTTCCAGGCCCAGCCCGGGACGGTCGTCCGGCACCTTCACGTAGCCCTTTTCGATGATCGGCTTGGGGACGCCGGTTACCAGGTCCTGCCACCACGGCATGTCGAGCGCGTGATTTTCCATGGCCAGAAAATTGTTGCCGAAGGTGGCGGCGCAATGATAGCCGGCGAAGCCGCCGATGGGCGAGCCGGCATGGTGCATGGCCACCTGGATGCCGCACATTTCGGCGTAGTCGGCGATGCGCTTGGTCTCGAGCAGCCCGCCGGAGGTTTCGATATCCGGATGGATGGCGTCCACCGCGCGGTGGTCCATGAGCGGCTGGAAACCGTCCTGGAGGCCGAAAATATCCTCCCCCGTGAGCACCGGCGTGACGGTGGCGTCGGAGATGGTCTTGTACGCCTGCCAGTTCAGGTACGGATACTGGTGGCCCTCGGCCACCTGGAGCAGGTCTTCGGCCCAGGAAAGCTGGTACGGCTCGAAGGCCCGGGCGTAGCGGATGGAATCGTTGACGGTGAGGCGGCCGAAATGGTCGGCGGCCAGGGGCGCGCCGGGGCCGATGACATCGCGGATGGCGGCGATGTATTCGCAGAGATAGCCGAGGCCCTTTTCGGTGCACACGCCGCGCTCGTTGAGGGCGCCGGGCCGGTCGGCGAGCATACTGGATTCCAGGTCCATCTTGAAAAAGGTCAAGCCCATTTCCTTGCGCTTGCGCATGCGCTCGGCGTAGACCTTGGGGTCTTTGTGAGAGGTGGTGTCGGCGTAAATGCGGATGCGGTCGTGATTCTTGTTGCCAATCAACCGGTAGGCGGGAACGCCGTAGACCTTGCCGGCGATGTCGTGGAGGGCCATATCGACGGCGCTGTAGCCGCCGCCCATGCGGCCGTGGCCGGCGAACTGGCGCACGGTTCTCAGGTTGCCCTCGATATTCAAGGGATCCTTGCCGACGAGCATCGCCTTGAGGATCAGCGCGATGCCTTCCACGCCGGCATCGCGGACCTCGCCCAGCCCGTAGACGTCCTGGTTGGTATAAATCTTGATCAGCGGGTAATCGTAATTGGCGGCCACCCGGCAGGCGCGCATGTCGGTGACTTTGAGGGTGCTGGGCGCGGAGCGGCGGTTGACGGTTTGTTGGGCGCTGGCGGAACCCTCGGTAGCCTTGAACAAGGGGCCGAACATGGCCGCGGCGGCGGCGCTGCGAAACATCGACCGGCGGGTCAGCCAGGTCTTCTGTCGTCTGTTCATGGTGCTATCCTCGCTAAACCACCGCTCCGGCGCAAGCCAGCCGGACGGGCATGGAGACCGCCGGGCAAGGCTTCGGCTTCCCGGCAGCGGTGGAACGCGGCGCGGGTGACCGCGCGTGCGCCGGAAGGGCTGCCGGGACGGTTCCCCGCTGCCAGGCCCGGCGGATAGATGGGCGGCGTGGCGCGGGGCGTGCCGCACCGGGCCGCTACACGGCGAAGCGGTAGCCCACTCCGCGCACGGTATGGATATGGCGCGGGTTTTGCGGGGAGTCTTCCAGCTTTTGGCGCAGCCAGGCGACGTGGACGTCGATGGTCCTGGACGAAACGCCGGGCTGATATTCCCACACCGCTTCCAGAAGCTCTTCGCGGGAGACCACCTTGCCGCGATGGTCCACCAGGTAGCGCAGCAGGTGCAGCTCTTTGCCGGCCAGATTGACCGGCGCGCCCTGTTTGCGCACGTCTCCCTTTTCGAAATCCACCTCCACGTTGCCGAACTGGAAGCGCACCACGGGAGTGAGTTTTTCGCGGTGCACGCGGCGCAGCAGGGCTTCGATGCGCGCCAGCAGTTCGGGTGGCTCAAAGGGCTTGGTGAGGTAATCGTCGGCGCCCAGTTTGAGGCCTACCACGCGATCGGTCAGTTGGGTTTTGGCGGTGAGCATCAGGATGGCGCAGTCGCGGCCGCGTTGGCGCAGTTCGCGGCAGACTTCGAAGCCATTTTTACCGGGCAGCATGACGTCGAGGATGACCAGGTCGAAGGTCTCGGCGGTGGCGCGGGCCAGGCCGGACACGCCATCGGTGGCGCTCTCGACTTCGTGACCTTCGTCTGCCAGCAGGTCGGAGAGCGTCAGCACCAGGCCGGGCTCGTCTTCCACCAGCAGGATGCGGGCGCTCACCGGGCGCCTCCGGGGGGATCGGCCGAGGACAGGACACGGTCGGCAGAAGGCGCGGCGGCCATGGCGGGAAGGCGGACGATGAACTTGGCGCCTTCCCCCGGTTCGCTCTTCACCCGGACGGTGCCGCCGTGCGCTTCCACGATCTTCTTCACCAGGCTCAGCCCGAGACCGGTGCCGTGGACCTGGTCCTGAATGGCGCGGGAGCCGCGAAAGAAGGGGTCGAAGATGTGCTTCTGCTCGTCCGGAGGGATGCCGGGGCCGCGGTCGGAGATGCGAACCTCGATGGCGGGTTGATCCGCGCCGCCAGCCGCAGAAGCCGCGATGCCGATCCAGCGGCTCTCTCCGGAGCCATACTTGGCGGCGTTGGAGAGCAGATTCTCAATGGCCTGGCGCAGCGCCAGGCGGTCGCCCAGCACGGCGGGCAGAGCCGCGTCCACGCGCTTCTCCACCACGCAACCGGCGTTTTCCAGAAGTGGTTTGGAGAAAGCCACAGCCTCGTCCAGGACGGCCTCCACGGCTAGGGGTTCGCGTTCCTGAAGGACGTGCCCGGCATTGGCGCCGGCAAAGCGTAGAACCTGCTCGACCAGGTCCTTCAAACGTCCGCTCTCGCTCTGGATGAGCGCGCCGTAGCGTTCCACTTGTACGGGATTGGCGGCCAGCTTGCCGCGCAAATTGTAGGCAGCGGTGTGAATCACGGTGAGGGGCGTGCGCAGCTCGTGCGAAACGCCGGCCACGAACTCCATTTGCAGGGCGGCCAGGGTCTGCGCGCGGCGGGTGTAGCGGACCAGCGCGGCCAGGGTAGCGGCCAGCAGGAGCAGGACACCGGCGGTGACGGCCATGCTGCGCCAGCGTGCCTGCGCAACTACCGCTTCCAGCGAACCGGCGCGATGCCGGACGAAAAGCACCCAGCGCCCCGAATCCGGTAGCGGACCGTTGCCGGGCCCAGAGGGCACCCCCGAGGGCACCCCGGAGGGCAGCCCAGTGCGCAGTTCATCGGGCACCCCGGAGCGCCCTCCGGACCGGCCCGCGGGCCCTCCATTGGGCGGGCCGCCGCGTCGCCACGGCTCCGGAGGCCCGCGCCGGAACGGCGCCATTTGCGGATCGAAAAGGCTGACGGAAGCATCGGCGTTGCGTGGCAGCACGGGAGCCGCGCCGGGATCGGAGCGATAGACCACTTGGGGCGGCTCGGCGCGCGCGATCAGCTCGGCCTGATAATCCGCGCCGAGGTGGCGCTCCAGAATCTCGGGCAGCACATTCTGGCGCAGGTAGGGAACGTCGAGTTCGAGAATCAGCCAGGCGACCTCGTGGCGGCCCTGGGACGGCCCGGACGGCTGCCGCGAGGCCTCGCGACCTCCGCGGGAAAACCCGCCGGGGGAAGAGGAGAAGATGGGGGTTTCGAAGGCCGGCCCCGCGTCGGGCGAAGAGGGTTCCTGCGGCCCGCGTCCGCCTCCAGGGCCGCCGCGGGATCCGGAGAACTCGAAGCGGCGGCGCATCCCACTCCATTCCGCGGGCCACCCGGCGGGTATCCAGACGCGCGCGTCGCGGTCGAAAAGCCGCAAATCCACGCCGCCCTTTTGGGGAACGGCCATGGCAATCCGAGAAAACCAGAGATGCCGCCGCGACGATGGCGGGGCGCTTTCGTAAGCCGCCGCGACCGCGTCCTGCGCCGCCTGGGCGCTGGGGGATGAGTTGGGCGCCAGGGCGTCGACGGCCGACCGGAGCTCCGTGTTGAAATCCTGGCTGAGGGCGACGAGGCTGGCCTGCAGGCTGCTGTGGAGGCGCTCCCGGGCGGCGATGCTGACCTCGGTGATGGCGCGGTATTGGAGGATTCCCAGGACTCCGCAAAGCACGCACAGGGCGCACACGAAAAGCCAGGCGCCGAGAGACGGGCGGGGCTTGTGGGACGTTTCGCGTACCCGGCCGGGGCCTCTCTCCATATGTTTTATTATGCGGCCGGTGGGCTGCGCCTTAACATTTCTTTACAACCAAGGCGGGGCGAGCCGGGGAGGGGGCCAGTGAGCGCGGCGCACGCCAGCCGGCAGGCGCTATCCTCCGAAGGCCGAATCCACGGTGAAGAAAGAATGAGACGGAGAATTGGTTAGCGGAACTGGTAGAAGAGGCCGATCTCGGCTTTGCCGAACACGTTGCTGTACTGGCTGCCGGTCGGCTTGTAGACTTTCACTTCGGCGCGCATGCCGAACTTGGCGCTCGAGAAATAGTAACGGATACCGCCGCCGAAGTTCACCGCGAAGTCCGAACCTCCAGGCTGCGGCGCCGGCGGCAGCGTCTGAGTGGTTCCGTCGGTGTAAGTGAAGGTCGGCGTGACGGTAGTTCCCAGATGGTGCAGCACGCCAACGCCGAACGCCAGGTAGGGGACAAAGGGCTTCTCATGAGTGAGCATCGGAAGACGAACGTGCACCCCGCCGTGGAAGTCGTAAAAGTCGATATTCCGGTTGACCGAAACCGAAGCGACACCGGCAGGGAGGCTCGATACCAGCGGAGGGCTGGCTACTTGCGGGAGATAAGTGAACTCCGCGTAGGGCAGAATGTACTTATTGGCCGCGACCGTGAAGTTGCCGCCCACCATATATTGGGCGTTGACAATTCCGTAACTTCCACCGAGAAACGGTCCTACCTCAATACTTCCGGCACGCAGGTAGGGGACGTTTTGTCCGAGAGCCGCCGCCGCGCCTATCAATGCCAGCAGCCCGATCCGGAGCGGGGATGCGCAAAATCTCATGAAGACCTCTCTTCAGTGCGATATCGAACCATGTGAGGTTTCATTCTACAACGGACAAGCAAGCGCGGCACAAAAAATCGCTTTCCTAGGATCACTGCACTGCCATGGTGACCGTCGGACTGGTCTGGCCGGCCACGGTGATGGTCACCGGCACCGCGTCTCCGGTTGTGATGCCCGCGGGCACCACCGTATTCACCTGGTATAACCCGGCGTATCCGGGCGTCAGCCCGCTGAAAGGCACCTGCGCCGTCTGGCCGCCGATGGTCACCGTCACCGGGTTGACGGTGGTCGAATACGGCGGAGTGATGGGCGCGGCCGCGCCGGCAGCGACCGAGGGAGAAACTGCTCCCAGCCCGGTGCAGTAAATCACTACGGTGTCGCCGATATTGGCCGGATTACC
>JASHSS010000015.1 GCA_030038565.1 Bryobacteraceae bacterium
AGCCACTTACGGCCAGGTGGCGGCGGCCGCCGGTTATCCGCTGTATCATCGCCACGTAGCCCAGTTCCTGCACCGCTCCGGCCACACCCTGCCGTGGCAGAGGGTGGTTGGCGCGGGAGGCCAGATCAACCTCAAATACGAAGCCGGCCTCGAGCAGCGGACGCGCCTCGAAATGGAAGGCGTGCGCTTTCGGGGCCGGCGCGTGGATATGGCCGAACAGCAGCACCATTTTCGGACGTGGGAGTTCGAGTAGGGCGTGCGGCGCATCACCACGGAGACACGGAGGGCGCGGGGAGTCTCTGAAGAACACAAAGGCCACACGGAGAAAATCCTGAAGGATTTTCTCCGTGTGGCCTCTGTGAACTGCGTGCCTCCGTGGTGAATGGGGGCTGGTGAATCCGCTGTCTCGCTACCTCCCGTTCCCCAAGCGGAACACCGGCCCGATGGTGACCCGGAAGTTGCCCTGGCCGGATTCGTTGAAGTTGGTCAGATAAATCGCCGGCTCGACGCGGATGGCGATCAACTTCGTCACCCCGATATCCACCGGGACTGCCAGCATGGCCGCGAACTTGGTTTGGGTGAAGTTGTTATATCCGGCCGATCCCAGTTGCGCGGTGGCGCCCGGCGAGGTCTGGGCGTCCAGGCTCACCTTGGAAAACGCGCCGCCTACATACATCTTCACTTGGCTTTGCACGCGCTGCTTGTTGAGGAACCGGAACTGCGGTCCCACCAGGTAGCTGTATTCCTTTTCGTGCAGGTCGGGCGCGCTGATCCCGCTGGGAATCGGAATGTTGCCGAATACCGCCGAAACTTCGATTCCCACGCCGAACCACTTCAAAGGCACCGCCGCCGCCGACACCGCCCAGCCGCTCGAGTTCACGCGCGTGAGATTGGTTTCCGGATCGACCTTAGAATAGTCGTAACCTCCGAAAACTTCCGCCGTGTTGGTCTGCGCGAAAAGAGCCGGCGCCGCAGCCATTAAAAGAATTCCACTAATCAGAAATCGTTTACGCTGAACCATTCGTTTCTCCCTGGCGCCCTGGAGGCGCCGTTCTCAACTTGTTTCTCCCAGGCCTGTGCGGGCCAGACGGCCCGCGAGAGGGCCGGCCTCCCGCATCCGGGAGACCGGCTACCGTTCACTGGGATTCGTCACCTCGAATCGCCAACCGCCTTACCACAACAGTTTCAGCGCTAATTGGATGTTGCGCGGGAAGTTGTTCTGGCTGGACGGAATCACGCCGAATACCGGGCTGGTGAAGCTGGTGCTCTGCGGACCCCCGGGGATCGGGGTGTTGGTGACGTTGAAGGACTCCGCGCGGAACTGGAGCCGGTAGTTCTCCTTGAGCACGGTGTCCTTGGTCAGGGCGACGTTCAATTGCGGGTTGGTGGGCGTCATGATGTTGCCCGAAAAACGCGGCGGCAATGCGGTGTTGATGGCGTTGGCCGGGAAGTTCTGGTAACAACTCGCGTTGTTGTTGAACCAGTGCGCGTTGGTCTGGGCCTGCAGCGCCCCGGTGCCGGGGGTGACGTAGTTGTTGTATTGGCCGCAGAAGTTCTCGGCGCTCGGCAGACTGATCGTCTGGCCCGAAATGTAGGTCAGGATGTAGTCGGTGCGCCAGCCGCTGAGGAACTTCGCCGCGGTGCCGGTAACGCCGTTGAAGAATCTACGTCCATGGCCGAAAGGCAGATCCCAGATCGCGCTGAACGCGAATTCTTCCGGCTGGTTGGCGGAATCGAACTGGTACAGCAGGTTATCCTGCGGGGAGGAATAGGAATGCGGCACCAGCGTGCCGGTCTGCCCGTTGGGGCTCAGCACCAGGTTGGCGCCTTCGTTGGTCTGCCAGCTCTGGCCCACGCAGCACAGCAGGGCGTATTCCTTGCTGAAGGTTTCCGACAGCACGAAGGTCATGATGCCCGCCGCGCTCGAGGCATCGCCGAAAGCCTGCTTGGTGACCCGGATGTGCAACGCATCGGAGCGGAAGGTTTCTCCACCCGACACGTCATTGTCGGTGTAGCCGCTCCATAAGGGGAAGTTATTCATCAGCGTCGAGGCGCTGATGGTCTTCTGGGTGGCAATCGAAATCGTTGAGCCGACGGGCATCAGTCCGTAGAACGGATTCGGCACCAGGCGGCTGTAGAAGGTGGGATCCGCCATAGCCGTGATCTGGTCCTGGATACCGGCCAGATCCTGCGGATTGCCTTCGTTGTGGCTATAGTCGGTGTAATTATTGTAATTGCCCGAGAAGGCCACGTCCAACAGGATGTTACTCGGCAATTGACGCTGGACGCCGAGAGTGTACTGATAGGTGCGCGGAATCTTATAGTGCAGCATCGTGCCTGGGTTGGTGGTGATGCCGACGTTGGCCAAAGCTCCGTTGGCCGGACCGCTGGCTTGCGAAAGCGCCGTGGGGAACGGATCCACGATGGAATACGGTCCAGTCGGATAACCGTTCGCGCACGGATTGCCCGACATCAGCGGGTTGGAGCAGGCCGAGGGAGTTACACCGCCATCGAACGAGTTGGTGTACTGGGTCGTCACGCTGAAACCGGTCTGCGAGTTGCCGTTGGCGGTATCGGACTGGTAGAACACGCCGAAGCCGCCGCGAATCACGGTCTTCGGGGCAACGTTATAGGCAAAGCCGATACGTGGGGCGCCGTTGGTGTAGTCGGTGTAGTGCTGGCGCCGCGGATATCCGTTCACGCCGGCGAATTCCCATACGCCGTACATCGCCGGAGGCGCCACGGGATACGGATAGAACGCGCCGGACGAGGTCAGGTTGCCTCCCGGATTGCCGTTATAGGCCGCCGCATCGGCGTTCCAGGCGGAAAGAACCGAGCTGCTCAGCGGATTAACCTGGTTGGGGTTGAACTGCGAGGCCATGCGGTTGAAGCGTTCCAGGTAGGGAAGTTGCACTTCGTAGCGCAGGCCGATATCCAACGTCAGCTTGCTGGTGGCGCGCCAGGTATCCTGGACGAAGCCCGCGTAGTACGGCCGCGTGAGGTAGTAGCTGGCATTATTGTCGATGCTGCCGCCGCTCGGCATGCCGAGTAACAGGGAAGCGACTCCCATATACGTGTCGGCGCCGCCGTTGGTCGTGGAGGCGTGGTCGGTGGCTTGTTGCGTGAGGCCCTGGCCGAAGCTCAGCGTGCCGTAGGCGTTGCCCGGTCCAACGTTGCCCTTGGCTTCGTAGTGCGTTTCGAAGCCGAATCGCAGCGCATGCGCGCCGCGCTGCCAACTCACAGTCGGCAAGACTTGCCAGGAGCTATAAGGCGACCAGCTATAGCTGCCCGACCCGAACAACGGGCTGGCGAAACCGCCGATGTTGATATTCGGGATCACCGAGTTGCTGACTGTGGGCGCGTGCTGCATGCCGGTCATCCCCACCGAAGCCGCGGTGATTTGACTGGCTTCTTGCGTGTAACCGGGGGACAGCTGGATAAACCGGAAGAAGCCGGCGCGCAGGTCGAATACCATGTTCGACGAAATCACATGGCTTTCGTCGATGTTGACGCCGGTAAACGTGCGCTCGTTATCGATGTTGCCGCTGGCCGTCAAAGGCGGCTCGAAGCCGTTCGAAGAGCGGAACTCGAAACCGTGGAATTCGGAGAACATGAACGACAGGTGGTCCTTGTCCGAGAACATGTGGTCCCAATGGCCGATCGGCTGGTTGTACCAGTAACGGCCTTCATTGTCGTTGTTGTAGAAATTGTTCGCGAGGGCGCCGGTACCCTGTCCGACCGTGTTTGGCGCCGGCAGGTAGGAGAGGATCTTCACGGCCACCGGGCTGATGCGGCTCTGCGGAATCACGTCGCCGGGGAAGGGATCGCGCCAATAAGTCGATCCGTTCGATCCGCTGCACGGTTCGGTACTGACCGAGCCGCAGGGATGGGTGGTCAGGGGATCGTAGATCGTCATGCCGTACTGCGCGAAGTTCTGCCCGTCGCGCAGGTTCTCCGGAATCGTGGTGGTTCCTGCGCCGGGGAACGGAATAGCCTCCTGGTAGCCTTCGTAGCTCAGGAACAGAAAGTCCTTGTTCTTGATCATCGGTCCGCCCAGCGTGCCGCCGAACTGGTTCACTTCCATGCGGCCCTTGCCCAGACCGTCCAGGTTCGACTGGTAGTAGTTGGAGTCCAGCACGTTGTTGCGCACGTAATCGTACAGCGTGCCGTGCCAGGAGTTGGTGCCGCTCTTGATGGTGGTGTTCACGGCGCCGCCGGCTTCGTGCCCGAGGGAAGCGTCGAAGGTGGTGGTGACGGCCTTGAACTCCTGGATGGCATCCATGCTGGGCGCGAAATCCCACTGGCTGCCGTTATCGCTGATCACCGTGCCGTTCATCATGAACACATTGTTGCCGTTGCCCTGGCGGGCGCCGTTGAACTTGTATTCGTTGGTCACGTCCCAGGCGCGGGTGCCCGAAAAACCACTGGCGCCGAATTGATACTGGCCGAAAATTACGCCCGGCGTGAGGTTCAGCAGCATGTAGCTCTGCCGCCCGTTCAGCGGGTACTCCTGCGTTTTGGTGGGATCGAAAACCAGGCCGCGGTCGGTTTCCTGGGTTTCCAGAACTTCCTGCTGCCCGGTGACAGTCAGTTCGGTAGTCGCCTGCCCTACCGGCAACTGCGCCGGCATATTGAGGACTTGCGACACCAGCAGCGTAATGCTCGTACGTTTCACGGTCTGGAATCCGGCGGCGCTAATTTCAACGTCGTATACTCCGGGATCCAGATACGGGACGTTCCAAACACCTGCCGTGCTCGTCTTGACTTCGCGTGTCTCGTTGGTGGCCGTGTTCGTCACCCTGACCGTGGCATTGGGGACCAGCGCCCCAGTTGGATCGGTCACCACGCCAGTGATCGTCCCACGGTAATCCTGGGCCCAAAGCCCTGATACAGCAGCCAGCAGCAATGCCAGAATCAGAAAAGCTTTCGCCCTTGCTCGGCTCATAGTCATTCCTCTCGTTAGCCCTCAGTTTTTCCCACGACGAGTGAGCGTTGACGAGGATCGAGCGCGAATGCCGATCATGGGCACGCCCAGACGTTGGGGGGTTAAATTCGAACGACCTTACAACAAGCACTATATAACGATGCAAGTCGTTTGGATGTCTTTTTTAGACCTTTTTTTTCTATAATTTTCCATAGTTTCAGCTACAAATTAGTGAAATTCTGGATGCCCATGCCAAGTCTTCGAAAGCAAAGCTTTAACGCTCTAGTCGCGACAAAATCGAAACGCACCCGCAACTCTTTTTCTCCCATTTATGGTGGTTTTGCGCGAGCCGCCAATGGCCATTTTGGCCCATTCGCGCAAGGCCCCCGGACCGCAATCCGCGGCGGGAATGGTGCTCACCGCGGCGCGCCGCGCGCCGGCGATCACCCGGAAATCGTTGTGGCGAGTAAGTGGAGTGAGTCGGCGGCTGTTACAGATCCCTTCAACAGGAGGGATCCGCATAACCTCATGAGTGGTGAACCTACCCACATCCGGGCTTCCCCATCCCCGCCCTTCGGCGACTGTCTGATTTAGCTCATCGACTCGCTGATGAGGCGCCCTCGGCCGATCAGGCCATCACCGAATTACCTTTTTGGAAACTGAATAGTACTTTAGTTGGGCCCCTTTCGGTACCAGAGGAACATGCCCTTGCCGATCCGCTCGTCAGGCTTCACATCGTCCACCCAGACCGGTTGATCCTGCGGCAATCCGAAATGATAGGCCTTCCAGAAAGTCGCGCCGCACAGAAAGTATCCGGCGGGTTGGTGGACCGGATCGAAGTTGCCTTGGAGATGCGGGAAGCCGTGCTCCTTCTCCAGATCCCCAACGATGAATTGCGGGAAGGTGGCTTGCTTTGCGCCCAGTTCGCGCAGCCGCCGGGCTGCCCGCTGGATATCCTGGCCCCAGTCCAGGTCCGAATCCACCAGGATGTTCTCCGGATGCGAGCCTGCGAGCGCGTTGAAGTAGGCCAGGTAATCGGGATGGCTTAGAGCCGACGATCCCGCGAACCACGCCGCCAGAACCACCGCCAGGATTCCGATGGACCTGCGCCCCTCGGCCCTCTTGAGCAGCTCCAGAAATCCCGCCGCGCCGAGGAGCGCCATCCCCATGTAGACCGGAAGCACGTGGCGCACTCCGATGTTGATGTGCCCAAGCATCCCGGCCTGCAAAACGGCGGCGGCGAAGGCCAGGGGAATCCACAGCCAGGGCAGCCCGGAATCTTTGCGAAACGCCAGCACCGCTCCGAATGCCGCCAGGGCGGCCAGCGCCAGAGGCGTCTTCACCGCTAGCGCCACCGGGTAGAAATACCAGAAGCCCAGCGGGCTGCGCTGCCCCAGCACGTAGCTCCAATGCCCCAGTTGGTTGTGCAGCCAGACGGTTTCGATTCCGGCATACAGTTTAGGAGCCGGCAGCCGCACAGATGCGAAATCCACCGGGCCGAAGGAAAACCGGTAACCAGCCCAGATGGTCAACGCTCCAATCGCCACGGCCAGGGCGAAAGTCGGCAGGCGCGCGGCGATGCCCTTCGCGGGAAGGTTGTGCCCGGCGGCCCAATACCAGACCAGGGCAACCACCGCGGCTGCCGGCAGAAATAGCAGAGTGGTAAATTTCGAGAGTACCGCCAGGCCCGTGGCCAGGCCGAACAGGACGGCCCCACCGCGAGTGGGGCGCTCCGCCCAGATCAACCCGCTCAGGAAGGCCGCGCCCAGAAACGCGGTGAGCGCCATATCCGTGGTGGCCAGGCCGGCGTGCGCCAGAACCGTGGGGGTGAAACTGAACAGGAACACGGCCACCGCCGCCAGCGGCTTGCCGAAGTAGCGCGCGCCCCACCAGTAAACCACCGCGCAGGCGATCCAGAAAAACGGCAGGATGCCCAATCGGGCCAGCGCCAGCGTGCGTTCGTAGTGATGGCCGCTATAAAGGATGGCCGTGCCTTCGCGGGGCAGGCTATAGATGTCGCTCGTGGCGATTCCCTGCGAGCGGATGCCCGACAGGTACGGCCCGAGGGCGGCCGCCACCCGCGCCAGCGGCGGATGCTGCGGCTCACCGGTGTAGGCGCCTTTATCCAGCCATTCCATTCCGCAGGCCACATGGACAGGTTCGTCGATGGTGTGGTTGAAAACCGGGTAGGTGGCGATAATCCGCGCCGACGCCAATATCACCAGGGCGATGGCGCAGGCCGGCGCGTGCCGTTCGAGAAAGCCCGGGATGGCCGCCAAGCCGGGAATCGACGCGGTGGCCGGTGCTTTCGCAGCGGCGGGCGGCGGCTTGGCGGATTTCCGTCTCATGCTACTTGGCAGGCGGCGAATCGGGCAGCGCCTGGTTCAGCGGACCGGCGGGGCAGGCGTAATCGTCCAGGAAGCTCTTCTTCAGTTTCGCGGCGATCTCAGGATACCCGGTTGCCATGCGGATGCGCACCGCATCCAGGCCCGCGTCGCACAGGTTCTGGTGCACGATGGGGCACTGCGGATTGATCGCCGGGCCGTAAGGCCCGCTGGTGATGGCGCACCCTCCGGGATTGAATGCCGTGCCGTACAGGTCCACCAGTTGCTTGCGCAAGCCCGCATCGGAGGTGACCAGCATGCCCTCCATCAGGGCAGCCGCGGCATCGGCGGGCTGGCCGACGGCAAACAGGATGTGCCCCAACTCGCTGTAGACCGCCGGGTTTAGCGGGTCGTGCTTGCGGCTTTGGATGGCCGCATCGAAGGCCTTGTCGCCATCCCCGTTGTTGAAGTAGGCGGTCGCCAGCAGGCGGTAGATGTCGTCGTTGGGGCTGGCGCCCAGTAGCCGGTCCGGTTTTCCCTCGGCCCGCAGCCTGGCCAACTGGCGCGCGCGATACGCGTCCAGAATGGCCGTCCCGCGTTGCAGCACATCCAGCGCGCGGTGGTACGCCTCCGCCGCACCGGGAGATTGGCGCGCCTCCAGTTGATCGCCGCGCGTCAGATAACAGTCGCCCGTGAACCGGTAGATTTCCGCCGTGTTCCGGGCGTCGGGCACGTTCTTGAGGATGGCCAGCGCTTTTTCGGCCTCCACCAGGATGGGTTCGAGGTCAGTGCGCGCCGGGTCCGCCGCGTACAGGGCTTCGGCCAGCATCTGGTGCGTCTTGAAGCTGGCGGGAGAGCTTTCCACGGAAGCCCGCGCCAGGGACAGGTCGTCGCGCCAATCCCGATTGCGAGCCCACGTGCGTACGGCGCACCCGCAGACCGCCAGCGCCAGCACAGCGGGCGCCAGGCGAGGCGCCTGGAAGCGCCGGCCGAGGGCGTAGATCCCCAGCACCGCGCAGGCCAGCAGCCCGATCAACGGCAGATAGAGCAGCCGCTCGGCCATGATCGTGCCGAACGGAAATAGCAGGTTGGAGGTCGGCAGAAACGTGAGGGCCGCGAAAGACGAAAGGAAAAACGCCGTTCGGTTGCGCCGGTAGACCAGCGCGGCGGCCCCGCACACGGCGGCCACCACCAGCCAGCAGCCCCAATCCTGCGCGGTCCCGGTAGCCAGTGGAATCTGGTTGTAAGAATAGTCCGCCGAAAGCCTGAGCGGCCACAGGGCCACCCCCAGATAGTGGGCCATCACTTTGACGGCAGTGAGTTTGGCCTGCCAGAAACCTGCCGCCACCAGAGGATTATCGGTGAACGGAAAATCGGTCGCCGGGTCGGCCCCTAGCGCCAGGGACCGCTGGTAGAGCATCACCTGGATGGGGATGAGCACGGCCACCGCGCCCAGGATCAGCGAAAGCCGGCGCTCGCGCCACCACAGCCATTCGTATAGCACGATCAGCCCCACGATGAGCACGGCGCTCTCCTTCGAGAAAACCCCCGCGAACGTGACGGCCATCAACCCGGTGAACCAGCCCGCCCGCCGGAAACCTTCGGCATCCGCGCCCTTCAGGTACATGAGGAAGCCCGCCAGCACCGCCGCCCCCGCCAGCAGGTCGGCCCGGCCGACAATGTTGGTGACCGACTCGGTGAGCGCGGGGTGGACGGCCCAGAGCGCCGCCAGCCACACCGGAGGCCAGAATTCGCCGATCAGTTTGCGGGTGAGCGCGTAGACCAGCAGGACGTTGAGAAGGTGCAGCAGCAGATTCAGCCAGTGGTACCCGGCCGGACGGTCCTGGTTGCCGAGAACCGCGTAATTGAACAGGTACGAGAGCGTCGTCAGCGGGCGATACAGGCCGCTGCCCCCGCGAGGCCACCAGTAAGTGTGACGGACAATCAATCCCACATTGTCGTAGGTGGCGGCGTGCACGCGCTGGTCATCGAGGATCAGCGCTTTGTTGTCCAGCGGAAAGCCGGCGCTGAACGAGTTGGCGAAGGCCAGGGTGGTGAGCACGCACAGCCCCGCGGCTGCCACAAGCTGGCGCGAAACACGCCGCGGCGGCGGAGACGCTTTCGGAGGCGATGACTTCGGACGCTTACCGGCAGGTTTCACTTGGGGGACCTGGGACACTTCGCGCGGCGGCGATCTTTTAATTGCCAAGGTAACATGCCGAATTCGAAGCGCGCAATTCAGCCCGGCGCCCTGGGTTGCCCGCGTCCAAACGGGCAATCCCCATGGTTGCCAGCGCGGCGGGCCGCCGTTCCCGCGCACCCCCGCATTCCTGCGGCCGCGAGCGATGCCGGCAGGCGGCCCGCGCGGGGGCGCATTCGCACTCCGCGCTTCACAGCCCGGAGCCGGCCCTCAACTCACGCGATGCGCACGGTCTTGACGTTGACGAACTCGCGGATGCCCCAGGCGCTCAGCTCCCGGCCATAGCCCGACCGCTTGACGCCGCCGAAGGGAAGCCGCGCATCCGAGGCCACCATCCCGTTGATGAACACCATGCCGGCTTCCAGTTCGTCGATGAATTGGTTCTGTTCGAAGGGATCGGCCGTCCAGGCGCTGGCGCCCAGACCAAACGCCGTGTCGTTCGCCAGGCGGATGGCGTCGTCGATGCCGTCGGTGTGCATCAGCAGCGCCACCGGGCCGAACAACTCTTCGCGGTAGGCCGGCGATTCCGGGGGGGCATCCGCCAGCACGGTCGGCGCGTAGTAATTTCCAGGAAGGTCCAGCCGATGTCCCCCGAAGAGCAACTGCGCGCCCATTTCCACCGATCGCCGCACCTGCCGGTCGAGGTCTTCCAGGATCGCCGGGGTCGCCAGCGGACCGATCTGGGTGCTCTCCTCCATCGGGTCGCCCACCTTCAGCGCCATCATCGCATTGATGAAACGCGCGGCAAACGCACCGGCCACCGAACCGTGCACAATGAAGCGCTTGGCGGCGATGCAGGACTGGCCATTGTTGATGGTGCGGGCTTCCACGGCCACGCTCGCCGCGCGGTCCAGATCGGCGCTGGGCATCACGATGAAGGGATCGCTGCCGCCCAACTCGAGCACCGTCTTCTTGATCTGCCGTCCCGCCTGGGCGGCCACCTCCACGCCCGCGGCCTCGCTGCCGGTGAGCGATACGGCCTTGACGCGCGGGTCGTCGATCAGCCGCGCCACCTGATCGGAGCCGATCAGCAGGGACTGGAACAGATCCGGGGGGAACCCCGCGCGGCTCATGATCTGCTCGATGACCAGCGCGCAACCGGGCACGTTGGAGGCGTGTTTGAGCAGCCCCGCATTGCCGGCCATCAGGGCCGGCGCGGCGAAACGGAACACCTGCCAGAAAGGAAAATTCCACGGCATCACCGCCAGCACCGGTCCCAGGGGCTGGTAGCGCAGGTAGCTTTGGCCGGCGCCCGCGTCGATGGGTTCGTCCGCCAGCAGGCGCTCACCGTATTCGGCGTAATAGCGGCACGCCGTGGCGCACTTGGCCGCTTCGGCGCGCGCCGCTGTGAGGGGCTTGCCCATTTCCAGCGTCATGAGGCGGCCGAAACGGTCGCGCTCGTTTTCCAGAATGTCGGCCGCGGCCAAAAGGCAGCGGGCCCGCTCCCCCAGCGGTGTATTACGCCACGCGCGCCAGGCGCTCACGGAACGGCCCAGCCGGGCATCGATCTCGGCATCGGTCAGGGCAGGGAAGGTGCGCATGATCTTTCCGTTAGCCGGGTTGATGGAGGCAATCATAAACTCCTCTAGTCTAGGAAGCGCGGTCCGCAACCGGATGGCCGCGGGTCAGGCGGTGCAGGCCGCCCACGTCGCTCGCTGCGAGGCCGGCCGGCGCCACGCGAGCTTCGGACGCACTCCCCCCAGGGCGCGCGCACCAGCCCCGCTTCCCGTCCCCCTCGCCGCGCCACAGCCTGCGTGTTTCCGCGAAGTTGCGGAGATCGTCTTGGTTTCGCGTACGGTCGCCGGGCATGGCTTTTACCTACGATAGCAGGGCGGCGCGCGATGCGACATGACATACCACCGCCCATTCATCTTGCCAACGCCACCCGGCCCCGATGGTCTATTATGCTATTACCGTCCCTGAAGGAGGTTCCCGTGAAAGCCATCCTCGGTCTGATCGCGGCCGGCCTTGCCCTGTGGGCGCAGCCGCGCCCGCCCTCCGCGCCCCTGGCGTTCGAAGTCGCCTCGGTGAAGCCCAGCGGCTCGGGAAGAAACGGGGTGGCCGGCGGCTGTCATGGAATCGACACCGTCTACTCTCCCCGGCAAGCGGCCCAGGCCCCTCCGCTCGGCCGCTGCGAGCTCACCGATGCGCGCCTCAGCCACCTGATTAACTTCGCCTGGGGCTTGCAGTCCATGGCGCAGCTCGAGAGCGGTCCGGACTGGATCGCCCGCGGCGACGAGCGGTTCGACGTCGAGGCCAAAGCCGAGGACACGTCCAAGGCCACCGAGCAGCAGCTTCGCGGCATGTTGCAAAATCTGCTGATCGATCGCTTCCAGTTGAAGTTCCACCGCCAGACCAAAGACATGCCGGGATTCGCCCTGGTAGTGGCCAAAGGCGGACCGAAATTGCAGGCTTCCACGAGCCAGGAAACCCGCGTGTCGTTCACCGGTCCCGACGGCAATGCCCTGATCAAGCCTTCCGGGTCGGAGCCCGTCTCGCTTCAGGCGAAGAAGTACTCGCTCGCGCAGTTGGTCGACCTGCTATCGGCCATGGGCTGGCATGGTCCGGGCATTGACAAAACCGATCTTCCGGGCGAGTACGACTTCACGCTCTCCTGGGATGAGAATGGCGGTCCGGCCCTCTCCACCGCTTTGCGCGAGCAACTCGGTCTTCGCATGGAACCGGCCAGGGTCCCGGTAGCCTACTTCGTGGTAGATTCCGCCGCCCGCCCCAGCGCGAACTGAGCGCGCGATAGCCCGTAACGCCGATTTCGTACCCGTACCGACAGGACTATCCTCCGGCATCACGCCGATGCTACCCTACTCCGGCAGGTAAACCATTTTGAACCGATTCGTGGAATCGTCGCGGCTGGCCGTTGGGCCCGCCGTTCCCCCTCCCGTGCCACGACGCCGCGGAGGCGCCCGCCGGGCCCTGGCCCTGTCGCTCTGGCTTGCGGCGGGATCCCCCGGCATTCCCCTGGCTCTTTCGCAATCCGCGACGTGCACGCTCACGCCCGGCGCGGCCATCGTTACCCCCGGTTCATTCGGCACCGCGTCGGCCGGCGGCTTTCTGCCCGAGATTCCCCAAAGCATAACCATTTTTACAGCCGGCAGTTGCGGGGCCCTGACTGCGGCGGCGCTCCCCAACTCCAGCAGTTCCGGATGGGGCTGCGGAGGCCAGTTTATCGCGGAGAGCTACACCGGCGCTCCCTGGCTGGCCGCCAGCGTCGGCGGCAATACCCTGACCTTCACCGCGCTCAGCAACGCGAGTACCCTGACCCGCACGGGCGTCATCGCCATCAATTCCTCCACCGGAGCCACCGCCAGCGTTTCGGTGACCGAGGCCCCGGACAGCGAAACCCTGGTCCAGCGCGAAGTTCGCCTGCTCTACCAGGCGGTATTCGGCCGTGACCCCGACGCCGGCGGATTCGCCTTCTGGACCGGCGCGGGCGGGGCGGGTCTGGGCCAGATGGCCGATTCTTTCCTGACCAGCACGGAAGCCTTCGACTCGGATTTCGCCGTGATGGCGGCTTACCAGGCGGCCGTTGGCGCACCGCCCACGTATGCCCAGTTCACCACGTCCGTGGCCGCCATCCGGTCAGGGGCGCAGGCGATTCCCGGCCTATACCTCTCGCTCGCGGGCCCCAACACCACGGCCACCGCATCCACCGTTACCAGCCTGTACCTCAACCTGTTGAACCGCGCCCCGCTTCCCTCGGAAACCGTCCTCGCCGAGGCCAATGGGCTGGCGGCGACTTTCAGTATCCTCACCGGCTTTCCCGCCGGAACCAGCAGCATCGCCCCCATCGGCGCGGTGGCCAACGAGTTCCAAAGCACCGGCGCATTCCACGTGGATCACACCAACGGGATCTATGTCACCATGCTGTACCTCGTGATTCTGGGCCGCGACCCCGACCCGGGCGGCCTCCAATACTGGCTGGGCGTCGCCAATACCGGCGGCCCCGGGATTCTGTTCCAGGGCCCGTCCGGGTATCGCACCCGCCTCCAGATCCTGGGACCGGGAACCCCAGGCCAGGGCTTTATCGGAAGCCCCGAGTTCTCCGGGCCTCTGTGCCCGCTTGAACAATAGGGCGGGGGAAAACAGGCCGCCGGGCAAAACCAGGCCGCCCGGAACCGCCGTGGGCGACCCATCACCGCGGCTCTAGCTTGGCCCTGAAGCGTCTCGCGTCGAGTTCCATCACGGTCGTCGTCGCCGGCCTCCCCGCCGCCGCGTGCCCGCCCGTCTTCCCGGCCGGCGTCCCTCGCGTCTGCCAGCCGCCTGCGGCTGCCGTTTCTCCTTCGGCGCCTCTTTTTCAAGCCCCCAGCCACCCCCTTCCGCTGCCCATCCGGCGTTCGCCCCGCCAACATCGCCCGGCGTCCCTAAGCCTTCGGCCCGCCGCCCGCCGATCTCGTTCCCATCACACTGACCGCGCCCGCCGCGCGTCACTTCACCCGGTCGCCCGTCAGCCGGCCCCGCCGACCGCCGGTTGCATTCTCCGGCGCTCCTTCCGGCGCCGGCCGCCCGCCGGCTGCATCCCCAGCTCAGCGGCTCGCCCGCGGACGCTCCCTGAAACGTTTTTAATATTTTCTGTAAAAAAACAATTTGCATATCGAATGTTTTCTGCTATTCTGATATCGCTCTGGAACTCAATCAACCGCGCGAGAGGGGGAGATGGATACTAGCGCAGAAAGCATTCTCACTCGCGATGAAATGGAGAGCAGGCGCCTGATGGCCGCTCAGGACCTGCAAAGGGGACTCTCGCAGTCCCAAATCGCCCGAAAGTTCGGGGTTAGCCGCACGACCGCCTCGCGGTGGTATCGTGCGCTCAGCGGGAAAGGCATCGAGGCGCTCCGCAAGCGCCGTGCGCCGGGGCGTCCCAGCCGGTTGAATCAGGAACAGCTTGCCGAACTGACCCGGGTCTACGGGGACGGACCGCGCGCCGCGGGCTTCGAATCCGACCGC
Source organism: Bryobacteraceae bacterium (assembly GCA_030038565.1). Lineage (GTDB taxonomy): Bacteria > Acidobacteriota > Terriglobia > Bryobacterales > Bryobacteraceae > JOPF133. The sequence continues at coordinate 14,411 of JASHSS010000015.1, forward strand.
TGGACCACCACCCGCTTCGCGCGTGCCATCCAGCAGCGCTTCGGGGTGCGTTACGATCCCGATCACGTGGGCCGGATCATGCACCGGTTGGGGCTGCGCGTACGGACGCGCCAGCGAAGGCAGCGCCCGGACGTGGTTTTCGATCCTGTGTACTCGCACCAGGTGGCGTAATCGGCCTCACGCGGCGGGCGGATTGCCACAGGCAGGCAGCCGGCCGGGATGTCTGCGCCCCCCGCCGCTCAAGACCGGGCAATCCTGCGGGCGCGCAGGAACGAGGTTAACGCGAACCATGCCGCCGCCAGTGTGGGGATAGCGGCAATCGAAATATTAACCACCGGCATGGTCGGGTCCGACGGGGGGTGCTTCGCGTACTCGATCATCAAGCGCACCGTTTTGAACCCGAAGAAAATGGCGAAAACCATGAAAATAAAGCCGATAAATTGGTTCCACAGGATCCTGGTGGGCTTTACCACGGCGGGTACTACGTGCTTTACGAATTTCCGTCCCGATCGGACCGCCTGACGCTGCCACACATCATTATCGTAACAAAAGCGTCAGGACCGGTCACCGGACCATGAAGTTTGGATGCCAAACTGCCGATAGAACATTTAGTTGACTTGTGAAGGAGCGCTGGCTCCACTACAATCGAAGCGGGTGGAGTCGAGGCCCCTGGGTGGAACTCCGGACTAGCGGAGAGCATCCACATAGTGTAGGGAGTACCTGTGGACGAGCCATTGAAGCACCTCATGCAGGAATTGGGAAACGCGATCAACGATTCCCTTTCCGAGTCCGACCGGATCGCCGAGGCGATCGGCGAGATCAAAAAGGCCGGGTACGATGTTTTCCTCGTTCTGGAGGCAACCATCGGGTTCAACCGGCGGGATGAAAACACCGGCGATGCCGAGGGGGAGGAGCCAGACGAGCAGCCCGAAGTGACCGAGGAGCCAAAACGGGGATTCGAGGCCGCCGGGAAGATCAAATTTACGTCCCAGGACCATCGTTTTCTGCGAGCTCTCAAAATCGCTGTAGACGACGAAAACCGGTAGCTGTCCGGGCGCTTAACCTAAGACCCGTTGGTAGATGTTCCACGTTTCGCGTACTGCCTTTTCCCAGGTGAAGAGGCGGGCCCGCAAGACTCCCCGTCGAGCCAGATCTTCGCGCAATTCGGATTGTGCCGTTATCGATCGCAGGGCCTCCGCCAGGGCTTCGGTATTCTCCGGGTCCACCAGCCAGGCGGCCTCGCCTGCCACTTCCGGGAGCGCTGAGCGGTTCCCCGCCAGCACCGGGATTCCACTGGCCATGGCTTCCAGCACCGGCATTCCAAATCCTTCGTCCAGGGACGGAAACGCAAAAACCATGGCGCGGGCATACCATCCGGCCAGCGATTCCGGTGTCACGTAGCCGGTGACGGTGATCCGTGCTTTGGCGGGGCTGCCGTCGATCCGCGCCAGAATCTCTTCCGCCCCATAACCCGCCGAACCGACCAGCACCAGGCGCCAGGAGTCGTCCACCGTCTCGAAAGCCTCCACCAGCCGCGCGATGTTTTTGCGTTTCTGGATCGCCCCCACGTTGAGCACGATCTTCTCTCGCGCCGCCCCGCCAGCGCCCTCCAGCCGGCGTACGCCGTGGTGCACCACCGAAACCTTTTCCGCCGCTACCCCCAGCAGCGCAATCACCTGGCGCCGGGTGAATTCTGAAACCGCGATGAGGGCGGTGGCCCGCGCCGCCGCATCGCGCGCCTGGGCCGCAAAACGCTCGCGAAACCCGACCGTCGAATATTCTCCGGTGAGCACGAACAGATCGTGAAAGGTGGCCACCGAGAGCCGCGCGTTGGCCTGCGGCAGGCGCTGGTTCAACCCGTGGAACAGCGCAGGTCCGCGCAGCCCTAACGGCCCGGCCAGCAGCCGCCGGCGCACATTCGCGGGGAGTCGGTCGGATTGCGCCCGCAGGAAGCGGTGCGGCCGGTAATAGAAGTGGAAGCGGGTCTCCGGGTGCGCGGCCGCCAGGCCCAGGAGAATCTCGCGGGAGTAGAGTCCCACTCCCGAGAGAGCCTCACCGAGACTATAGGTGGCGTCCAGCGCGATGGTCAATCCATTCCGTATTCTTTCATCTTCCGGTACAGCGTGGTACGCGAAATCCGGAGCATTTTTGCCGCGCGCATGCGCCCGCCGCCGGCTGCCTCCAGAGCCGCCGAGATGGTCTGCCGCTCGCTCTCGGGGATCGAAATAACCGGCGACGTGGGCGAAATCCGGACGGCTGGCAGTTCCTCCACCCGCTCTTCCACGATCTGCGAGAGCGCCCCCAGACTGCCCGCGGCCTGGTGCTGTTGCAGGGCCGAAGGCAGATCCGAAATCCGCAGGGCGCCCTCGGACCGCAGCGCCGCCAGACGCTCCAGGCAATGCTGCAGCTCCCGCACGTTGCCCGGCCAGTTGTAAGACATCAGCGTCGCGGCGAGATCGGGACCGGGCTGAAAGCGGCCCTCCAGGAAGTGCTCGATCAGCAGCGGGATATCCTGCTTGCGCTCGCGTAGCGGCGGCAGATGAATGGGGAACACGTTTAATCGGTAATAGAGGTCCTGCCGGAAACGCCCGGCCGCCACCTCGGCCTTCAGGTCGCGATGGGTGGCGGCGATAATGCGCACATCCAGTTTGCGCCATTCGAGCGCTCCCACCGCCCGGAACTCGCGCTCCTGCAGCAGGCGCAACAGCTTGACCTGCATGTCCAGCGGCAAATCGCCGATCTCGTCGAAGAACGCGATCCCGCCATCGGCCAGCTCCACCAATCCCCTCTTGCTCTCAAAGGCCCCGCTGAACGCGCCCTTCCTGTGCCCGAAAAGCTCGCTCTCCATCAGCGGCCCCACCAGCGATCCGCAGTCGATGGGCACGAAGTGTCCGCCCGGGGCGGCGTGGTGAATGGCCCGCGCCACCACTTCCTTGCCCGTCCCGGTTTCTCCCAGCAGCAGGACTGGCAGGTCGCTGCGGGCAGCCTTGGCGATCAGACGGCGGATGTTTTCGATCGACTCCGACGCGCCCACCAGGCGGTGGGCATGGCCGTTTCGGGCGTGGTTCATAAGCGGGCGATTCAACTGGTCCGCCGCCCGCCACCGCCCATGGGGGGTGGGGCCAAGCCCTCAGCCTGCCGAAGCCTTGCTACCCAACCGGCCCGGCCGGCCGTTGCGGCGAACCCGATTAAGAGTCTAGTCGCACCACGAAAGCGTTTCTCTCACCAGATTCGTCGCGGATCCGCTCGGCCAGTCCGCTGGCCCCTTCCTCGGTGCCCTCCACTCCCACCAGCACCCGCCACACGTTGGGTCTCCCCTCGCGCAGCACCAGCCGCGCCGCGCCGTATCGCGAAGCCATGCGTGCACGCACCCGCTCGGCGCTGCGCTGGCTTTGAAACGCGCCCACCTGAACCGCAAAGATCCCGGCGGTCACTGGCTCCGGAGCGCGGATCACTACCATGCGGACGCGAGCCGTACCGGGGCCGATCATGTCGAGAGCCACAGCGGCAGCGTGGGAAACATCGATAATGCGTCCTCCCACAAAGGGGCCGCGGTCGATGATGCGGAGTTCTACCGTCCTGGAGTTGCTGAGATTCTCAACACGGACCCAGGTGTTGAAGGGCAGCGTGCGGTGAGCCGCTGTCATCTTCTCCATGTCGTAAATTTCACCATCCGCCGCAGGACGCCCATGATATGGATAGCCGTACCAGCTCGCGATGCCGGTCTCCGTATAACCCGGCGCCACCGGCGCGGGCGGAACCGCCCGCACATGCCGTTTATGGGCGCAGCCCGCCAGTCCCACGGCCAACACCACCGCCCCGCACTCAATACCGCGCCAGCTCTTCGAAGTCGACATTGCCACCCGAGATGATCACCCCCACGCTACGGATTCCGGGGGGAAGTTTGCGAAACAAAACTGCGGCCACCGAGGCGGCGCCGCTCGGTTCGGCCAGAATCTTCAGCCGCAGCAACAGGAATTTCACGGTCGCCCGCAGCTCCGCGTCGCTCACCAGCAGCACCCGCTCCACGAACCGCTGCAGGATCGGGAAGGTCAGTTCGCCTGGTTTGGGCGAGCGCAGGCCGTCGGCGATGGTGTTGGGGTGAGGCACCGTTACGCGCGTCCCCGCCTCCAGCGAAAGCAGCGTGTCGTTGGCGCCCTCGGGTTCCGCCCCAAAAATACGAATCTCCGGATTCAGCTCGCGGGCGATGGTGGCCGACCCCGAGAGCAGCCCGCCCCCGCCCACCGGGGCGATGAGGGCGTCCAGCGGACCGGTCTCCTCCAGCAGTTCCATCGCCGCCGTCCCCTGGCCCGCCATGATCATCGGGTGATCGAACGGCGGCACCAGCGTCGCGCCGGTCTCCGCCAGAATGCCCGCGGCAATCGCTTCGCGGCTTTCCTGGAATCGATTGTAGGTGACGATATGCGCCCCGCGCGCCCGGGTGGCCTCCATCTTCGAGCGCGGCGCATCTTCGGGCATCACAATCGTGGCCCGCGCCCCCACGTGGTGCGCGGCAATCGCGGTGGCCTGCGCGTGATTGCCCGACGAATAGGCCACCACCCCCCGTGACAGGGCTTCCCCGGAAAGCGACAGGATCAGGTTTGAGGCGCCGCGGATCTTGAACGCGCCGCCGCGCTGCAGGTTCTCGCACTTGAAGTAGGCGCGCACGCCCGATTCCGCGTCGAACCCGGCCGACGTGAACACCGGTGTGCGCCGCGCCAGCGGCCGGATGCGTTCCGCCGCGGCGCGCACGTCGCCCGCCTGAATGGCCAGGGGCGTCTTCAGTTCCACAGGCATCTTCTCTAGAGGATAGCGCGCATGGCCCTGGCCCGTGGACTCATAGCATACTCATAGAGTGCCCGGTTCGCTGTACATCGTCGCCACCCCCATCGGCAACCTGGAGGACATCACCCTCCGCGCCGTGCGCGTCCTCCGGGAAGCCTCCCTGATCGCCTGCGAGGACACCCGCCACACCCGCGCCCTTCTGGACCACTACGGCGTGCAGAAGCCCACCATCAGCTATCACGACCACAACGAAATCGAGCGCGCCCCGGAACTGGTGGCCCGCATGCTCGCCGGCGAATCCGTGGCCCTGGTCACCGATGCCGGCACGCCCCTGCTCTCCGACCCCGGCTACCGTCTGGTCAGCGCGGCCATCCTCAACCAGATCCCCGTGCAGCCCATCCCCGGCCCTTCCGCCGCCCTCACCGCCCTGGCCGCCTCCGGACTGCCCACCGACGCCTTCCACTTCGGCGGCTTTCTCCCCTCCAAGCCCGGGCCGCGCGCCAAGGTTCTGGAAGCGCTCTCCGGGGAACAGGCCACCCTGGTCTTTTACGAGGCGCCCCACCGCATCCTGGAGGCTCTCGCGGCAATTGAAGAAACCCTCGGCCCGCGCCCCGTCGTGGTGGCCCGCGAACTGACCAAGATCCACGAGGAGTTCCTGCGCGGCACTGCCGGCGAGATTCGCGCCACGCTTGCCGGCCGCGAGGCCGTCAAGGGCGAATTCACCATCCTGATCGGCAAAGCCACCCAGCCTCCCCCCGACCACACTCCCATCGACGAAGCCGTCGAAGCCCTCGTGCGGGCGGGCGCCGCGCGCATGGACGCCATCAAGCAGGTAGCCCGCCGCCGCGGCCTTTCCAAACGCGCCGTCTACGACCAGTTGCTGCGCCTGAAGTAGCGCCATGCCCTTCGACAGCGAACCCGTTCTGAACCCGCGGGCGCATCGGCCTCAGACCGCTGCGCCCGGCCGCAAACCCTAAGGGAGCGCCCCTCCCGGTGCTGGCCCGCCGCCGCCGACCCACCCTCCCCGCGCGAGAATAAAGGTATGGATGACGGCCGTATCGAACGCGACAGCATGGGCGAAATGCGAGTCCCCTCCTCGGCCCTCTACGGCGCCTCCACCGCCCGCGCCATCGCCAACTTCCCCATCAGCGGCCGTCCCTTCCCGCGCGAGTTCCTCCGCGCTCTGGGCCTCATCAAGAGCGCCGCCGCCAAGATCAACGGCGCTCGCGGATACCTGCCCGCCGCCCTCGCAGCCGCCATCGAATCCGCCGCGGACCAGGTGATGGAGGGCCTGCACGACGCCGATTTCCCCGTCGATAT
>JASHSS010000136.1 GCA_030038565.1 Bryobacteraceae bacterium
GGTCCCCATCCAGAACCCGCGGATGCTCCACCGTGGAAGGATGAAAGCGCAGATCGCGCGCCACCGTCCCCAGCGCTTCCGCCGTGGGGATGAACTTCGGACTTCCCATACCCCAGGTATACAACAACGGTGAGGCTTTTTCTCCCGCCTCTCCGAAAACTCGCATTCCTCCCGCGCTCAACCTGCTCGGCGCGGGGGGGCCCCTGGACCCGGAGGCGCGGGGAAAAACGCGGGGAACACCATGGAATTCTTCTCCGTCCGGTCTCGGCGCCTCCGGGCCCAGGAGGCACCCCCATAAGCGCTAACCTACGCGTCCTGATCTCATTTGAGCCTACGGAACACTCGGGACTTAAGGACATCGAGGGCGGATGGTGACGATTTTGGGAGAGATGGGAAGCGGGAACCTTCTACGGCTTGGACGTGTTACGGCCATGTACCCGCCCGCCCCCCCCAGAACGGCTTTGACTCAGTGACGACAGAGGCAGCGAGGGAGCATCCGGATCGGATAAAGATCTGGACACTCGGAGCCGAATGCTGGGAGATACGATATTCTACGTGAAGATCGGGCGCAACGCTCGCTGCCCTTGTGGCAGTGGCAAGAAATACAAGAACTGCTGCTACAGCCGTCCTCGTTTGGAACGGATGGATGTTTTCGCGACCAAGGCGGGAGGCACCGATGGCGTACATCCCACTGCAACGAACCCGCCTGGCACCACGACACGTGTGCTGGTGGCTCCTGGGGCAATACCCAAAGAAGAGACGCACGGACGCAATTGGCAGTTGGAGGTGAAATCCAAGAGCCCTCTCGATATCTCCTTACTGCTAAAGTCAGTTCACGATCCGGAACTCACGAGGTTAGCGGCGGGAGACGTCGCACGGGTGGATTGGGAACGACTCCGCCCCAGAATGGATTTCGGCGTTGCTATCAGTATGGCTGAGCGATTCTTGCCATTGCTGAACGGGATGCTGAGGATGCAGTTCTCCGCGTTCCAGGAGCTCACGCTGAAAGGGATAATCGGCACCCGCGATAACGGCGGACCGTTTCAGCTAGTCTGGGACGACGTTAAGATCACTTCAGTTCAGGATTACGACCGGGCACAACAATATCTGCAGAGCGGCGGGCCTACCATCGGCCCCGTATACAAGTTAGTGCAGACGAATGCGGCGCTCTCTGAGGCACTCTTGTACTTTGGGCGTCGTGCCGAGCCGTTTTTTGGGTTGTATAAGGCTTACGAGGTCGTGTTGGATACGATTGGACTCGAAGGGATCCAGAAACTTGGTATATCGGAGAACGCCTGCGAACGGTTCACTCGTGCAGCAAACGATCCCGAGATCTCGGGAGTTTATGCCCGCCACTCTAAGCGGTACTCAGAGGTCCCACAGAACCCGATGAGTGAGTTTGAAGCGAGGCAGTTCATAGCGTACTTACTAGCGCACTGGACTTCTGCGCTGGCGAAAGCGCAGGGAGTCACTGGCTGGACGGTTGTGTAGTGCCAGCGGACCTCTTCGGCTCTCTGTGACAATCTCATGCGGTCCTGAAGTCCGGCTCTGGGAAACTGGAGATCACTTGGCCGTATCGTCCCCGTTCCGCCGATATGCTCGCCACAGGTTCCCTCGTCACGGGCCCATCCGGCAAGCCGTTCAGCCGTCAAGTCAGCGCTTATGGGGCACTCCACCCCGCGTCGAGGACGCCGCCTGCCCGGGTCCCGAAAGTTCCTGTCCCCATAAACGGTTAGCCCTCCGGCGTGGAGGCACTCGAGTGTCGTCCGTGTCCTGCCGCGGCTCAGTGGCGGCCTGCGACATAGGCCTCAGGCACCACTCAATACCCCAGTTCCTTCTTCACCACGTTGCGCAGCGGCTCGCCTTTCCGGAAGCGCTCGAACTGATCGAGGAAGAAACGCATGGCGCGCTCCAGCCAGTCGGGAGTGTGGTCGGAGCAGTGCGGCGAAAGCAGCACGTTTTCCAGCCGGTAAAAGGGGTGGCCTTCCGCCAGCGGTTCGTTGTCGAACACGTCCAGCGCCGCGCCCTTGATCCGGCCCGCGCTTAGCGCCTCCACCATGGCGGCTTCGTCGATCACCGGCCCGCGTCCGATGTTGATCACCACCGCCGTCGGCTTCATGGCGGCGAATTCCGCCGCGCCGATCATCCCGCGGGTCTCGGGCGTCAGCGGGGCGGCCACCACCAGGTAATCGCAGCGCGCAATCATCTCCAGGCGCGCTTCGGGACCGTAGATGCGGCTCACCAGCGGGTCCACGTGATACAGCGGCGGCCCGTGCCGCTTCAACGCCAGCACGTCCATGCCCATGGGCCGCAGGCGCGTGGCCACCGCCCGTCCGATATCGCCGTAACCCACGATCCCGGCGGTCTGGCCGAAAATCTCGGTGATATCGAACTGGTCCCAAACTCCCGCCTGCTGGCTGCGGATCATGCGGCGCAGGTCTTTGGCGAAATATAAGATCGCCGCCAGCGCGAATTCGCCCAGCGGCGGACTGAACACGCCGCTCCCGTTGGTCAATACGGCGGCGCTGGCCACCAGTTCGGGGAAAAGCTGGTTGTCCAGGCCGGCCGCTCGCGAGTGCACCCATCGTACTCCCGGACACATCCCGAAAACCTCCCGCAGCAGCCCGCCCGACCCCGACCAGTTGAAAATCACGCCGGCCTCCGGAGCCGCTCTTTCAAAGGCTTCCACCGAGTTCCCGGCCGCGATGGTGGTCTCCGGCGGCAATTCCTCCAGCATGGCAAGCTGCGGTTCCGTGGGGGTTGCCAGCACCAGAACTGTGGTATCGTCCATGAGGAGAAAGCTACCACATGTTCGACCTCTCGCTCGAAATGCTACGCGTGGTCGAAAACGCAGCCATCGCCTCCGCCCGCACCATGGGCATGGGAGACGGTAAAGCCGCCGACCAGGCAGCCGTGGAATCCATGCGGCGCTCCATGGACACGCTCCCCATCGATGGCACCATCGTCATCGGCGAGGGCGAGCGCGACGAAGCGCCCATGCTGTACATCGGCGAGAAAGTGGGCGCCCCGCGCAACCATGCCGAACCCGTCACCCTGGACATCGCCGTGGATCCCCTCGAAGGGACCAACCTCTGCGCCACCGGAGGCGCGGGCGCCATCACCGTGCTGGCGGCCTCCGAACACGGCGGCCTGTTGCACGCGCCGGATTGCTACATGGAAAAAATCGTCGTGGGACCCGCCGCCAAGGGCGCCGTGGATCTGGATGCCCCGGTCAAGCACAACCTCAAGGCTATCGCCCGCCGCCTCCAGCGCGGCGTGGACGACCTGGTGGTGGTGGTCCTCGAACGCCCGCGGCATGAAAAGCTCATCGCCGACATCCGTGAAGCCGGCGCGCGTATCCGCTTGATCTCCGATGGCGACCTTTCGGCGGGCATCGCCGCGGCCGTGGCCGGTACCGGCGTGCACGCCGTGATGGGATCGGGCGGCGCGCCCGAAGGCGTCCTGACCGCTGCCGCCCTGCGCTGCCTGAACGGCGAGATTCTCGGCCGCCTGGTAGTGAAAGACGACGCCCAGCGCCAGCGTATGCGCGAGATGGGCATTGCCGATGCCGGCCGCATCTATACCACCCCTGAGCTGGCCCCTGGCCGCAACCTGGTCTTCGCGGCCTGCGGGGTGACCGACGGCAACCTCCTCCAGGGCGTCCGCTTCACCGGCGACGGCACCCACACGCAATCCGTCGTGATGACCTCCACACCCGCCCGCGTGCGCTTCATCGATACCACCCACCTGGAGAACAAGCCCGACGTGAAGGTCCGTTTCCGCTAGGGATCCCCTTAGCGGTACTTTGCGCCTTAGCGCCTTTGCGAGAATTGCGCCTTGGAAGTGTCGCCCCCTATTGTGTCCTTCAGTCGCTTGCCCCGGGAGGCGCCCGTGCGGCAAACTGGGAGTGTCCCTTGCAGGACCTTATGCCGGATTTCTGCACATGCGGCGCTCAACTGCCGCCCGACGCGCTGTTCTGCCACAAGTGCGGGAAGCCCCAACGCGAAATCGTCGTCCCCGAAACCTTCGCGCCCCCGCCGCCCCCCTACGCGCCTCCCGCGCCCGCCGCCGCTCTCACGCCGCCCGCCCTTGCGCCCTTGCCCCTCAACTTTCATAACCGCGCGGCGGTGAAAATCGCCCTGCTGGTCGCCGGACTGGCCACCCTGCTCAGTTTTCTGCTCTATCTGAACTGGTTCCTGGCGGGCTTCCTGGCCGTCTTCCTGTATCGCCGGCGGACCGGGCAGCCGCTTAACCTGGAATCGGGCGTCCGCATGGGGTGGATCACGGGCCTCATGATTTTCGCGATGATGGTTGTGGTCCTGGCGTGCTTCGCGGTCTCCGTGCATGCCATCGGCGGCGTATCCGCCTTGCAGAACCAGTTCAAGGGCGTGGTCGATCCCAAAGTCATCGAGTCGTTCAAAATGCTCCAGAATCCCGCCGACCTGGCCATGGTGCTGGTGCAGTTCTTCGTCTTCACCACCCTGCTCAGCATGGCCGGCGGCGCGCTGGGGGTCAAGCTGGTGCGTCCGAACCGGCCGACGGGGTCTTAGGCGCGGCGTAGTGCTTCACCACCGCCACGCTGGCGAAAATCACCGCCATCGAGATGCCCTCGCGGACGCCGAACGGCTCGCGGTAAAACAGCCACCCCAGAAACACCGCCACCACCGCGTTGACGTACGGGTAAATCGAAACGATGGCCACCGGCAGCCGGTCCATGGCATAGGCATACGCGCTGTAGCCCACCAGCGACCCGAAGCATACCAGGTACAGCACCGCCAGCATCCCGCGGCCGCTCCAGTGCAGCGCAGGCTGCGGCAGCAGGAGCGCGAAGGGCGCCAGGATCAACCCTGCGGCCAACTGCTGCACCCCGCCCGCCACGATGGCGTGAGCCTTCCCCGATTTGCGCCGCTGGTAGATGGAACCGAACGACCACGCGGCCATCCCCACCTGCAGAATCAGGAAGCCATCCAGCAGGTTGTGGTCCAGGGCGTGTGGGCCCAGATCGGGCGTCACCAGCAGAGCCGATCCCGCCAGGCCCACCACCATGCCGCCTACGATCGGCGCGTGCAGCCCCTCTCCGCCCGGCAGCAGGGCTTCCGCTCCCACCATCCAGAATGGCGACATGGCGATGATCAGGCTGGCCATCCCGCTGGGGATCACCACTTCGGCGAAGGACAGCGCTCCGTTGCCGACCCCCAGGATCAGAAATCCGCTGAAGCAGGCCACCGCCAGGTCCCGCCCGCGCGGCAGGTACATCCCCCGCGCCCGGGCGAAGAGCACCGTCGCCGTGCCGGAAAGGAAGTAGCGCAGGCTCACCAGTTGCAGTGGCGAGAACATCTCCAGCGACATGCGAATGCCAAGGTATGTCGTTCCCCAGAAGATGCAGACCGCTAGCAGGGCCAGGTACGGCTTAAACAGAGGATGTCGCGGCAATTTTTCAGCGTAGCATCCGGCGCGGAGGCCGGTGCGGATCGTTCGCCCGCCCAATGGCGCACGGCGCGCGACGCACAGGGCCGCCTTCCGGCAGGCCCACAGATCACCCGCCGCGAACCTGCCGCCGTCGCATTGCGCGTAACCGAACGCTGCATAAAGTTAATACCTTCCGTTTACTATTGAATACGTTGTAAGAGACGTCGTATCAACGCATCATGGCTTTGATGCAGAACAAAAGCGGCGATCTCCAACTGCCCGGCGCCGGGGCCCTATCCGTCACCGAACAAGCTCCTCCGAAACCAGCCCACAACAACCGTGCCCGGTTGATACCTTTTGCCATCGGGACCGTGTTACTGGGATTTCTCCTCGGCGGTCTCTACTTCAGAAACCACCCCACGCCCGAAGCGACCCTGCGAAACTTCCACATCCTCAGTTACAATGCCCAGCGCGCGGCCTCCTACAAAATTTCCAACTGGCTCGGAGTTCCCGCCGAAAAGTCACCGCAGGATATGTGGGTGTACCAGGAAATCCTGTACGAAACGCGGCCCGACGTGCTGATTGAGGCCGGTACGGCTGATGGTGGAAGCGCCTACTTCTTCGCGACCATGTTCGATCTGATGGGCCGCGGCCGCGTCATCACGATTGATATTATCGATTCACCGAAAAGGCCGAAACACAACCGGATCACCTACGTGCGCGGATCGTCCACAGCGGCCGATACGGTTGCCCAGGTGAAGAGCATGATCGCGCCGGGGGAACGGGTCATGGTGTCGCTCGATTCCGACCATAGCAAGGCGCATGTTGCCGATGAGCTGAAGATCTACAGCGAACTCGTCACGCCCGGCTGTTACCTGGTGGTCGAGGACACGAACGTGAACGGACACCCCGTCTACCCGGAGTTTGGCCCGGGACCGATGGAAGCGTTGCAGGATTTCCTCAAAGTCGACAGCCGCTACCAGAGCGACCTGTCCAGAGAGAAGTTCGGCTTGACCTACTTCCCCAACGGGTGGCTGCGGCGCGTGCGGTGAACCGGAAGCACGCGCGCCGGCTGGCCTGTTTTGGGTAACCCCGAAGGCCTTGTACCCGCGACACCGCCGTCGTTGCGCAAAACGGCCCTTTCTTAAAACGACCCCGCTTCCCCATTTGCGCCGCGCCATCCCGCGGCCCTACCCTAAGCTTTATGTCTCTGGCTTTCCGCAAGGTGACCAGCGCGCCCCTGCGCGAATTCGATGCTGCCGCGCCGGATGGCGTGGTCATCGGGTTGATCGGAGAAAACGGCTCGGGCAAGACCCGCCTTCTGCGTCTGGCCGCAGGTGTCGAAACCCCCGCAGCCGGATCCGTGGAATGCCCGCCCGGCGCCCGCCTGCTCGGCCCCATGGACCCTCTCGACCTCGATCCGTCCACCCCCGATCCCCCCCACCCGCACCCGCCGCCCGTGCTGCTCCTCGACCAGACCTTCGCGCGCCAGGACGCCCTGGTCCGTCACCGCGCCGCGCTCGCCCTCGACCGTCTGCGCCGCCGCGGCGCCACCATTCTCCTGGCTTCCCACGATGAAGACCTGCTCCTGCGCCTCTCCGACGAGATCTGGTGGCTGGACCGCGGCGCGCTTGCCGCCCGCGGCGATCCCTCCGAAATGCTGGCCGCCTACCGCCGCCACATCGCCCGCCGCGAGCGCGCCTGGGGCGAGACCCTTCGCCCGCCGCTCTCGCCGCGCATGCGCCGCGGCGACGGACGCGCCGAAGTTCTGTCTGTGGAAACCCTCGGCGCCAACCTCCGCCCCACCATCGTCTGGCGCAGCGGCGAAACGGTCACCGTCCGCGTGGTAGTGCGCTTTCACCGCGAAGTGGCCGACCCGGTAGTCGGCATGATGATCCGCACGCGCATCGGCCTGAACGTCTACGGAACCAACACCGAGCTCGAAGGCCTCAAACTGGGCCCCGTGCCCGCCGGCGCCGCCCTCCAGGTCCGCTTCGCCTTCGACTGCCAACTCTGCCCCGGGGAATACACCCTCACCGCCGCCTCCCACGATCCCGATGGGGTCTGGCACGACTGGCTGGAAGATGCCGTGGCCTTCGCCGTGAGCGACGATCGCTACACCGCCGGAGTGGCCAATCTCAGAGCTCAGGTTACGGCCGCGCCGGTCCAAGCCGCGCCGGCGCCGGCCTCCTCCCTTACGCCGGCTTCGAATCCAGAATGAACGTAGGCACCGTGCCCGCGGCCGTGGAGAATCCGTTATTGCCGGTCGAAAGCCAGCTCGAGCATCCCTGCACCTTGCCCAGGTAAGCGTGCGGATGCACATCCACCTGCATCTCCCGCAATTCCATGTGGCCGAAGCTCATCAGCGGAAACACCTGCCGCACCGGCTCCACGCGCTCCTGCACCACGTAGGGCGCGCGCATGGCCTGCTTGATGGCGCGGTCCCAATCCGGCCCGTCCATCTCCCAGCCGAAGTAGCTGTGCAGGTCGCTGTAATCGTCGTTGGGCTTCAATGCCAGCCGCTCGCGATTCTGCGAGATGAACTCCGGCAGGTCGATGGTTTTGTCGTCGTAGGTGGTCTTGGTGGCCGCCACCAGCCGCGTCCATGGTACGTGCTCGCGGATGGCCTTCCGCTCCGCCACCGGAAACTTGCCCGTCAGGCTCTCGTCCGTCAGCAGCCCGAACATGGCCTTCTTATGCGCCAGTTCGGAGCGGAAGCTGTTCACCACGCACACCGCCCGGTCCCGGTAGGCCTGCACCAGCGGATGCGTCAGGTCGAAACGGATCAGAAACTCCTGTACGCCCAGCCGCCGGTAGACCAAATCGATCTCGAAGTTGCCCCGGCGCAGAACGCGGTTGCGGTATTCCAGTTGCTCCGGCGAAACAATCTCCACTTGGTAGCCTTCCTCGCGGAAGAAATCCCGGAACAGCTCGTACTCGCTTTGCCCCGAATGATACGCCGGCCGAAACTCCACGATGGCGATATGGGGCCTCTTCGTCCCGCCGAACTGCTTGTACGATTTCAGCAGCGCGTGCAACAGATGCTTGCGGCTGCCCACCTTGGTGAGCGCGTACCGTTTGCGAAATTCCTTCATCGGCGGGATGTCGTAAAACAGGTCCGCCAGCGCGTCCGCATAACCCGCGCCGGTGGGCGAATCGGCATTGTACTGCACGAAGCGCAAGGTGCCGTTGTTCAGGTGCGTGTCCAGGCGCGCAGCTACTTCCAGCGCCTGGTAACCGGGATCGATCGCCGCCAGCATCTTTTCCGCCGGCAGCAGTTCCAGGCGCGCCAGCAATGCCGGACTCGCCAGCACCATCTGCTCCATCCGGTCAATCGCGCCGATCAGCGCCTCGCCGGTCTTCACCAGCGATTCGTATTGTCTGCGGGAAATGAAATTCGGGCGTAGGAAGGGACAAATCAGCCTTCCGCCGGCGGAGAGTTTAGCACTCTCCATGCGGCCGTGCAACTCCTCCGCCCACGCGAGATCGCGGAACGGTCCGGAGTCGATGAGCTTGTTATATCTGGCGACAGCTTCGTCCAGCAGGGCCATTTGTCAGTTGAAAACCTGTTCTATAATTGAGTATCCCACAGAAGTGCGCGAAACGATAGGTTCGCAGCTTTAGAATCGCAGATAACAATCTAATTTTCAATAACTTGCGGGATTTTTAACGGGATTGTCAAGGGCTGGGGGAAATCGCACAAACCGCGCCCTCCGGAGAAATTCGGCCGCCCGCGCCCAAAAACGTTTCGAAATTCGCCCCGTCGCGGGCCCTTCGCAATATCATATGCTCCAGTCTGAAATTGCCCCTTCGCCCGTCACTTCCGCACCCGTTTTTGTTCTTTTCCATGAGCTCAGGGATCTATCCCACGCATTCCCCTTTGCGGTACTTTGCGCCTTAGCGCCTTGGCGAGACGTCTTCCTTCGCGCCCTCCGCCCCCTCCGCCCCCTTGGCGTCTCCCCGTCACAGGTACTTCTGCACCCTCTCCCGGAAGCGCGTGTAGATCCACGACACGGCCAGCAGGATCAGCCCCAGCGCGATCAGCGAAATGATGCGCGGCAGCGTGTCCAGGTGCCGCAAGTCGTAACCGAACAGCTTCAAAATGCAGAACAGCAGCACCGCCAGCCCGCTCAGCCGCTGGTTGCGATCGTTCAAAGGGAACCCCGCGGACAACAGGGCGATGCCCTCCAATCCCCACGCCACCGTCAACATGCTGCCCGAAACCCGGTAGTACAGCAGTCCGGCGGCCGCCAGCGCCGCGGCCAGCAAATAATACAGCCGCGGCCGGCTCCCCGGCGTGCCCGCCAGTTGCGCGCCATACAGGCAGGCCACCACCACCGCCGCGGGCAGCACCGCTTGCTCGGGCGCCAGGTTGGCCGCCCAGCACACCGCGAACGCCATCCCCGCCACCACGTAGCTCTGCCGGCACAGGTCGCCGATCTTCCCCCACTGGCCCACCAGGAACAGGCCCAGCGCGTAGAGCGCCCATCCCGGCGCTTGGTATTGCCTGTCGACTTGGCGTCCAATCAGCCCCACCCCCACCAGCACCGCTGTATAAAGGTAGAACCGCCAGCGCGTCCGCCACCACAGGTAATAGTGCGAGACCAGCACCGGCGTCATGCTCAGCAGCCGGTCCGGCGCATTCAGGTTGGACATCGCCAGCCGCCCCACCACCGCCGCGCTCACCAGCGCCGCTTCGAAGCGCAACGCCGGGACGCCGACCTCCACAAGCCCCAGCGCCAGCGCCGCCCACGCCGGTCCCACCGCCGTCCCCGGCAGCAGCGCCCACAGCGCCGCCATGGCGAAGAACGTCCCCGCGTAGCTCGCGCCCTTGAGCACCCACCCGTCTTCCTCGGCGTGCGCGCGCGCCGCCATGGCGTAAGCCGCCAGCGCCGCCCACACCGGCATCAGCCGCGGCGCGAGCGGACCGTCGTTCGCCAGCCGCGTCAGGTTCAGATCCGCCGCCAGAAACGCGCCCGCCGCCGCCAGAACGTAAGCCTGCCGCCGCAGTTCGCGCGGCAGGTCGCGCATCCCCAATTCCAGCAGCCCAAGCGCCAGGCCCATCCACGCCACGCCGCGCCACGCCTCCGGCGCCAGTTGCCATGCCAGCGCCGCCGCCAATCCGCTCGCGATCATCGATGCGCCCAGACGCACCGCTCCCGCTTCCCACGCGTCGAACCGTTCCGGCGTCCGCAACGCCGCCACCACCGCCGCATACGCCAGCAGGCCGCAGACCGCCAGCGAACGCACCGGCTCGTCCCCCGCTACGCTCATGCCGATCAGCCCCAGCGTGATCAGCCCATAGGCCTGATACCGGAAATCGCGCAGCCTCCGCGCCCACCCCACCACGAACGGGACGCACCCCAGCGCGAACCATGCCAGGCCCCGATCCGATGGCGCTTCGTAACCCGCCACCAGCGCCATCATCGCCGCGCCCGCGTAGCCATACAGAAGGTCCGCCGGCCAGAGCGCCCGATTCACATAAAACGCCGCCGCATTCAGCGCCGCCACCGGAGTCCACGCGCGATACGGCAGCACTGGCAGTTCCAGCGCCACCAGGCGCCCCAGTTCCAGCCCGAACACCACCCCGCCCACGAGGCGCAGATAGCGCGAACCCAGCCGCACCCCGGCCAGGTAATACAACTCCGCCTCCAGCAGCAACGCCAGCGCCACCCACTGATGCTCCAGTTCCAGCAGGATGGCGCCCGCCGCCAGCGCGCCCGTCAGCGTCACCGACCAGCGCCACTCGCTCCGCCGTGCGCGCGCCACCGTGCTCCCCAGGTACGCCAGCGACGCCGCCGCCACAATCTGCCACTCGCGTCCCGGCGCCGCCAGGTGCCATTTGGCGGCCGAAAGCCCCAGGAACCCGATCGCATTCAGGGGCAGCAGCGCGGGCGAGGGGTGCAGAATGTCGAAGCCCTCGAACAGCAGCCAGTACACCGTGAAAATGGCCTGCGCCTGCCACAACGGCGCGCCCGTGTCGTGCTGCAGCGCGCAAATCCCATAGGTGGCCACCAGCCCCACCAGCGCCATGTTGCGCCAGCCGAAGCGGTGCGCCAGGTACAGCAGCGACGCCGCCAGCGGGACCATCGCCACCACCGAAAGCGCCGTGACGTGGGTAATCCCCAGGGTCGCGAACGCCAGGAAATAGGCCACCCCCGTGACCGTCTCGGAGCGGTAGCGCAGCGAATGCGCCACCATCCCCACTCCCACCCCCAGCAGCAGCAGCGCGCCCAACACCGGGCTCTCGATCACCCTGGCGCTCTCGATGGCCTGCGCCGCGTACGCCGTGAAGTACAGCGCCGCCCAGCCTCCGCCCACCAGCCCGCGGGCGAAGGTGCGGTAGCGCTCGCGTCTCTCGAACACCACTCCCGATACCAGCATCGCCAGGCTGACCGCCACGCTGAGGCCCACCCGTCCCATCGGGCTCATCATGGTGAAGGAGTAGCCCATCGCGAAGGCCATCCCCACCACCAGCAGGAACACCCCCGCCTTGTTCAGCCAGTTCCCGCCCACCAGGGCTTCCCAATCCGCCGAAGTACGCCCAGGCCGCGCCGCCCGCGCCGGAGCCGCGGCCATCGCCGGCTCCGGTTCGCGAACTGTCGGCGCCCCTTCTACCGCACCCGCCGCCGCGCCCACCGCAGCCGGAGCGCCCACCGGCGCCATCTCCACGGTCGCGCTTAGCGCCGGGATCGGCCCCATCCCCGGAACCACCACCGGCGGAGTCATCGCGGGCGGCCCGGCCGGAGCGCCCACTGGTGGCATCTCCACAGTCGCGCTCAGCGCCGGAATCGGCGCCATCCCCGGAACCACCCCCGCGGCCTCCCGCGCCGGCGCCCCCAACTCCCCCGTCCGCCGCGCCCAATCGATCTGCCGCTGCAGCGCATCCATGCGCTCCTCGATGTGGTTCAACTTGTTGCGCAAATAAGCCCAGCGCACCAGCAACACCACCATCAGAACCTCAATCAGCACGCTTTCCATCGCACCATCTCCGAAAATCCTCTTGGCGCTGCTTTGTGTCTCAGCGGCTTGGCGAGATCCGCCCCAGCGCGCTTCCTCCACGGCTTCACTCGGCGCCCACGCTCCTCTGCGACTCCCGGGCATCCGGCGCGGCGGCCAGTTCCAGCGCCCGCGCCTTCAATCCCCGCAGGTCCAGCTTGCCCGTCCCCAGCAGCGGCAACTCCTTCACCGGATACACATTCTCGCGCTTGGGCAGCCACAGCCGCGGCAGGTCCGTATCCGCCAGCCGCTGCCACACCTCGCCCGGCGCCATCTCCGGCTTCACGTACAGCGCCGCCAGCCGCTCGCCCCTCTGCTCGTCCGGAATCCCCGTCACCGCGCATGGCGCATCGCCCAGCGCCGCCGCCAGCGCCTCTTCCACCCGAATGTGCGGCACCATCTCTCCCGCAATCTTGCTGAAGCGCGAAAGCCGGTCGGTAATAAACAGGAAACCCTCGTCGTCAATCCTGGCGATGTCGCCCGTGATATACCACCCGTCCCGCATCACCTCGGCTGTGCGCTCGGGCTGGTCCAGGTAGCCCAACATGCGGTTCGAACCCTTCACCAGCAGCAGTCCATCGTGGTTCGGCGCGAGCGGCGCGAAGCTCCCCGGGTCCACAATCTGCGCCGCCACTCCCGGCAGCGGCTGCCCCACGCTCCCCGCCTTCGTGCCGGTCTGCTTGTCCTTCCCCGCCCCGGCGTCCGGCGTGTTCACCGCCACCACCGGCGCCATCTCCGTCAGCCCGTATCCCTCCAGCAGGTCCACGCCGAATTTCTCCCGGAACGCCGCGGCCACCGGCTGGCGCAGTTTCTCCGCCCCCACCAGCACGTATCGCAGGCTCGCGAAATCCTCGCGCGCGCACTTGCGCGTGTAATTGGCCGCGAACGTCGGAGTGGCCAGCAGCAGCGTAGCCTTGTAGCGTGCCGTCAGCTCGCCGATCGCTTTGGCATCCATCGGATTCGCGTGGTACACCACCCCGAGTCCCGTAATCAGCGGAAACCAGATAGTAACCGTAAATCCGAACGAATGGAAGAAGGGCAGCGCCCCCAGAATGCGGTCGCCTCTACCCACCTGGAAAAGCTGCGCGATGGCCTCGATATTGGCCAGCAGGTTGTAGTGCGAGAGCATCACGCCCTTCGGTACCCCCGTGCTGCCGCTCGAAAACATCACCGTGGCCGGCGAATCCGGCGTAGCCCGCTCCGCCCCGCGCCCGAACCACGCGGCCGGCAGCAGCCGCGCCTCCGCCAGGGCGCGCAGCCGCTCCCACTTCCCCGCCCGCCCCAGAATGTCTTCAATGAATACCGTCCCCGCCGGCGCCTCCAGTTTGGCCTTGGCCAAAAAGGCCCGTGAGCTGATCACCGTCCGGATGCCGCACCGTTCCACCGCCGCCGCCATCGCCTCCCGCCCGGCCGTGAAATTCAGATTCACCGGAACGCGCCCCGCCAGCGTCGCGCCCACATTCGCCAGCGCCCCCGCCACCGTCGGCGGCAGCAGCACCGCGATCATTCTCTCCCCGGGCCGCTCCCGCCCGATCCACCGCGCCACCATCGCTCCGCCCGCCAGCATCCGTCCATAGCTCAATTCGCGGCCAGTCGAATCGGCCATGGCGAACCGCCCCCAGTTGCGCCGCGCGCTCCGCACCAGGCGCCGCGCCAGCGTATCCCCCGCCGTCTTGCGCCGCTCAACGTCCTCGCTCGCCAGGTTCTGGATCGCCTGCCGCACCTCGTGCG
>JASHSS010000137.1 GCA_030038565.1 Bryobacteraceae bacterium
AGCGTTTGGGAGGCCGATGCGCCGGAAGCCTTCGCTGCGGGTATTGCCACCCTGATGGCCGATCCGGAACGCCGCCGGCAGATCGCGCAGGCGGCCCATGGGCACGCGGTCCGTAACTTCTCCTGGACGGCGATTGGGGAAAAGCAGAGAAAACTAATCAGAGACTTAGGCCGCTGATGGATCAGTTGGCGGCTTTCTCGCGGGCCAATTGCTCCCGGAAGGTCTGTTCCGAGCGGTCGATGAAGGCGTGATAGCCCTGCGGATCGATGAAGGGGTTGACTTGGGCCCCGGCCTTCATCTTGCGGTATTTCTCCTGCATCCCATAGTAGCCGCCGTGGGCGCCCAGAAATACATCGCACGGCAGGGAGCGCAGCACCTGGAACGTGCGGGCGTAATCATCGGCGATGCCGGGCCAGGTCGGATGGTGGATGAACTGGACGCCCGGATTGATGCTGGTCCCGCCGACGATGACCACGTTGTAAGTGGCGCCGCCATCGGAGACCCGCATGGTCCAGGTGGTGCATCCGATGCTGTGTCCGGGAGTCAGATGGGCGACCAGGGTGGCGCCTCCGAGGGTAACTTCCTCCAGGTCGCGGACGACGTGATCGACCTTCACCGCCGGGTAAGTATACTCGCGGCCGAAACGCGTGTCGGCCTTGCCGCCGCTCTCGAGCACGGCGACCTCGCGCGCGCTGGAGTAGATTTTCGCGCCGGTCATTTTCTGCATCGCCGACTGGCCGGCCACGTGATCGTAATGGGCCTGGCTGTTGAGCAGGATCTTCACATCCGAGAGCTTGAACCCGAGCTTTACGATTCCATCGCGGATGATGGGCGGCGTGTCTTCATAGCCGCTGTTGATCAGAATGTGCCCGGCGGGCGTGGCGATGAGGTAGCTGGCAATGTCGCTGGAGCCTACGTAGTAGATATTGGCGATGATGCGAAAAGCCGGGAAGGGCTGATTATCGGGCCGCGGCTGGGCGGGCCGGTCCTGGGCGAAGGAGGCGGCGGCCAGCGCGATCCAAAGCGGGAGGGGGAAACGGGACATAGAGGTAAGGTACCATTGCCCGCCGCGCGCGGCGCACCGGGATCGGAGGGGACTGGTGCCGCGCGGGATCGGCCCCAAAGGACTCGAATGGCCGTTACGGCTCACGGATTATTCCGGCGGCGGGGGGTGGTGCGAACCCAACCACACCTCCGGGCTTTTGTGAGAATGGAAGCTGGGCCATGTATCTGTTCCACCTGTTTCGCTCGTTTCTGCCGCTGCACAATCCGATCGGCTTCGGCGCCGCCGACTTTCTGGAATTCGCGGTGGCGGCGTTACTGGTGGCGCTGGTTCTGGGCCGGGCCGCACTCGAGGCCGCCGCGCTGCGGATTGCCCGAAGAACCGGCTGGAGTATGTTGCTGCTGGGCGGTCTGGCAGTGGTGCTCCGGCCGGCGCTGCTACCGCACTTTCCCGCGCCCACTCCGGCGGGCGCCGACGATTTCAGCTATCTGCTGCTGGCGGATACGCTGGCGCATTTCCGGCTGGCCAACCCGGTCCACCCCATGCACGAGTTTTTCGAAACCAACTTCGTGCTCCAGGAGCCGTCGTACAGTTCCATTTATCCCGTGGGTCCCGCGCTCGCCCTGGCTCTCGGCCAACTCCTGTTCGGTTCGCCATGGGCCGGCGTGCTGCTGTCGGCGGGTTTATTCTGCGCGCTGTGCTACTGGATGCTGCGCGGCTGGACCACGCCGGGTTGGTCGCTGGCCGGCGGCCTGCTGGCGGTTTGTACATTCGGTCCGCTCACCTCCTGGATGAACACTTACTGGGGTGGGGCCGTATCGGCCATCGCCGGCTGCCTGGTATTCGGGGCGCTGCCGAGGTTACGCGACCAGGGACGCACCCGCGATGCCATTCTGCTCGGCGCCGGCTTGGGTCTTCAAATGCTCTCGCGGCCCTACGAATCGCTGTTCCTGGATCTCAGCGTGGCCTTGTTCCTGGCGCCCTGGCTGCGATCGCCGGAAGGGCAGCGCAACCTGCTGCGCATGGCCAGGCCGGCGGGATTGGCCGCCGCTCCGGCCCTGGCGCTGATTCTGTTGCACAATCATGCCGTTACCGGGCACTGGACCACCCTGCCGTATATGCTCAGCCGCTACCGCTATGGTGTGCCCACCACGTTCACGTTCCAGCCCAACCCTCAACCGCACGGCACTCTCGCTCCCAACCAATGGCTGTACTATCAGGGCCAGGCGGCGGTACATGGATTGAGCCTCGAAACGCCCGCCGCCTACCTGACCCGGCTGGCAAGCCGCATCCGGTTTTACGGATTTTTTGTGCTGCCACCGCTGCTTCTGCTGCTGCCGGTCTGGCTCGCCGCATTGCGCCGATGGGCTTTCGCCTGGCTGGCGGTGACGGTGGCGCTTTTCGCTCTGGGTTCGAATTTCTATCCCTACTTTTTCCCCCACTATCTGGCGGCCATCGCCTGCCTGTTCCTGCTGGCCGCTGTCGAGGGAACAGCGCAGCTCAGCCGGTGGAGCGTCCGGGGCCTGGCTGTGGGAAGCCAGGCCGCGCGCTGGCTCCTGCTGCTCTGCGGGGCGCATTTCCTGTTCTGGTATGGGCTTCACTCGATGGGCGATTCGGACATCCTGCGGGCCATGGATCGGTATCAGACCTGGTCGGCGATTCCCCCCGGCGATCCGGAAGGGCGTCGCGCAATCGACGATACATTGGCCGAACAGCCGGGCAAGCAACTGGTATTTGTGCGGTACTGGCCGCAGCACGGCTATCACGAGTGGATCCACAACGCCGCCGATATCGACCAGGCGCCGGTGGTGTGGGCGCAGGACCTCGGCGACCGCGACGACGAATTGGCGGGCTACTATCGGGACCGCACTGCCTGGGTGCTGGAGCCGGACGCTTACCCACCCCGGCTGACACCTTACAAGCACCACGTGGTCCAATTTGAGGAGGTGCGGTGAGGCCAGTTCTCAGGGTGGTCCCGGCGGTTGGCGGGCGCCCGGCCGCCCGCTCAATGGAAGCTAAAGCAAAATGTCCAAATTTATAGCTATGGTCTTGGCAACAGGCAGTTTAATGTGCCGCGGATGCGCCGCCCCCGACTCCCCGGCGTCCGGTTACGGATGTCTACCACGGCATCCAGGTGGTGGACGATTACCGGTGGCTCGATTAATTGGGCCGATCCGGAGGTGCGAGCCTGGAGCGAGGCGCAGAATGGCTACGCCCGGTAGTTCCTCGACCGGCTGCCTGCCCGCGCCGCGCTGGATAAGGAATTGCAGCGCCTGCTGGCCGACCCCTCCCCGCGCTATCGCGGGCTGGCCGAGCGGCACGGCAGGCTCTTTGGTAACCTTCGATTAGCCGGACCACGCGGCGGAGGCGCGCACGATCGTGGATCCGGTGCAGGTGGACCCGACCGGACATACCGCCATCGATTTCTTTGTGCCGTCGCTCGATGGCCGGTACGTGGCGGTGTCGCTCTCCCGGGGCGGCAGCGAAAGCGGCGATATCCACGTCGACGAAACGGCCAACGGTAAGCCGCTTGTGGACGTGGTGACGCGGGTGAACGGCGGCGCTTTCTCGGACCGTCACGCAATAGGCGACCTCAAGCCGTGCCCGCGGCCGGTGAGCCGCGGCGCGTCCCTCAGCGTGCTCGTGCCGGCCCGCCGCGCTCACGATCTTGCGCCGTCTCATTCCGTTCACGGCCAGGTGGGACGGCTGGCCTTTCACGTCCTTTGCCTCCGCCAGATAACCACCGTGTTCTCGTTCCGCCGCCAGCCTGGCCCAAGGGCCGCAAAGAAGAATCCAGGGTTGAGGAATCCAGAAGTGCTCTTTGATAGGCTTGATGGAGGCGTGCTATGCAAATGAAAACCATGTGGCTCGTTCTCCTTGTCCCCGCCGTCGCGCCGCTCTGCCCGGGACAGGCGAGGAAGTCCGTTTTCGTCATCACGGATGGCGAGGGTGTGGCCGGAATTTGCCGGCAGGAACAGACCGAACCGCAAGATCCCGAACTGCGCCAATTGCTGACGGGCGAAGTGAACGCGGCAGTGGACGGTTTCCTCGCAGGCGGCGCCGACGAGGTGATCGTCTGGGATGGCCACGATGGCAGCCGGACTCTTTCCGCGGCAACAATACATCCGAAAGCCAAACTGGTGATCGGCAACATCGGCCCGATGATGACGCTCGACCGGGGCTACACCGCAGTTGCGTTCGTCGGACAGCACAGCATGGCCGGCGTGCGCGCCGGCATCATGGCTCACAGCTATAACTCGCTGGGAATTCAGAACATGCTCCTGAACGGCAAACGGGTCGGGGAAATCGAAACCCGGACTGCGCTGGCCGGGAGTTTTGGAATACCGGTCATTTTCCTCAGCGGCGACCGGGCCGCGGCGCGGGAACTTCACGACATCGTTCCGGACGCAGTAACCGCAGAAGTCAAGGAAGGGCTTGCGCGATATTCGTGCATCTCGCTTTCCGCGGCAGCGGCGCGCGATCTGATCCGCGAAAAGGCTGCCCAAGCGGCCCGCCAGATCGGCTCCATCAAACCGTATCGAATCACCGGTCCGGTGACGCTCGAAATTGAATACACCACGCGAAATTCGCTGCCCATTGGCGCCGAAACCGAACCAGGACGGGAAGTCGTCGACGACCGGACCATCCGAGTTCACGGCAAGGACTTGGTCGAGGCCTGGACCCGGTACGAAGGCCGCTGAAAGTCCGATGCGTGCACGCTTCTGGGCCACGGCCCGCCACGTGAGCGAATCGCTGCACGATCCCAGGCAGGATCGCCTGAGCCGCAGATCGCTGCCAGGCGGCCGCGCAAGCGCTCCGGCGCGGGCCAGCAGCAATTTTTACCGCAGCCGGGCGACGCGAGGCGGGATCGATACCTGTCTGTTAGGGATTGACGATGACTTTGAATGCGTGCCGCTCCTCGACGAGGCGGTAAGTGCCGTCGGAATTCTGCTGCTCGTGAACCATTTTTAGGTCGAAGCAGCCGAGATCGGGGGCTTGCCAGAGAGTGATTATTCGTCCGTCGTGCAACACGTCTCCTACGTCATGTGACGGCGAGAGGTGCTCGGTAACGGTCGTCCGGTAGCCGAGGACGGTTTCATGGCCAACGACCGTGCCGTCGTTCGAGCAGCCGGAAGCGACGAATTCTGCCCACCGATGCGGATCCACCCGAGAAAAGAGTGGGGAAAGAGCGGCATTCAAGTTTCGAATGGCGAACGTCACCAGCGGATTGCCCGGTGTCCGGGACAAGATAATCTCCCTGCCGTTGCGAATGTAAGAGGACATCTGGATTTCGCGGTGGAGCGAGCCATCCCGATTATAGGTGTTCGTATGTGTCTCTACTATGTAGGGGATCTTTGCCGGCCGAGCGAGCAGGTTGACGGTTTTGGAGAAGGCGGCGGTCACGGCGACTAGAAACGCGGCGGACACGAGGGCGATAGCCCAGAAGGAGAGGCGAAAGCGGCGACGGGCTTTGGGCGTGAGTGTCGCGTACCCGGCACGGATGCTGGCGCGGAGGTAAAGTGGGGGGGCGGGAGCCTTCCAGGTATTGAGGACATTGTCGAGTTCGGAATCGTTCATTTGGCGCTCCTTTGCGGCGGGGCATAGGCAGCCAGGCTTTCGCGAAGGCGGGCGCGGGCGCGTTCGAGGCGCGACTTGACGGCACCGACCTCGATTTCCAGAATGGCTGCAATTTCGGCGAGGGGCAATTGTTCGTAGTGGGCTAGGATGAGGGCTTCACGCTGGGGATCAGGCAATCTTCCTATGGCCTGAACGATGGCGTCCTGGGCCTCGCTGGCGAGGAGATCGGATTCGGGCGAACGGTCGTCGATGGGATCGGGGGCGGGATCGGTGATTGAGGAGTTGCGGCGGCGCTTCAGCCATTGATTGCGGACGACGCCATAGAGATAGGTCCGAATGCGGGTGCGCCGGCGGTCGTAGGCATTGCCAGGGCGGAGAATTTCGAGGAAGCATTCCTGAACGATATCTTCGGCTTCGGCTGAGGAGTTGGTGAGGCGATAGGCGAAGCGGAAGAGAGCCGCGTGGTGGTCGTCGAAGAGTTGAAGGAACGCCCTTTCGCGCATCTAAATACTATTACAGCGAAGGGCGGAAAGGAATCGGTTCGTGGAGAAAAAACATCTACGGGTCGACACGGATGAACGCGGATAAAAACTGGTCACCCCACAGGGGAAGATCCCAATACCAGTTGAAAAACAGGCATCTCGTACAAGTACCTCGTCCCGCAGGGCGGAACGCGTCCGCGAGAATGTTCCGACCGTAACTCCCGTGTTTCCTTGGCGCGCGCGTAGGGACGGTAGACATTGGTAGACGCCGGGCGAATCGATTATCCCGTCCGCTTTCGGCGAACCGCCGCGCATCCGCCGACCCTCCCCCCGTGCCCGCGGCCGGACGTTGGGCGGCGCGTTCGCAGCGTGCTCGCCGCGGTTCGCCCACGCCGGCCGGGGCGAGTGCCCTAGCCGGTGATCGCCGCCAGGCGGACCCGTTCGTCCCCCCCGCGCATTCGGCGACCCTCACGTCGCGCCGGCGGCACTGGCGCGCGAATGCTCCGACCGTAGCTCCTGTGTTTCCTTCGGGCGCGCGTAGAGGCGGTGGACATTGGTGGCCCGCAGACACCGCTGCTTGAGGAGTGGCTCAACGGAGCCGCCACCGTCCCCCGGTGAACTCTGCCGTGTCCTCGTTCCACACACCGAACTTGGATGCCATCTGGCCGCCATCCACGAACAGCGTCGCGCCGGTAATATAAGATGCCTCCTCGGAAGCGAGGAATACGCAGGCCTGCGCCACCTCCTCGGGCGAGCCCCCGCGGCCTAACGGGATGTGGCGGAAGTAGTCGCGCAGAAGTTCCGGGTCGGAGAAGTGCCGCTCGGTCAGACGGGTGCGAATCAGCCCCGGGCAAACCGCATTGACGCGGATACCGTGCGGTCCGAGTTCGTTGGCCGCGGTACGGATCAGCCCGAGCAGGCCGGCCTTGCTGGCATTGTAAGCCGCCAGCCGCGCCTCGCCATCATAGGAATTGGTGGAAGCCGTGATTACGATGGCGCCGCCCTTCGGCTTCATCAGCCTTGCCCCCGCCTGAGTCGTTTGGAACGCGCCGGTCAGGTTAATTGCCAGAATCCGTTCCCATCGGTCCGCTGTATGATCCAGGAAGTCCTCTTCCCCCGCGATGCCAGCGTTGACCATCAGGATATCCGGGGCTCCGGACGCGGCGAAACCGGCCTCGATGGAAGCCCGGCTGGTCACGTCTACAGACCGATATTGCGCGCCCGCCTCTTCCCGTGGCGATTCGCGATCGAACACCCACACCGATGCGCCCTTGCTCGCTAACAGCCGAGCGGTCGCCGCGCCGATGCCGTTGGCTCCCCCAGTCACGACCGCGACTTTTCCGGTCAGCGCTTCGATCACGGCCTGGATCCTCCCAGAAAAATGGTCTGTGGCCCGGGCAGGTTGGCACAGGAGGGCATAGGAAGATTATCGCCGGAAACGGAGCGCCGTTCCCTGCGCCGCAGCGACTCGACATGCCTGCTTCCCCAAGTCGGCGCACGGCTCGGTCGTTGATCTTGCTTCCCGCAGCGCGATCCTGGTCGAGCCATACAACCGGGTGCAGCGAGTTGGAAACTCTCGCCGTTTCGGCGCCGACAGAGACAATGGACTTGGCAGCGCAGGGCGTGGCCTACAGATGTTGGTCGTGCGCTGCGAAGCCTATGCCAATTCTGAATGACATGTCGACGTAGGCCGTTCATAGGCCTGCGCCAGTTCTTCGGCATGTCCGGTTTGATGAGCGGCGATGGGAAACGGGGCGGCGCTTCGACGTCTGTGCTCGCGCCGATCCTGGACTCTACACAAGTACTTCGTCGCGCTGGGCGAACGCGTCCAATCCCCGCTCTGGCCGCCTGACCAAGTGCCGCGCCGGCGTGCCCACGCTGCGCCGCTGCCTCCGGCGAAACTCACGCCATGCCGGCCGGGGCCGCGTGGGCCGGCGTCGGACCGCCCGAGCCGTTGATCGGTGCCAGGCGGAGGCGCATTCGCCGCCCCTCCCGCCGTGCCGCGGCCGACGTTCGGCGGCCCGTTCCTCGGCGCTGACGTTCTCGCGGGACGGGGCCCGCCGGACGGGCAGCCCGATTGCCCGAGCCGTTGATCGCCCCCAGGCGAATCGATTGTCCCGTCCGCTTTCCGCGAACCGCCAAGCAGCGGCGACCTCATGCCGTGCCTGCGGCCGGCAAACGGCGGCGCGTTCCTCAGCGTGCTCGTGGTGGCCTGCCGCGTTGGTGCCCCCGCCGGCCGGGGCCACGCGGGCTGGCGGCACGGCCGCCCCAGCCTGTGGTCGCCGCCAGGCGGTTGCGTTCATCCCCTGCCGCGCATTCGACGACGCTCACGCCGCGCTCGCGGCACTGGCGCGGGCGAATCCCAACGACGGTAACTCTTTTCTTTCCCACGCGCGCGTAGAGGGGGGCATTGGTGACAGGTCCGGGGGCGATGATCCCCCCGCGCTTTCACGCTGAAGAACACGCTAATCGGGCCGAAATGTCTGGTATGGCTGAGCATCGCTTCGCCAAGCGGCGCGCTGTCTTATTTGCTGCGGGTGTTCTCACTCTGGCTGCGGTAGTCGGCTTGCGGCGGTGGTACGTGGAACGGGAACTCGGGTGCCATGTGTTCCGCATCGGTTTCGAAAACTCGATGGTGAGTCAATTTGTGGATCGCGGTGGCAAGCCTGCGGGACCGGCAATCGAGATTGTCAGCGCAGCCGCGCGCCGCGCGGGAATCCATCTTCAGTGGGTGCAGGTGACAAAGGGTGTCGACAGGGCTTTGACTGAAGGTTTGGTAGATTTGTGGCCTCTCGTAGGCCGCTTCCCGGACCGGGCACGGATGTACATCAGCCTTCCCTGGCGAACGCAGCAATACTGGACGGTCAGCCGGGGAGAGCACGCCAAACCAGGAGAAGCGGTGGCGGTGCTGAGTAGCAATGGAGAGCGCATCGCCCATCAATTCCTGCCTGGACGAACAGTTCTGGTGCGCAAGACCGTTGCGGAGGTGATGGCGTCGGTTTGTGTGCAGCAGGCGAAGAGCGCCCTGCTCCCGGAGGGACCTATGCTACCGGCCTTCAACGTGCGGCCTTCGATGTGCGCCGGAGTGGAGTTGAGTTCCGAAGCTCTGCCGGGCGCGATCATCTACTCCGGCACGGGTGCCACCCTCAAAAGTGCCTGGGCGCGCAGGGCTGCGGACAGAATTCGCGCTCAAATGCCCAGCCTGGTGATGGACAGAACGGTCGCGGAAATCGATCGGCGATGGTCTGTGGTGTCCGCCAACGAGTTAGTCATCATTCAGGAATTTGAAAGGAGCCGAAGACAGAACTATCTGCTCATGGGGGGCGTGGTGGTATTAACGTTGCTGGTGTTCGGGTTTGTTTGGCAAAACTGGCGCATCCGCCAAGCGAGACGGTCGGCCGAGGAGGCTCGGGAGGAAGCGGAACGAGCCACGGCTGCCAAGTCGGAGTTTCTGGCCAACATGAGTCATGAGATCCGTACTCCCATGAACGGCATCATCGGCATGGCCGAACTCGCCATGGCCGCCGAAGGCTCGGAGCAGCGCGAGTTCCTCTCCTTGGTCCGCTCCTCAGCCGACTCTCTGCTGGTCATCCTCAATGACATTCTCGACTATTCCAAAATCCAAGCCGGGAAGATCGCCATCGATGCAGTACGTTTTGTCCTGCCCGAACTGTTGAGTGACACCATGAAAGCCATGGCCGTTCCGGCCCACAACAAGTATCTGGAGCTGACCTATGAGATCGGCGAGGATGTTCCCAAGGAGGTGATTGCGGACCCGGTGCGCCTGCGCCAAGTGCTGCTGAACCTCACCGGAAATGCGGTCAAGTTCACCCAGAAGGGTGAAATCGCGATATCGGTTTTGCTCGATCAGGAATCGGATGGCGTGGCTCGGCTGCACTTCACGGTGGCGGATACCGGTGTGGGAATTGCCCCTGAAAAACAGGTCCGGTTATTTCAACCGTTCGAACAGGCCGATTCCTCCATCACGCGCCAACATGGCGGCACCGGTCTCGGGCTAGCCATCAGCTCGCGAATCGTGCAATTGATGGGAGGCCGGATCTGGATGGAAAGTACCCCAGGAGTCGGATCCACGTTCCACTTCACTATTGGCTTTAGCACGCCCGCGGGACCCGTCGGACCAACAGAACCTGCTGCGGCATCAGAATTACAGGGCTTGCCGGTGCTGATCATCGATGACAACGCCACCAATCGTCGCATTCTGGAGGTGCTGACGCGGCGCTGGCGCATGGAGCCGGAGAGCGCCGTTTCCGGCCCGGAGGGCATAGAAAGGCTGCACAACGCGGCGGCGGCGGGCCGTCCATTCCACCTGGTCCTGCTGGACGAGCGCATGCCGGGTATGAGCGGCTTCGAAGTGGTCGAGCGGCTCCGTGCCGAACCTCACTCCTGCAAGACAATCATTCTTATGCTGAGTTCAGACGATCAGGGACCCGGTTCCAGACGCTGCCGCGAAATGGGATTGGAGCAGTACCTGACGAAACCGGTTCGTCCTGACGAACTGCTGGACTCTATCCTTAAGGCTCTCGCTAAGGGAAGTTTCGAAGCTGAGCCTGGGACGCAGCGGGCGGTTAGCAGCAGCCCCGAAAAAGCGCTGCGAATCCTTCTGGCTGAGGATCATCCGGTAAATCAGAAACTTGCCGTTACGATCCTTACGAAAATGGGCCATTCAGTGACGGTCGTCAACAATGGCGCTGAGGCCGTGAACCGATGGGCTGAGGGAGCCTTTGATCTCATCTTCATGGATCTGCAGATGCCTGATGTTGATGGTTTGGAGGCCACTCGCCGCATTCGCGAGCAGGAACGCTTTACTGGCGCGCACATTCCAATCATCGCCATGACCGCCCATGCCATGCGCGGAGATAACGAACGATGTCTGGCTGGTGGAATGGACGGTCACCTGCCCAAGCCAATCAGCCAGCGCGATGTGCGCCAGGCAATTCTCCGACATTCCGCAGGAGGAAAACCCGACACACCCACCTTCTCGAAAGCGCCTTGCCCTAGCCCGACGGTATCTCTGTGAGAACGACCTGTTCAAGGCTGTTGCCCTCTGGCCCGAAAGGTCCGGACTTCCTTGCGGGCGAATGAATCTCCGCTTACAACTTCCAGAGGAAAACGTTGTGCCCTTAAGACCGCAGCGACTTCAGGCTTCCCGCCGTTCGATGGCAGCGCGTACGCCAGGCGCCGGTCGCAAAGCTCTCTGTCGAATGGGCGCGTTTCCCGGCCAAGTGCAAACGCGATCGCATCCGTTCAGGCTCGACGCGTGTGTTGACCTGATTGGCAAGCGTCGTCTCTGCCAGCAACACCTCTAAAGAAGCGCCGGGCCCGAGCCGCGCGCCGGCGGCGCGATTGCCCGAGCCGGGCCACTGTGCCTCACCCTACGGTGTTCCCGCGAGCAGCACACGCTCGCGCTGAATTTCAGTGACTTCGGCCGAATACTTTTGAGAGTTGTTTGTCCGGTCGATGACGGGCCGCAAAGCCACGGCCGCACAAACCCGAACACACCTACGTGAAGGTATGGCCGGCCTTGTGGAGGCACTCACGGACGACTTGGCGGTCTTCCTCAGATGTCGCCGGGTCTGCCAGCATACGCAGCCACTCGGCTCTCCGTGTCGAGGCAGGGCCACGACAACCCAACCGATGCCCAGTGATCTCCTGGTTGGATAGGCCAGCTTGGCCAGCCACCCGCAAGGTATGCCCTCATGTACGGCCTTCGATGCTGGCATACTCAAAGGGGATGGACTGAAGTCTGCAGGATCATGCAGTACGATGCTGCCGTTCTTGGGGCTAACTCGGCTCAAATCGAGTCCGAGTACCTGGAGCGGTTGAACAAGACCCGGTTCGGAATGGACTGCGGCTGGCGCCCGCCCGGCCTCATGCTCAAAGGAGGAGGTGCGGCTCAGCGGAGATTGGCCTTTGAGCGCCTCAAGGATCTCGCCGAACAGGATGGTTTTTTCTGCAGCTACATCGCTCTGGGTCCGAGACTCCCCCTTGCCAACACACTGGACATTTGCAGCGCTGCGATCTCGGCTGCGGATCTCTCGGGTTTTCTTAATCCGGCCCAGGACGCCTTGGAGAACCTCAAGGGTTTGGCGGCATCAGCCCGCCGGTTTGAGAGAAACGGCTGGGTCATACTGATTGACAATATGGACCGGTTTGAGGGTATTCCACGAAACCGGGCCGTATCCTATAGAGAGATTGCGCGGTGGATGGGATCCTTGCAGGAAAAACCCACCATAGGCCTGTTCTGCGTCCTGGGCATCACGCCAGAGTTTGAGCAGTCAGTTGCAGACCCCAATAATGAACTGGCGACGATCCGGGACGATTTGCGTTCCACGGGATCGGCCGCGGATAAGCGGCTCCTGGATGCCGCCGAGATTGGTATCTTTGCATTGGATCACGAGACCACGGTACGCGAGCTACTGGTTCTGGAACACCCTACCGGCAGTTGAGCAGAGGTCGTAAGCATGTCCTGACCATCCCTTGCCGCGCAGCGTTGACCCGGACGGCTACCAATTTCTACCGTCTCTACGCTCGCGCGGAGGAAACACAGGAGTTATGTTCGGAGCATTCGCCCGCGCGAGTGTCGCGAGCGGGACGTGAGGGGCGCCAAATGCGCGGCGGAGGATGAACGCGTCCGCCTGGCCCGCGCGCTGAGGAAGCGCACGGCCGAACGTCCGCCCGCGGTCACGGCCGAGGGGCGCCGAACGCGCGGCGATTCGGATGGACGGTGGGGATCAGCGCCCCACTTGATCGGCACGGGGCGTGAGCGACGCGCACGCCCGGTATTGCGACGCCGAGCGACGGCCGCGGGCAGGGCGTGAGAGTCGTGGATGCCCGGCGGTTCGGCAGCCGGTCGTGCAGTTGGCCCGCGACGGAGGGCCAGGGACCGGCGGCGGCCCGCGAGGGCCCAGGTGGATGGATTTGAGGTGCTCGGCAGCTTCGCGCCAGTCGCAAATTTCAGGGCATTCCGGTGCTCATTGTCAGCTCGTCCGATTCGCCGGGCGATCGGAGCCAGGCCGAAGAGTTTGGCGCCGGATCTTTTTGCAAGCCGCCAAGCTACGAAGAGTTCTTAAAACTCTGGTGGTGCTGAAGGAAATGCTCCAGGGCACAGGTATCCTCGGGGTGGCTGCGGGCGGCCGACCTTCACTCCTGGCGCAGCGCGGCCATGGGAACGAGTTTCGACGCGCGGGGCGCGAGCAGCCAAGCGGCAAGCGCCATCACCCGCAGCAGCCCGGTGGCCAGGGCCAGGGTGAGGCACCCGGGGGCACGACGCCATAAAGCTGGTGATCGAGCGCCTGGCCGCGCAGGTCAGCCCCCCGAGCACCAGTCCGGCGGCGACTGGCCGCGGCCGTGGGCCACGCCCATCACGCGCCATCCGGGTCGCGCGCTCCTACACTCACTCGACCGCCATCGTCACCACCGGACTGGTTTGTCCGGCAATCTGTAGCACCACCTGAACGGCATTCCCGGAGGGTACCCCCGTCGGGACTGTCGCATTCACCTGGTATAGCCCCACGAATCCCGGCGCTAAACCCGCGAAGGACACGGCCGCCGGTTGGCCCCCGATGGTCACCGTCAACGGGTTGAGGGTTTCGGAATAGGGACTCGAAGGCGCCGGCACTCCCCCCGGCACCGCCGGGTTCACCGCTCCCAATCCCGTGCAGTAGATCAGCACGGTGTCCCCCGCCGCCGCCGGGGCATTCGCGTCTACCAGGGCGTATTGCAGGTTGTAGATTTCTCCTTGCCCGCTTCCGCTCTGGTCGACCGTGAATACCGCCGGTTGCGCCGGGGCCACCGTCAAGGGCTCCGGCACGCTCAGCGTATTCCCCTGCTTCACCTGCAATTGCAGCGCCGTGTTCACCGCCAGGGTATAAGGTACCTGCGCATTAACCTGTCCGGCGCTGGCATACAGCAACGGCAGCGCCTGGCCTGCCAGCGTCACCTCCGTCCCCGCCAGATCGGTGGGCAAAGGCGTGCTTCCGCTCGCCGATGTGGTCCCCAGTCCGCTACCGAAAACGGAGATCAGCGCTCCCGGCGCCAGAGTTCCGGTGTTCACAAAACTGGCCCCATTGAGGACGGCCGTGGGCACGGGAGATCCCGCGCCCCCTGCCAGGGTGACGGTGAGCACGATCTGGCTCCCCACCAGAACCTTGCCGCTGGCGAGCGCCAGCAGCGCCGCTACTCGCACCGCCACGGAGATCCCCGCAGTGCCGTTGCGCGGCAGCCATGTTCCGCTCCAGTTGCCGTTCTCGGTGTGGACCAACGGCAGCTCGGCATCCCCGTTACCGAACGCCGCCGCAACCGTAACCCCGCCCCGTTGCGGCGTTACGGGCGTACCGCAATCGTCTACTATCTGCACCTGCATGGGCAGCGGCTGACCCAGGCTGGCGGTCAATACCTGCTCCGAACTGAGAAGCTGAATCTGCAACAGGCTGGGCGTGCAGTTTCCGGAAGCCATGGGAAACGCGCCCGCGCGGCCGGCGCTATCCGCTATAGCCGCTCCCGTTCCCGATGCCACCACGCTCAGGATCGATACCGTGCGGATGGAGCCATCCGTAAGGGCCAGGGTGATCGCCCCCCGGTAGATTCCGGCGGCCAACGACCCGAAGTCCGGCTGTATCACCAGAGTGGACGGTGTCACCGGGTCCAGCGTGGCGTTCGCCGGCAGATAACTCAACCAGTTGCTCCCGTTGGCGTACGCCGCGCTGGAGCCGTACGACAATTGCTGTGCCCCGGTCAGGTTCGAAACGGTTACGCTCTGCGATCCCGGATTGCCGCCTCCCTGCATTCCCGTGAACACCAATCCCGTGGGTGACACCTGAGGCCCGGGATTGGAACCGGGCGCCAACACGTTCAACACCACCGTGACGCTCTCGGGCGAGTTCGCCGCTCCTCCCGCGCTCACCTGCACGCTGCCGTAATAGTTCCCCGGGGTCAGGGACTGCGGGTTCACCTGCACGCTCACGTAGGAAACGTCCAGCAGCGGCTCCGCGACCGTGCCGCTGGTGCTCGACAGGCTCAGCCAATTGCCGCCCGAAAGCGTGCTGGCCTGGGCCGTCCAGCTCATCGAACCCGAGCCGGCGTTGAGAATGCCGATGGTCTGGGGCAGCACCGAACCGCCCTGCGCCACGGCCGTGAAGGTGAGACCGGTCTGCGAAAGTAGTATGTTCTGCTGTGCCGCGTTGATCGCCATGGTGACTGGAACCACCAGCAGATCGCCGGTGGCGGCGCTGGCCACCGTGATGCTGCCGCTGTAGGTGCCAACGGCGAGCGCACCCGGGATGGCGGTCACGGTGAGGATGCCGGCTGAGGCGGCCGAGGAAGTTCCCGAGGTTGGCGATACCTGGAGCCAGGACCCTCCCGAGGCGGTGGCAGCCGAAGCTGTAAAGCTGACACTGGCCCCGGTATTGGAGACGCTCAATTGCTGGCTGGCCTGGCCGCTGCCGCTGGTGAAAGCGAAGGCCAAGGAGGTGGTCTCCAGCGATAGCTTGGCGGGCTGGGACGAACCCACCTCAAAGGTGACCGCAATCGTGAGGTTGCTGGGCGACGCCAGAGGGCAAGTGAGGTTGACAGTACCGTGATACGTGCCCGCCTGGAGCGAGCTCGGATCGAGGATGATGGTGACAACTCCTGGCGCCGCGCCCTGGAGGGACGTCACGCCCAACCAATCGCCGCCGGAGGCGGTGACGAATCCGATGGAATATTGCAGGTCCTGGATGGAGGCTGTCACCGTGATTTGGCCCGAAACAGGCTGCCCGAGCGCGGTTGCGGATAGGTTGAGCTGCGAACTGGAAACGGCAAAAGAGGGCGGCGCGGCCAGGATCTCGCGAATGCGGTTGTTTCCGGAATCGCTGAAATAGACGTTGCCGGCGCCATCCACCGCAATTCCTGCGGGTTGGCTGACCAGGGCGCCACTAGCGGGTCCACCGTCTCCGCTAAACCCCTGAATGCCATTTCCGGCGAGCACCGCGAGTTGGCCGCTGGTGGAGATCTCTTCCACGCGGTTGTTATAGGTCGCGATGTACACGTTCCCTGGCTTGTCGACCGCCAAGTGCGTGAAGCCATCCCAACATACGGATGCCCCACAGAGATTCGGCGTCGGGCCGATGGAGCTGATGATGCCGGCAGGCGACACTTTGCGAATCCGATTGTTGTCGCTGTCCGCAATATAGATGGAGCCATCCGCGCCGACCGCCACATCAAGAGGCATATTCAAGCTGGCGGAGGTAGCCGGACCTCCATCCCCGGAAAAACCGGCCTGCCCGTTGCCTGCAATAGTCGTGGCCGTGCCGTTCGGCGCAAATCGCACGACCTTGTTGCCCAACAAGTCGGCGACCAGCAGGTTGCCCTGGGCATCGACCGCCACTCCGGACGGGTCCTCCACAGTACCGAGATTCAACTGGGATGCCGCGCCGGAAGGAGCGATTTCAAAGAGACGTGCGTTTGCCGATACGTATACGTGGCCTGCCGCATCGGTGGCCACGTAACTAGGGTTGACCAGCGGAAGGGTTAGCGCAGTTGCGGTTCCAGATGGGGGCAAATTCGGCGATCCCGTCCCGATCACCGTCGTAATCGTTCCGGCGGGTGAGATCTGGCGGATTCGCTGGTTGTATTGATCGGCGACCAGCAGCGAGCCATTTCCCGATAGGGCAAGGCCGGCGGGTCCGCTGAGGCCCGCCAGGACCGCCGGCCCGTTGTCGCCGATGCCAAATTCCGGCGCGTAAGCCGCCATCGCTTGCACGATTCCGCCGGTAGAACGGTAAAGGCAGTAGGCCCAGTAGTCGGTGAAATACAGGTTGCCGGTTTGATCGAAAGCCAATTGGACCGGGTCGATCGCCGCGTTACTCAACGGTCCTGGCTGGGTCAGAATAAACGTGGAAGTATTGGCATTGAGAACAGAAATCGTCCCGGTGGCGCCCACTTCCAACAATTGAGAAGTTGCAATATACAGGTTTCCTGAGCTATCAACCGCCAGCCCGCTAATGGGGGGATTGAGCGCGGTGGCCAAAGCCGGCTGGCCATTCGCCGCGCCGTTCCATGTCCCCATTTGCCCGTTTCCCGCGATGGTGGAGATGTTCCCATCCGCCGTGATGCGCCGTACCCGAAAGTTCCCCGAGTCGGCAATCAGCAGATTGCCAGCATTGTCGAATGCCAGCGGAAAGGGCTGATTGAATAGCGCCTTGATTGCCGGACCGCCATCACCCGCGTAACCCTGCTGGCTGGGGTTGCCGGCAATCAGCGTAGCCACACCGTTCGTGCCGAAGCTGAAGACCGCGGCATAGTCCGAACCATAAACCGCGCCGTTTGGCGCGACGGCGACACCTGCCACGTTTCCGTCAGGCTCCACGGCGAAAGTCGTGATGGTTCCCTGTGTGTCTACCTTCCGGATGCGGCCGTTATTGCGGTCGGCAATATACAGGTTGCCCGCCTGGTCGAAGGCAAGCTGCTGCGGAGCACTCAACTCTGCCTGGGTTGCCGGACCGCCATCGCCCGAGTAACCCTCGATGCCGATGCCCGCCACGACGACCACGCTATTATGCTGCGGATTGAATTTGAGAACCAGCGAGCGGCTGACACTGGCGAAGTATACTTCGCTGGAGGGGCTGACGGCCACGCCGGACAACTCTCCAAAGGACGCGCTCAAGGCGGAGAACGAACTGCCGGGGTAGGTCAAGTCAGTTCCGGCGATTGTGGTGATGACTCCTTGAGAGACGGCCCGGGGCGGCATCCCCAATAACGCGATGAGCGTGAACAAGACGTGTAATCGAAGACAACCTAAGTAGGCGCGCATGTCATTGAACCATAGATTGATCCCCGGACTGGTTCGTCCCGGGTATGTGAAGGAGAAGGTTTTGACAGTTGTCCAGGATTTCCATGTTGGCCTCCTGGTCACCATCGATTGTACACCTAATGTCAATATTAAGACCTGTTTTTCGTGAATACCTGGATTCGGCGGATTCGATAAACCGCGCAACATCCCAGTAAGAGTCCTTCAAGAATCCCATATCGGCGAAACGCCCGGCCTGCGACGGCCGCCACGCTCGGGCCGCTCATTCTCGCCGGCGTAGCGCCCGAGCCGCGGCGGTCCGCAGGCGCACAATCGTCGGTCGTTAAGGCCGCCCGCGGCTCGGGAGCCAGGCTAAACCTGCAAGGTTCTGCCCATCAGAATCGTTCCGCTCGAATTCCACGTGCGCCGCTGCTATTATCAGCTTGGACCGTCCTCTCGTGAAGGCCAGGCGGAGTTTGATCCCGGCGGGGTGACGATCCTGGTTTCGCCTTTCTGCGACGAGGCGAGCGTCGCGGTGGTGGTAATGGGGAGGAGCGCAATGGCCGCGAGTTTCATGAGTGACTGTTTCAGGCACGCCGCCGGCGCGGTTGCACCGGCCACCCTGTTGCTGATATCTTTGCTCGGACGGCTGGCCATGAGCAACGAGCGAACCATTCCGATCTCGGAAGTCCGCCAGCGTTTCGAGAGAGTCAAGGCGGACTATCCGGAACCCGAAACCGCGGAGTTTCGCCGCAAGGTCGACGAGTGCCTCGCCGCGATCGAGAAGCAGTACGGCGCGGAAGTTCCTATGTCGGCCATGATCAAGGCGATCTCGGCGTTGAAGAGTGCGCTTCCCGACTCGGCCACAAAGACGGACACGCCGCCGCATGCCGCAGCGTCTGCCGCGTCGCCCAAAGGCCCGCCGCGTGGCATCCGCATCGAGCGCACGCCCGCGGGATTCGTGCTCCGCGTCTCCTCTGGAATGGTTGGCTATACCGTCGCATTCCTGGTGTTGGCGGGCATACTGGCGGTGCTTCCGTTTCGTCTTGGCGCCGAAATCAACTCGGAGACTTTGCAGGGCGGCCAGGGCGCCGCCTGGGCCGTGTGGGCTGCGGCGCTGCTGGTCCTCATCGGCGCAGCGGTCTTTGCTTGGTTCAGCCAGATCCGGATTACCAAGACAAGCGACCGCGGAGAGATTTTCAGCGGCGTCGGCCCTTTGGGCCGCACGCATCGTTTTGAATGGAGTGACTTCTCCGACGTGCGCGACCACGAGTTCGCCGAGTACACCGGGACGAGATGGAGAACCACGCGCACCGCGCACGACGTCCAACTCAGCGGCCCCTCGGCGAGTTATCTCTTCGGCAAGGATCTGGACGATGCGTCGCGAGCTTTCGTTGTCGCCTTTCTGCGCGAGCAAGCGCTGGGCCGTCACGACGCTCCGGGCACGGGCCGGGTGATCGCCATGGATAGAGTCCAGGAGTCGCTCGAACAGGCCCGCCGTTACTACCGCGGGCCCGATGCGCAGCGATTCGCCTCCGCGATTGACGAGCTGAGCACGTCTCTTCGTTCGCAATTCGGCGACCGTGTGCCGGCCGACGAAATCGCTCGCCGCCTCGACAAGCTCGCCGCGGATACTGGCATGCGCATCCGTGTCGACTACTGAGTTTCGGGCAGACAATTCATCTCGTTGGTGAATCAGCCGCCTTCTGGTATTGAGGCGAGTGCCTCGGCTGCCGCGCGTCTTTGCTTTTTCCCCATGCCGCCCTTCATGACAAGCACATGCTCAACGCTCGTAAGGCCGGCCGCCAGCCGTTCCAGATGCTCCGTGCGATGCGTGAGCAGCCCAGGCATCGTGGATCTTAAAGTCTGTGGCCCCAGCCGGAGCCCGGAAATTCGTTTGCTTTGGCACGACAACGTGACGGAATGGAGCGCGCGCCGCGACATCACGGGCACTCAAATTAAATCTGATCGGACCACACTGCATGAGGATGATCGGGTGATGGCCGTCCTTTCGAGTTGGAGTCGCCGTCAACCCAACGACGTACCTGGCCTTAACCTGGCTTATGACCTGTTCAAAGCTGACTGCGGAAAGATGGTGGCACTCGTCCACGATCACATGCCCGTACTCGGCAACGAAATCCTTCACTTCTCCTTTCCGCTGTAGACTCTGCATCAAGCCAACATCAACAACACCGGTTCGCGCCGCTTTGCCGCCGGCGAGGTGGCCAATCGCCTGCGGTGGTAGGTTCCAATCCTTCTTATCGTCCGGCCGATAGCCCCACGTCCCGTCCTTCATGTGCCAGCTTATGGCATAGACATCTTCCCGCCCACGAAACAGGGCTCGGAATAAAGCGACCTTTGCTGCCTTGTCGGCTGGCCCCACAACTGCGGCGACGGCGATTGGGTCCGGTAGGCTGATTTGCCGCGGGACCTTTTCCGCTTGGGCCTCCGCCGGACAAGGTGAGTGGACCGCCAGGAGTTCCCGGAATTGCGCGTTTCCTCCGGGAGACGCTGGTTCTCCGGAGCGCGGCCTGGAGTTCCGCCTCGTTCTTGCGCCGGTCGCCCATGCAAAGCTACTCTACCCTGCGAGATTAGCGCCCCGCCGGGCCGCCCACAGCAAGTCCGCGCGGAGAATTATTTGAAGCAGCGACAGGCCACACCGATTTTCGGATTCCGGCAATCCGTCGGCCGCCTGCGATATATTAAACGATATCAATTTGCCAGGCCAACATGTTAAAGCATATTGACAACCGTATCAGCGATCTTGGAAACTATATCTGAGAGCTGAGCTGACATGCCTTCGCATATCCGAGCACGTCTCGAAGGTTTGCCGGAAGATCTCCGGCACGCCCTTGTCAGAGCACGGCATTCTAACCACTGGAGCCAGCGTGAACTCGCAAGTAGAGTAGGGCTCCCGCAGGTTCATATCTCCGCCATAGAAACCGGAAAAGTCGCCCCGAGATTCAACACCCTGCTTGATCTGGTGCGAATTCTCGGCTTCGACCTTCTGCTGGTCCCGCGACCCCTTGTGCCAGCCGTTCAATCGCTCATCCGCGATTCCGAACGCTCCGCAAGCCCGGGCGCCGATGAAGACGAGCGTCCTCTGTATGCGAGGGAAGACGACGGAGGACGCGATGAGCCCTGAGTTGCAGAAGGTCAACGCTCTGAGCGTCCATCTTCACGGCAGGAGGATCGGGATTATCAACCGCCTGCCGGGCGATAGCCACATCTTTGCGTTCGAGCAGGACTATGTCGACGATCCAAACCGCCCGACCTTGAGCCTGTCATACAAAAGCCGCACGGGCGGCTTGGTCACAACGGTGCGCCCGGTCAGCCGTCGCCTGCCGCCGTTCTTTTCGAATCTGCTGCCCGAAGGGCACCTGCGCGACTATCTCGCGCAGAAGGCCGGAGTGAAAAAGGAGCGAGAATTTTATCTGATGGCCGTGCTTGGCGCCGACCTGGCCGGCGCTGTGACAGTCCAGCCGATGGACGGCGGCGAGAGCGATCACGACCACGATCACGACCGCCATCCGCATCTTGAAGACGAAGGCCAGCAGCAAAAGAACGTCCTGCGGTTTTCGCTCGCGGGGGTCCAGCTCAAATTCTCCGCCGTGATGGAAGCTTCGGGCGGCCTCACGGTCCCTGCCCACGGCGTGGGTGGATCATGGATCGTCAAATTACCTTCCACGCAGTACGCTTCGGTAGCGGAAAACGAATACGCCATGCTGGAACTCGCGCGCGCGGCCGGCATTCAGGTTCCTCCCATGCGCCTTGTGCCCGTCGCCGAAATCGAAGGCCTTCCGCCCGACGCCGCCCGCCTCAAAGGTAGTGCGCTCGCCATCGAGCGCTTCGACCGCGCCGCCGGCGGCCGTCGGATCCACATCGAAGACTTCGCGCAAGTGTTCGGATTATTCCCCGACGACAAGTACGGCGAACGCAGCTATGCCAATATCGCCGCTGTGCTCTGGGCGGAAACAGGCGAGGAGGGAACCTACGAATTCGTGCGCCGTCTCGTTTTCTCGGTGCTGATCGGCAACGGCGACATGCACCTCAAGAACTGGTCCCTTGTTTATCCCGACGGCCGCAAGCCTGCACTGTCGCCGGCATACGATTTCGTTTCCACGTTGCCCTACATTCCGGGCGATACGCTCGCCTTGTCTTTCGGTAAGATCAAAAGCCTTGAGGGCGTCACGGTCGACCAGTTGCGCCGCTTCGCGGACACCGCCCGGCTTCCCATGAAGCCGGTGATGGACATCGTCCGCGACACCGTCGAGAAGACGCAGCGCGCTTGGAAGGAACTGCCGCAGAAGGATCTGCTGCCTCACGACATTCTAAAGGTCATCGACGGCCAAATCGCGAACGCGATTTCGAAAACGAAACTCCGATGATATCTCTTCCGAGCCGCTGGCGACAGCGCGGTGGGGCCTGGCGGCCGGCTGTTCCGGCCGCCATCTAACAGCATCTGGTGCGGCTTCTGTTTGGAACTGCGGGGATTGTGTTCGAGGGTGTGGGATCGGAACGCTCATTCGTCCGTTGGAACGTGGCGCAGTACGTTGGTCGCGGTGAAA
The DNA here is from genome assembly GCA_030038565.1 of Bryobacteraceae bacterium. GTDB lineage: Bacteria > Acidobacteriota > Terriglobia > Bryobacterales > Bryobacteraceae > JOPF133. The sequence goes on from JASHSS010000137.1 coordinate 22,417, forward strand.
TGGTCTAGAGCGTTCCATCCCGTCAACCATTCTTCTGCTTCCTGAGTTGACAAAGGCCACCGGCTTCGCTTAGCGGCGCCCAGGCGTTCCGACCAAACTCGTACATGTCGAGCTGACACCACCCTCCGTCAATGACTATACGCATCCCCTCAAGTGACGCAACTCCTTGGATTGACATCTGACGACTGCCTCCGTTCGTGCGGTTTCTAATCGGTTCTCATCCCGGTACTCTTCCGCCATGTTCACGCTCGCATTCGCGCCAATATGCGCAGTACCGCCGTGAGCAGGTTGGGCTCCCGCGGCGAAGGGGCAGAGCCGTAGAAACAGTACTCGAATATTCCGGAGAGGATATCGAGACAACCTCTCCTTGGTCGAAAAGATGCGCCGCGATTTCGGTCTGGAGATTCCGATACTCGAAGATGACGACACTCCAGAGAGGTACTTTAAGAAGTTCGATAACATCCTGAAACTCAAGAAAAGCTGGTCGATCCGCCGCCATATCACACTGGCGCTTTTGAGCTTTGGCAAGCTCCTGATGTGCCGGGATCTCGACCCCAGGACGTGGCCGACGGAGGAGAGCATCGCCCGGCATCCGTTGGTGAAGGAGCTATTCGAGGGACGAAAAACCCTA
>JASHSS010000138.1 GCA_030038565.1 Bryobacteraceae bacterium
CGGCGGGGCGCGGAACCGGATCCAGCCGGCGGTCCTCGCCGCGGACGATGCCGGGATTGCTGCCGTCGCCGTGCATGCCGGAGGTCATGGTGAGCAATTGCCCCAGCCTGATATCGGCCTTGCGGGGGTCGCTGAGCGGGAAGGCTTCGGGCAGATAACGCTCTGTGAATACCTTGGTTTCCAGGCCCTCGGGGATCTGGCTGCGCTTTTCCTGAAGCACGATGCCGCAGGAAATGCTGGTGAAGGCCTTGCCGATGGATGCCATGTCGGGATGCGCTTCGCGATCGCCTTTGCCGAAGTATCTCTCGTAGACCAGGTAACCGTGGCGCACCACTACCAGGCCGCCGTGCTGGCTGGTTTCCTTCTCGTACTCGAACGCCTGGTCGAGGCGTGCCAGGTCCATGCCTGCCAGTTTGCGGACGTTGGCTGCGCCGCTAAGACTCCGCCAGCCGCCCGCGCTGTCGGGTGGCGGAAAATAGTCGCCGGCGGCGAAGACCGGCGGCAGGCACAGAAGCAGGGCCGAAGAGACGGCGCATCGGAAGCTATGCGGGATCATGCCACTCATTATTCAGCAAATCGCCCGGCGGAGGGGAGGGCCGTCCGCGGCATGGCAGCGACCGCCGTGCCGCCCGTCCTTTATTTCGGCGCCGTGGGAAGCTGGCTCGAGTTCCAGCCCCCGCCGAGCGCCTGGACCAACTCCACCGCCGCGGTCATTTCGTTCACCCGCAGGGTTACCTGGAGTTGCTGGTTACTCAGGAGGGTCAGCTCGGCGGTCATCACATTCAGATAGGGATCGAGACCGGTCTCATACCGCGAGGTGGCGATCTCCAGGTAGTTCTGGGCGGCTTTCAGCGCCACGCCTTCCCGCTCGATCTGGTCCGACGTTACGCGCAGAGTAGCGATGAAATCCTCAACCTGCTGGAAGGCCGTAAGGATGGTTTGCTTATAACCGGCGACCCCGGCGTTGTAAGTCGCCGTGTACTGCGCGACCGTGGCCTTGCGCAGTCCGGCATCGAAGATCAGTTCGGAGGCCGAAGTCCCCAACGACCAGAAAAGGCCCGGCAGCGAGAACAATGTCTTCAGGGCATTCCCTTGCGCGCCGCCGCTCCCGGTAAGGCTGAGAGTGGGATAGTAGGCCGCCGTGGCCACCCCGATTTGCGCATTGGCGGCCGCCATGGTCCGTTCGGCGGCGGCAATATCGGGGCGCCGTTCGAGCAGTTCCGAGGGAACCCCCACGGGGATGGGCGGAAGGGGAGTAGCGAGCGGTTTCACCGGCACGGAGAACTCGGAGGCGGCTTTGCCGATCAGCATGGCGATGGCGTGCTCGTACAAAGCCCGATTGGTGGCCACCCCGGCGCCCGCCTCTTCGGCCTCGGCCAAGGTGACCTCGGCCTCCGCCACGTCTTCCGGGCTGTCGATACCGGTTTCGAGCAGCGCGCGTGTCAGATCGAGCAACTCCCGGTCGGCTGCGATGGTGCGTTTGTAAACCTCCTGCAGCGAATCCTGTCCGCGCAGTTGAAAATAATACTCGGCCAGGGCAGCCTGTTCCGTCAGGCGCTCATTTTCCAGATCGGCGGCGCTCACCTGCGCGTTGTATTGCGCCTCCCGCACCGTGTTGCGGATACGGCCCCACAGATCGGGCTCCCACGAAACATCGATGGGCAGGGCAATTGCGGTATAGCTGGTGGACGCGGACGTCACGGGCGTGGCGGGCGAAGTGACGCTGGTGGCCGCCTGCGTGCCGCCCTTGCCGCCCGATCCCCCCTTGGTGAAGCTGGGAGCCGCCGTTACCGTGGGATAGTAGCCGGCGCGCGCCTCGCTGACTTGTGCGCGGGCCGCCATGAAATTCTGAAAGTACTGGGCGATATTCTGGTTATCGATATTGAGTTGCTCTTCGAGCGCGTTGAGCTCGGGTTCGTGGAACATCTCCCACCATTTGCCTTTGAGCACGGCGTCCTGTGGGCGGGCGGGCCGCCACGTGCCCGGTGGGGCCGCACTATATTCCGTGGGAGCCGATTCCTTGAACGACGGCGGGGCGGGAGTTGCGGGCGGGTTGTATTTCGGTCCGACACGGCATCCGCCGAAGAGCAGCGTCAGGATGGCCATGCATCCGGGGACCCAGGGATGCGCTCCCTTGAAGACGCGCCGGAAGCCAACCACTCGGAAGCGCCGCCCAGCCGCGTCTTCGTCGAACTCGGTGGGCGGCAGACCCATGGGCGGCTGGTAGGACAGGCCTTCAGCCTGTCCAGGGCAGGCTGAAGGCCTGTCGTCATGGCGCGGCGCGCCACCCAAAGGGGTGAAAAACCGGCGGAGGTTTTCGACCGTGCCCCACCCTTCCCTCCTGGAGGGCGATTCGCCGGCCGCGTAGCGCGCCCTCATCGGGCCGCCTCCGGCGCGGGGGGGTGCGGATGCCGCGCGCCGGTCAGTTTCAGCCGCAGGGTGTCCATGCACAGGTAAATGACCGGAGTGGTATAGAGGGTGAGAACCTGGCTGACGATCAGCCCGCCGATGATGGAGATCCCCAGCGGATGGCGCAACTCGGACCCCATACCCGTTCCGACCGCCAGCGGAACCGCGCCGAAGAGGGCCGCCATGGTGGTCATCATGATGGGGCGAAAGCGCAGGGTGGAAGCCTCGAAGATGGCGTCGCGCGTGTTCTTGCCTTCCACCCGCTCGGCGTTGAGGGCGAAGTCGATCATCATGATGGCGTTCTTTTTCACGATGCCGATCAGCAGGATGATGCCGATGACGGACATCACATCGAGCTCCGAGCGGGTCAGCAACAGCGCCAGGATAGCCCCCACGCTGGCCGGCGGAAGCGTGGACAGGATGGTGAGCGGGTGCACCAGGCTTTCATACAGAATTCCCAGCACGATATAGACCGCCAGGACCGCCGTCAGGATCAGGAAAGGCTCGGTATTCAGGGATTGCTGAAAGGCCTCGAGCGTTCCGGAAAACTCGCCGTGCACCGAATGAGGCATCCCGAGTTTCTGCTGGATGGCGTCGATATCCTCGGCCGCCTGGCCGAGCGAGACGCCCGGCGCCAGATTGAAGGATACGGTTACGGAGGGAAACAGCCCCGTATGGTTCACCGCCAGCGGCGAGGTGGAGGGAGCGTATTTGGCGATTGAAGCCAGCGGGATCTCGCCGCCGCCCGCTTTCTGGACCAGGTACGCGTCCTTCAACCCGTCCGGCGATTGCCAATATTTCGGCGCTACTTCCATCACCACGTAGTATTGGTTCAGTTGGGTGTAGATGGTGGAAACTTCGGCCTGGCCAAAGGCGTTGTACAACGTGGTATCGACGGTTTGTGGCGTCAGTCCCAGGCGCGCCAGCGTGGGCCGGTCGTACGTCAGGAGAGCTTGCAGGCCGTTGTTCTGCTGGTCTGTATTCACATCCTGGAAGCCGGGCGTGTGCTGTAACTGCTGCAGTAACTCGGGGCCGTACTTCTGTAGCTCCGCGGTGGTCTCGGCCTGGAGCGTATACTGATACGCGGCATTGGATTGGCGGCCGCCGATGCGGATGTCCTGCACGGGCTGCAAAAACGTGGCCGCGCCCGGGATGCGAGCCAGTTTCGGCCGCAGCCGGTTGATAATCTGTTCGGCGCTCAACTTGCGTTCGTCGAGAGGCTTCAGGGCGATAAATTCAAACGCCGTGTTGGTCGCGCCGCGCCCGCCCGTGAAGCCCATCACGTTGTCCACGCCCGGGTCGGCCTTGATGATATTCACCGATTCCTCAACGGCCTTCTCCATGGCGTAGAAGGACATGTCCTGCGGACCCTGCATTCCGCCCATCACCGCCCCGGTATCCTGCAAGGGGAAGAACCCCTTCGGAATCCGGGCCATCAGAAAGACGTTCAGCCCCAAGGTGATTACAAAGACGGCCAGAATCGGAAAGGGATGGTCGAGCACCCAGTGGATGCTGCTGCGGTATCCGCCCAGCAGGAGGTTGAAGGCGCGCTCGCTCCACGCATACATGCGGCCGTGCCGGATTTCCCTTTCCGGGATCAACACGCGCGAGCACATCATCGAGGTGGCCGTGAGGGAGACCACCATCGACACCATGATCGCGGCGGAGAGGGTAATGGCGAACTCGCGGAAGAGGCGCCCGATGATACCGCCCATGAGAAGGATGGGGATGAACACGGCGATCAGCGAGACGCTGATGGAGAAGACCGTAAAGCCGATCTCGCGAGCGCCCAGGAGAGCGGCCTCGATCGGGGTAAGGCCGGCTTCCAGATGCCGGGTGATGTTTTCCATCACCACGATGGCATCGTCCACCACGAAACCGCTGGCGATGGCCAGCGCCATCAGCGACAGGTTGTCCAGCGAAAAACCGCACAAATACATCACCGCGCAGGTTCCGATCAGGGAGACTGGAACGGCCACGGCCGGGATGAAGGTCGCGCGCCCGTTGCGCAAAAACAGGAACACCACCCCCACCACCAGCAGGACCGAAATCAGGAGGGTTCGTTCGATATCGGCGACCGACGCGCGAATGGTGATGGTGCGGTCGAGAATGGTGACCAGGTGTTCGCCGCGCGGGATAGTCGCCTGCAGCGACGGCATGGCGGCCTTCACCGCATCCACGGTGGTGATGATGTTGGCTCCCGGCTGCCGGTAGACCAGCAGGTCCACCGAAGGCTTGCCGTTGAGAAAGCCGGCCTGCCGCACGGATTGCTGGGAGTCGATCACGTCGGCGACGTCGGATAGCCGGACCACGCCCCCGTTGTGGTATCCAATCACCAGCGGCTTATAGTCGGCGGCTTTGGCGATCTGATCGTTAGCGACGATGTCCGTGGTCACTCCGCGGTTGGAGAACTGGCCCTTGGCGAGATTGGAGTTCTGCCCCGCCACCAGTTGCTGCAAACTGGCCAGGCTGATCCCGTAGCTGGCCAGTTGGGTGGGGTTGAGCTCGATGCGCACCGCCGGCAGGGACGCTCCCACCGCCAGCACCTCGCCCACCCCGGAGATCTGGGAGATGCGCTGTTCGATCACCGTGGATGCTTCGTCGTAAAGTTGGGCAATGTCATAGATGTCCGATTGCAGTCCCAGGACGAGGATCGGAGAATCGGCCGGATTCACCTCGCGATAGGTCGGATTGGCCGGCAGATTAGCGGGTAAATAGGTGCGCGCCGCGTTGATTCCGGCCTCCACGTCGCGGGCCGCTCCGTTGATATCGCGGCTCAGGTCGAACTGGAGGGTCACGCCGGTGGTGCCCAGCGTCGAGGAGGAGGTCATCTCGGTGACCCCGGAGACATTCCCGAACTGCCGCTCCAGCGGGGTGGCGATGGAAGAGGCCATGATGTCCGGACTGGCGCCCGGCAGCGCCGCCGCCACCGTAATCGTGGGGAAATCCACCTGCGGCAGGGGAGACACGGGCAGCACCGTGTAGGCGATGGCCCCCGCCAGGGCCACCGCTGCCGTTAGCAAGGCAGTGGCCACGGGTCGTTCGATGAAGATGCGCGACGGGTTCATGCGGGCCCTGTCCCGGGTTGGTTGGGGCTGGGGTTGCTCCGTCTCCGGCGCGCGAACCGCGACCCCATCTTGTCGAAGAAAATGTAGATCACCGGAGTGGTGTACAAGGTCAGCACCTGGCTGAAGATCAATCCGCCGACCATGGCCACGCCCAGCGGCTTCCGCAGCTCCGAGCCGATGCCCGTGCCGAACGCCAGGGGAATGCCGCTGAGCAGCGCCGCCATGGTGGTCATCATGATCGGCCGGAAGCGCAGCAGCGACGCTTCATAGATGGCGTCGGTGCAGTTCTTCCCGCCGGTCCGCTCGGCTTCCAGGGCGAAATCCACCATCATGATGCCGTTCTTTTTCACGATGCCGATCAGCAGGATGATTCCGATAATCGAGACGATGTCGAGATCCAGGTGGAACAGCATCAGCGCCAGCAGCGCGCCCACCCCCGCGGATGGCAAAGTGGAGAGAATCGTAATCGGATGGATGTAACTCTCGTATAACACGCCCAAAACGATGTAGACGGTAATCAGGGCCGCCAGGATCAGGCGGCCTTCGTTGGCTTGCGACCCCTCGAAGGCCGCCGCGGTTCCCTGGTAATTGGCGATCACGCTGGCCGGCAGATGCGCCTGCGCAACGACTTTCTTAATGGCATCCAGAGCTTGGCCGAGCGAATATCCCGGACCCAGGTTGAACGAAATGGTGACCGCCGGAAACTGCCCTTGATGAGCGATCGAAAGCGCTTCGCTTTGGGTCTGAAAATGGGTCATGGCGCTCAGCGGAACGGGGGTTTGCAGGATGCCGGCGGAAGAGGTGCTCCCGGACCCACCCGCACTCGAAGATCCCCCACCGCCGGCCGTGGTAAGCGACCGGGAAGTTCCGGCCAGCGATGTGTTGGCGCTGGAAGAAATGCTGCCCGACGCGCTGCTGCTCGACAACACGTTGCCGCCCGCATTGGCCGTGAAGGACGACGCCAGCGCCGAGGTGGAATTCACGCTGCTGAGCGCCGAGGTCGTGTTGCTGGAAGATAGGGCCGATGTCGCCGAAGAAGGAGTGGAAAGGCCGGCGGTCGAAGAAGGAGTCAACAGGGTATTCGCGCTGGCGGCCGTTCCGGCGCCGGCTCCCGAAGACGAACCCGCGGTTTGCGATACCGCCGTCGAGGAAGTGGCGCTGGTGGCGGAGGATTGGATGTAGATATCCTGCAGCCTCTGCGGGTGCAGCTGAAATTTGGGCTCGGTCTCCAGAATCACGTGATACTGATTCAACTGGGTGTACAGAGTGTTGATCTGGCGCTGCCCGAAGGCGTCGTAGAGGGTATTGTCGATGGTTGCCGGGGTGATGCCGAATCGCGAAGCCGTAGCGCGATCGATGGTGAGTGCCGTGGCCAGCCCGCCCAATTGCTGATCGGTGGCCACATCCGCCAGTTGAGGCAGCCCCTTGAGTTTCGCGGTCAGGTCGTGAACCACGCCATTCAGCTCGTTCTGGTTGGGATCTTCGAGGGTGTATTGGTACTGGGTGCGGGTGACCCGATCGTCCACCGTCAGGTCCTGCACCGGCTGCATAAAGAGCTTGATACCCTCCACCTTTTCGAGCTTCGGCGAAAGCCGCCGGATCACCTCGGTGGCCGAAATGCCGCGCTCCTCGAGCGGCTTGAGATTGATCTGGATGCGGCCGCTGTTGAGGGTCGTATTGGTCCCGTCGGCTCCAATGAAGGAGGACAGGCTGTCCACGGCGGGGTCGGCCAGCAGAACCTTCCCCAGTTCCTGCTGCATGCGCGTCATGGATTCGAAGGAGGTGGAGGCGGATGCCTGCGAAATGCCCTGGATGATACCGGTATCCTGGGTCGGAAAGAAACCTTTGGGGACGGTGATGTAAAGGATCACCGTGAGCGCGAGGGTCCCGGCCGCAACCAGCAGGGTGACGGTTTGGAAGCGCAGAACAAACTGGAGCGTGCGCCCGTAGAAGGCGATGATTTTTTGGAAGGCGACCTCCGAGGCCCGGTAGAAGCGTCCCTGCCTTTCGGGAGGCGTGTATCGCAGCAGGCGCGCGGACATCATTGGGGTGAGGGTGAGGGAAACCGCCGCCGAAAGAACAATGGTCACCGCCAGCGTGACCGCGAACTGCCGGAACAGCCGGCCGGCGATATCTCCCATGAAGAGCAGCGGAATCAGCACCGCGATCAACGAGACGGTCAGGGAGAGAATCGTAAACCCGATCTGTTCGGCGCCCTTCAAAGCCGCTTCCAGCGGGCCTTCCCCCTCCTCGATGTAGCGCGAGATGTTTTCGATCATCACGATGGCGTCATCCACCACAAATCCGGTGGAGATGGTCAGCGCCATCATGGTGAGATTGTTGAGGCTGTAGCCCGCCAGGTACATCACCGCGAACGTGCCGACCAGCGAGAGCGGCACCGCTACGCTGGGGATGATGGTGGCCCGCAGGCTGCGCAGGAACAAGAAGATCACCATCACCACCAGCCCGATGGTCAGCATCAGCTCGAACTCGACATCTTTCACCGAGGCGCGAATCGCGGTGGTGCGGTCCGTCACGATTTGTACATGCACGGCTCTCGGAAGCGAGGTTTCCAACTGCGGCAGGAGTTTCTCGATGTTATCCACCACCGTGATGGTGTTGGCTCCGGGTTGCCGCTGAATGTTCAGAATGACGGCCGGGGTCTGGTCCATCCAGGCGGCCAGCTTGTTGTTCTCGACCCCGTCCACCACATGGGCAACGTCGGTGAGCATCACTGGAGCGCCGTTGCGATAGGCCACCACCACCGACTTGTAATCGGCGCTCGTCAGCAACTGGTCGTTGGCGTTAATGGTGTAATCCTGCGCCGGGCCGTCGAAGTTTCCTTTCGCCGAGTTGACGCTGTTGCCGGTCAGCGCCGTGCGCAAGTCTTCCAGATTGATGCCGTAGGAGGATAATGCCGTGGGGTTCGCCTGGATGCGCACGGCCGGCTTCTGGCCGCCGGAGATGCTCACCAGGCCCACTCCGGAGATCTGGGAGATCTTGGGAGCGAGACGCGTGTCCGCCAGGTCCTCGACCTGGGAGAGCGCCATCTCGGTGGAGGTGAGGGCCAGGGTCAGGACCGGCGCGTCGGCGGGATTGGATTTGCTGTAGATCGGAGGGGTGGGCAGATTGGCGGGCAGGTAACTTTGCGCGGCGTTGATGGCGGCCTGAACCTCCTGCTCGGCGACATCGATGTTCAAACTGAGTTGGAACTCCATGACGATCACGGAGACGCCGCCGGCGCTGGTGGAAGTCATCTGGGCCAGACCGGCGACTTCGCCGAACTGCCGTTCCAGGGGAGCCGTCACGGCGGAAGCCACCACATCGGGGCTCGCGCCCGGGTAGAAAGTGAGCACCTGCATGGTCGGGTAATCCACTTCGGGAAGCGCCGACACCGGGAGTTGGAAGAATGCCACTGCGCCGGCCAGAAAGAGCGCCGCCATCAGCAGCGCCGTCGCCACCGGACGGAGAATGAATGGCCGCGAGGGGTTCATGGCGATGCTTTGCCGCCAGGCGATTGGCTACTGCCGCGGCCCGGATTGTTCGGCTGGCTTGGCTGGCCGCGAACGCTTACCGTGACGCCGTTCTCCAGGCGGTCGAAGCCGCTGGTCGCCACAGTGACCCCCGAATTCAGACCCTGGACGGCGCTTTGCTCATCGGTGCTGTTCAGAACCGTGACCGCCTGAACAGTGACTTTGTTGCCGGCGCCGACAATGTATACGAACGCTTCGGTTCCGTTGTGCTGTACCGCCGCCGAGGGAACCAGGGTGACTTGGCGCAGCGTTCTCAAGAGCAGCCGCGCGTTCACAAACTGGTTGGGGAAGAGATCCAGCTTCCGGTTGGGGAAATCCGCGCGGAACTTGATGGTTCCAGTCGAGGTATCTACTTCGTTGTCCAGCGAAGTGAGTTTGCCGGCTTCGATCTGCTTTTCGTTCGAGCGGTCGAAGGCATCCACCTCCAGAGCTTGCCTGCCGTGCAACTGCGCCTGGACCTGCGGCAGATCGTCTTCCGATACGTCGAACACCACCGTGATCGGCTGGAGTTGGGTGACCACCACCAGGGTGGAAGAACTGCCCGCGAAAACCGTGTTCCCCGGGTCTACCAGGCGCAGCCCAACCCGCCCGGTGATGGGAGAGGTGATGTGGCAGTAGGATAGTTCCACCTTATCGTAATCCACCGTGCCCTGGTCCGCCTTCACCGCACCCTCGTCCTGCGTCACCACCTTTTCCTGATCTTCCAGTTGTTGCCGGGGAATGGCGTTGCGGGCCCAGGCCGCCTGGTAGCGCGCGAGGTCCATGCGCGCTTCCTCCAGCAGACCCTGATCGTGCTCCAGGGTTCCTTCGGCCTGCGTCAACATCGCCTGGTAAGGGCGCGGGTCGATGTCGATGAGCGGATCGCCCTTGTTGACCATCTGCCCTTCGCGGTAGTGTACGGCCACCACCTGGCCGGTGATCTGGCTGTACAAGGTAACCGTGTAGGTAGGGGTGACGGTGCCCAGTGCATCGACGTAGATATTCATGTTCCCGGTGGTGGTTTGGCCAACGGTAATGGCCGCGCCGGCTTGCTGCTTGCTGCTGGGCATTCCCTTTCCAGCCGGCGATCCGGGCTTGCCTGAAGTCAACCACAGAAAAAGGGCCAGCAACACCAAAGCCGCTCCCGCCACCCAGGGCCACCGGCGGCGCCGCGGGCGTTTCGTTTCCGAGGTCTGGCCGGCTGGAAGAAGAGCCGCCTGCTCGCCGGGAGGTAACAGGGCCTGCCGCCGGGTTTCCGGGCGAATCGGGTTCGGAGCTTCAGAAGGATCGTGCATCGAGTACCGTTTCAGCGTTCGCCAAACGCGGATTGGGCGTTACAACCCATACGGTTCCCGTTCAAAGGAGCACTCAATCGACCACTGTAAGAAACTGCATAAACCACGCGTCTAAGCTTGCCAGGGCGGCCCTGAAGAGTCTGGACAAACAGCCGGGCGGACCGGTAGTTACGAATGCTCGCCGGGGTTCTGCTGCCCTGCCACCAGTAACAGCAGGCTTCCCGGTTCCAGCCGCACGTGCCACGGCTGGGATCTGGCTCGCAGCGCGGCCCAGGCGTCGCGCGGCATATCCGCTTCCAGCCGTGGAGGGTCGCCCGGTTCGGGCGCCTGCCCCAGCCGCAGATAGAGGGTAGTCTCGAAGGGGGAATCCAGCCAGCCGGCCAGCCAGCAGGGGAAGGTATTTTCGCCTTCCGGGCCATCCACAAATTGCACGTCGTGCGCACGAATGCCCACGTGCGTCATTCCGATCAGCGGACCGGCCACGCGCAAGCGGCAGTTCCAGTCGTCCACCTGAATCCGCCCGGGACCCACCACGCGCAGCGGCGCTATGTTCTTGCAGCCGGTCAGACGGGCCACTTCGACCGATCCCGGCCGTTCGAAGAGTTCCTGCCGGGTTCCGCTGGCGGCTACCCTCCCGGAGGCCAGGGCCACCAACTGATCCGCCATGCGGTAGGCTTCATTACGGTCGTGGGTGACGAAAATCGTGACCCCGCCGAAACCGGCCAGGATTTGCCGCATCTGCTCTTCGAGCTGGTGGCGCAGGTGGGTATCGAGGGCCGAAAAAGGCTCGTCGAGGAGAAGCGCTTCGGGCTCCATAGCCAAGGCTCGGGCGAGTGCCACGCGTTGGCGCTGGCCTCCGGAAAGCTCGGCCGGGCGGCGATCGAGGAGCGGGGCAATTCCGGCCAGCCGCGCCCACTCCCCCACCCGCCGGGCCCGCTCCTCGGCCGGCTGGTGAGCCAGGCCGAATGCGATGTTCTGCGCCACGGTGAGATGCGGAAAGAGCGCGTAATCCTGAAACACCATACCCACGCGGCGTTCGGCCGGGCGCAGGCGGATACCCTCGCGGGAGTCGAACAGCACGCGTCCGTTGAGCACGATGCGGCCCTTGCGGAGGGTTTCCAGGCCGCAGATCGAACGCAGCGTCAGGCTTTTCCCGGAGCCGGATGCCCCCAGTAGCCCCAACACCCCGCCGCGCGCCTCCAGCCTCACGCTTAACTGGAAGCCGGGCAACGTCTTGTGGATCTCAGCAGCGAGTTCGCCGCATGCGCCGGGGGGCTGCTCCCGCCGCGCCAGGGCATCCCGCCGCGCGGGGGCAAGCGGTACGGCCGCGAGGTCCGCTCCCTGGCCGGGCGCCTCCTGGGCCACGCTCGCATCGGAGCCCGAACCAAAAGGCATCCCTGGAAGCGGACCCGCGGCGCGCCAATGATTCATCGCGGCAATGCCTCCCAGCGACAGCGCCACCATGGTGGCCACCCAGGCCACCGCACGGCTGTTATCGCCGCCTTCGGCCGCGAAGAACACCGCCAGCGGCATGGTTTGGGTTCGTCCCGGAATATTACCGGCCAGCATGAGGGTTGCGCCGAACTCGCCCAGCGCGCGGGCGAAGGCCAGCACCGTGCCGGCCATCACGCCCGGCCAGGCCAGCGGCAGCAGCACTCGCCGGAAAGTGCGCCACTCGCCCGCTCCCAGCGTGCGCGCCGCGTCCAGCAGGTTCGGATTCACCTGTTCGAACGCGCCCAGGGTGGTCCGGTACATCAGCGGAAACGCCACCACCGCGGCGGCAATCACCGTAGCGGGCCAGGAAAACGCCAGGGCGATACCCGCCTGGGCGAGGATCTGCCCGATCCAGCTTCGCCGCCCGAAGAGCAGCAGCAGGAAAAATCCGACCACCGTGGGAGGCAGCACCAGCGGCAGAATCAGCACGCCATCCAGGAGGCCGCGGGCGCGTCCGCGATAACCGCTCACCAGCCGCGCCGCGGCGATGCCGGTGACAAACGCCAGCGCCGTGGAGACCACCGACGTGCGCAGCGAGATCCACAGCGGCGAAAGGTCGGCGGGCATCAGGGAACGGCCGAGGTATAGCCGCGGACCAGGAATCCGCGCGCCGCGAAGACGCGGGCCGCCTCCGGACGCGTCAAAAAGTCCAGAAACTCGCGCGCCGCCTCCGGTGCCCTGCTGGCTTTGACCACCGCCGCCGGGTAGATCACCGGCCGGTGGCTGGATTCGGGAGCCACCGCGGCCACCCTCGCCTGTGCCGACTGGCGCGCGTCGGTGGAGTACACGATTCCGGCGTCGGCGTTGCCGGTTTCGACGTACTTCAGCACCTGCTCCACATCCTTGGCCAGCACCAGCTTGGATCGCACAGCGTCGAGCAGGTTCAGGTGTTCGAGCACCTGGCGCCCGTACTCGCCCGCCGGCACGCTGGCGGGATCGCCCAGCCCGATCAGCTTCACCTCCGGCCGGGCCAGGTCCTGGAAAGAGGCGGGCAACGCGCGGTCGGCGGGCGCGATCAGCACGATCGAGTTGCGCAGCAGGTCCCGGCGCGTGGCGCCGTCGATGAGACCCGCGGCGGCCAGCTTGTCCATGGGTCCGGGCGCAGCGGAAATGAACACGTCCGCGGGAGCCCCGTTTTCAATCTGCTGCTCGAGCATTCCCGAACCGCCGTAATTGAAAGCCAGCTTCATCGCGGGGTGCGCTTTCTGGTAGACAGGCGCCAATTGGGCGAGGGAGTTCTGGAGGCTGGCCGCCACCGATACGGTAAGCGTGACCGGCGCACGCGAGCAGCCGGCGCCCAGCACCAGGGCCAGCGGCGCCGCCAGCCAAACGGCACGCCGCGTTGTCATGCGCGCCAGTTAATTCCCACGTTGAGCTTCCGCTTGCAATACTCGAAGCTGCGTTCCAGGTCGATGCGTTGCTGCTCCTTGAGCGCGGCGGTCATGATTTCGGGATGCCGCCCGGGAGTATCTTCCACCACCATGGCGCCCATGAAGGGATGGCCGCTCTTTGCCAGCGCTACAAAACGCGCGAACTCCCAGGCCGGCATTTTGGGATAGAGCTTCCAGAAATCGCCCCGCAGGTACGGCAGGGGCGTGGGAGGACGCCCGGTGATGATCTCCAGGTGCATCGCCGAATGAGGGCACAACCGGCGGAATTCGGCCACGAACTTCACATAATCGATGTTGCCGTCGCCCATCGCCACCCATTGACCGGCCGCGCCGTCGGCCGTTTCGAAGACCGCCGAATCGCGCATATGTGAAGTGACCACGTAAGGCGCCAGGGTTTCCAGCGTGACGAACGGATCCTCCACCACCCAGATGGGGTTGCCGGTATCGAGGTTAGACCCCACGAAGTCCTTGCCCGATTCCTCGATGATGGTTTTGACCTCGCGCGCCTGCATGTCGCCGGAGTGATTTTCGAGCGCGATCTTGACGCCGAAATCCAGCGCCTGGTTCCGCACCGATTGGAACAGCTTGATGGTGTTCTCCATGTGGGCTTCGATTCCCGGCGGTCCGATGCGGTCGGCGCTGGTTCCCATGTAGCAGCGCATCGCTTTGGCGCCCACATCGTGAGTGATGCGCAGGCCTTCCAGCAGGCGTTCCCGCGGCGGCAGCCCGTTGGCGCGGAAGGCTTTGCTGGACGGGCAGACGCAGCCCATGCCGCCATCCACCGCGATATTCAGCCGCGCGGCCTGGTCCTTGATCTTTTCGAGGTAGCCCTTTTCGTGGCTCTCGTAATCCGCCAGGTCGGAGAATTGGATGGTATCCAGCTTGAGGCCGGCGGCGTATTCGAGCAACTGCGGAGCCTTCCATTGGAACGCGCGGAGGGAATAGGTATCGAACCCCAGCTTGATGGGCGTGGCATCGGCCGCCGGCGGGGGCGCCGCGGGTGCGGCGGCCGTAGCCGCGGCGGCGGTCATCGTCTGCAGAAATCGGCGGCGCAGCATGGTGCTTCCTCCGTTCGGGTGAATACCTTCAGGTTATCGTACTCGCGCCTGGCGGGCGCGCCCCTACCCCGCCTGGCAGGCGCGCTCCAAAGCCTCCTTGAGAATCTCCAGCTTCCCCGCCCCCAGTTTCTTCCCCTCGGCCGTCACGTAAAACACGTCAATGGCTTTGTGCGCCTGCGTGTC
Organism: Bryobacteraceae bacterium; assembly: GCA_030038565.1. Classification (GTDB taxonomy): domain Bacteria; phylum Acidobacteriota; class Terriglobia; order Bryobacterales; family Bryobacteraceae; genus JOPF133. The sequence continues at coordinate 14,411 of JASHSS010000138.1, forward strand.
GATCAGCACCACCTCGATGTTGCACCCGTTCAGCGACATCGCCGAGGCCAGGTCGTACAGCAGCCCGGGCCGGTCCTGGGCCACAATCTCCACCAGCGTGGCGGTGGCCCCGGCTTCCGAATCGAAGGAAACCCGCGTTTCGATGCCCGCCTTGCGGCTCGGCAGCTTGGGCTTGGGACGGTGGCGCAGGAGTTCGCGCACATCGGTCTTGTGCAGGATCACCTTTTCCGTGAACGTGCGCAGGCGCTCCACTTCGCTGGGATTCAGCTCCAGCGTGCGATGCGGGTCGGCAAAGGTGAAGGTGTCCAGCACCAGCCCGCGGCGGTTGGAAAACGCCTCGGCCTTCAGAATGTTCATGCCGAATCCGGAGAGCGTCCCGGCCACCGAGGCGAACAGGCCCGGCCGGTCGCCGGCCACCAGGGTGAGCCGCCAGGCCGAATCCACGCGCTCCACTTCCACCGCTACGCCGCGAGCCCGGCTGCGGTCGCGCAACGCCATGTGGGCTTCCATCTCCGCGTCCGTGTGGGTGCGCAGATAGCGCGTCGGAAAACCCTCCAGAAACGCCGCCCGCTCCGGCCCGGAGTTCTCCAGCGGCGCCGGCCCGGCCGCAATCCGGTCGCTCTCCAACTCCCGCGTCAGCTCGTTGTACACCATGGTGTAGAGCTGCCAGAGTTGCTGCGCCCGCCAGGACGTCATCACCGTGGGATTCACCGCGCTGATGTCGGCATAGGTGATCAACGTCAGCGCCTTCAGGCGTTCCACGGTGGCCACCAGCCGGGCCACTTCGCGGATGGTCGGCGGATCGAACACATCGCGCGACTGCATGGCCGCCGACAGATCCAGGTGCCGCTCGATCAGGAACCGCACGGTATCACGTTCCGCCAGTGGCATGCGGATGCGCTCCAGGGCCGCCGCCGCCAGGCGCACTGAGCCATCCACCGGCGGCGAGTGCGGCAGTCCCTTGCCGGCATCGTGGAACAGCAGCGCCATCAGCAGCACGCCCGGCTCCTTCACCTCCTCCAGCAGATCGCGATACTGCGGCGCTGCCACTCCCCAGAGTTTCTCGATGGCCACCAGCGAGTGCTCATCCACCGTGTAGCGGTGGAAGAAGTCCCGCACCACCAGGCACTCGATGCTCTCCATCTCCGGGAAGAGCGCCCCCAGCACGCCGGTCTCGTGCATCTGCCGTGCCGCCAGCGGGGCGTGCGGGAGCGAAAACACCCGGTTCAGAACGGGCCATACCGCCTGCGGAGCGCGAAAGTGTGCGCGTAGCCCCGCCATGCGAGCTTCGATCTGCTGTTCCGCTTCCGCCGAGAGCGCCACGCCGTGCCGGGCCACAAACTCGAACATCCGCAGCACCAGCTCGGGGTCCATTTCCAGTTGTTGGGGCGACCGGAAATGCGCGCGATCGCGGTGCACACTGAAATCGGCGTTTGCCAAGCGGGACCGCCAGTCGCGGAACTGCGCGAACAGCGAACTCGATTGTGCTTCATGGGCCTCCAATTGCCGCAGGGCGGCGCGAAAAATGGTCCGGGAATGGCGATAATACTGGCGCATCCATTGCGCCGGGTCGCTCTGCCCCCAGTGGTCCGCCAGGGCGTCCTGGGCCTCGAACGACAGAATGTTGTTGTCGCGCCCCGATTCCACGTGCAGGTAGCAGCGCAGCCGCGCCAGGAAGCGCATGGCCCCCTGCAGTTCCGGAGCCGGCTCCCCGGCCGCCAGCCGCATGCCGCCGGCCGGCGCGATGGCTTCCAGCCAGCACACCAGTTGATAGTCCCGCAGCCCGCCCGGCGTCTCCTTGACGTTGGGTTCCAGGTGATAAATCGTATTGGCGTACCTGGCGTGGCGTTCGCGCGTCAACCGCGCCAGGTTCTCCACCAGCGCCTGGCGGTTACCGGCCACGAATTTCGGCATGCGCCGCGCCACATCGGCGTATAACGCCCGGTCGCCCGCCAGGTACCGCTGGTCCAGCAGGCTCACGTTCAGCTCGGTGTTGTGGTCGTGTATCTCCGCGCACTCCGCGGGCGTGCGCACCGAGTGGCTCATCCGCAACCCGCTATCCCACAGCTTCTGCAGGAAGGCCGATATGGCTTCCTTGCGGTCCAGGGCGAGGCGCTCCTCTTCCACCAGCAGCAGCAGGTCGATATCCGAATAGGGGAACAGTTGGCGCCGCCCGTATCCGCCCACCGCCACCAGCGCCAGCCCCGACGGCAGCGCCGGAAACAGCCAGGCGCCCGCCGCCTCGGTCACCGTCCGGTCCACCTGGGCAGTACGCTCCGCCAGCACCGTCATGGCGTCCCCGGTGGCCAGAAAAACGTTGCGCGTGTTAGAGGGCTGCGTCGCCACGATCGTCGTTCCGGATGCGGACGGCTTCCGCTACGTCATAGACGAAGATTTTGCCATCCCCGATTTTTCCCGTGCGCGCCGCCGCCGAGAGCGCCCGCACCACTTCCTCATACCGGTCCCCCGGCACCACCATCTCCAGCTTGATCTTGGGCAGCAGATCCACGTTGTATTCCTGGCCCCGGTAAACCTCCTTGTGGCCCTTCTGGCGTCCGTGCCCGCGCACGTCGCTGATGGTCATGCCATCGATCCCGATGGCCTTCAGCGCTTCCTTTACCTCGTCCAGCTTGAACGGCTGGATAATGGCCTCGATTTTCTTCATAGGGCTTGTCCTAAGGCTTATCCTACGCTACTGCTCGAAGATATACCCTTCCTCCCCGTGCATACTGTAGTCGAGGCCCTCAATTTCGTCTTCCTGCCGCACCCGCAGGCCGATCAACCGGTCGCAGACCCAGAGAATGATGAGCGTACCCACGATCGCCAGGGTCCACGCAATCGCGCATCCTGCCAGTTGATTGAGCACCTGCCCGGGGTGCCCATCCACCAGCCCCAGGGGCAGCGTCCGTCCGGCGGAATCCTTGAAATTATCGTTCACCTGGCTGGTGGCGAAAACGCCCGTCAGCAGCGCCCCCAGCGTGCCGCCCGCTCCGTGCACCCCGAAAGCGTCCAGCGCGTCATCGTAACCGAACCGCTTTTTCACCACCGTGACCATCCCGTAGCACACCACCCCCGCCGTGAGGCCGATCAGCAGAGCCGGAAACGGCTTGACGAAACCTGAGGCCGGCGTGATCGCCACCAACCCGGCCACGCACCCCGAGATGCCCCCTAACACGCTGGGCTTGCCTGTCACCAGCCACTCCGCGGCTACCCATCCGAGGGCCGCCGCCGCCGCTCCAAAATGCGTCGCCACGAAAGCGCTGGTGGCCAGTGGAGAGGCGGCCAGCGCACTACCCGCGTTGAACCCGAACCATCCCACCCACAAAAGGCAGGCTCCGATAAAGCTGATGACCAGGTTGTGGGGCTTCGTGGCCGTGGCCGGATAGCCCAGCCGCTTACCCAGGTACAGCGCGCACACCAGCGCAGAAACTCCCGAGGTGATGTGCACCACCGTGCCGCCGGCAAAGTCGAAGCACGGGACCGTCCCGCCCAGCGCCGCATTCAGAAGCCCTCCCTTTCCCCACACCATGTGCGCCATGGGGAAGTAGACCACCAGGCTCCAGAGAGTCATAAACAGCAGCATGGCGCTGAATTTCATGCGTTCCGCGAAAGCTCCCGAAATCAGCGCCGGGGTGATGATGGCGAACATCAACTGGTAAACCATGAAGGTCTGCTGCGGAATGGTCCCGGCGTAGTCCGGGTTGGGCGCGCTGCCCACGTTGTTCAGCAGCGCAAAGCGCAGGTCGCCCAAAAACGGCCCCGATCCGCCGAACGCCAGGCTGTAGCCCACCAGCGCCCAGATCACCGTCACCACCGCCATCAGGATGAAGCTCTGCATCATGGTTCCAAGGACATTTTTGCGGCGCACCAGGCCGCCGTAAAACAACGCCAGGCCCGGACCGGTCATCATCAGCACCAGGGCTGCGCTCACCAGCATCCAGGCGTTATCGCCCGCGCTCTGGGCCGATTTTGCCGCGGCTTCAACGGCCGCCAGCCGCGAAGAAACATCCTGCGCCAGCATGGTGGCAGGGAGCAAACACAAAACAAGCGTACGGAGCTTGATTCTCGAAGTCATTTTTCGGGGACCTTAGGAAAGTCTATCCAATTAGTGTCTCTCCGCCCTTCCCGGGTTTCCAAACTGAAGTTTCTATGGGGGAAATCGGAATTTTTTATGTGGCGCGAAGCCCCTGCCGGCGCACCCCCGCGCCTGTCGGAGTGTCCGCCGGGCCGCACTTCCCCGCCCCGCGTGCTGCCCGCCACAACGGTTGCCGGTTTGCCCATTATCCGGCAGGAGGATACAGATTATGATTTGGCTTCTTATTCTGCTGATTGTATTATTCTTTGGCGCCGTGCCTTTCTGGCCCTATAGCACCGGCTGGGGATATTATCCCAGCGGCGGCCTGGGCCTGGTGGTCCTGATCCTGGTAGTGCTACTGCTTCTGGGCCGCATTTAGCGCCGCGCCATGCCGCGCCATGCAGCGCCCTGACCGGCCCTTGCGCACGGGTCTTGGTTTCGCCATAATACGCCTCAGATCCCGTGAAAGCCCGATCACCAGGAGGTCCGCCGTGCGACGCACGCTGGTAGCCGCTCTTGTTTCCTGTGCCGGTGAAGATACCAGGACAGGACTCCGCAAGTTTCTGGCGGGTCTATCGGCCGACGAGCTGCAATTCCTGGCCGGGTTTCAGGGCGCGCGCATCCTGGAGCAGGGCGCGGAGGCGCCCACCGGGCCCTCCGGTGATCCCTCGTGTCCCGTCGAATATGGCACCGCCGGCCCGTGCGCCGCGGACCTCGATCACAAAATGATCGTCCTCCGTGAGTATCTGTGCCGTTGCGGTTCCCACCTCCCGCCCGACCCTCCGGCCTGGCGGGAGATGCGGTAGCCGCGTCATTCCTTCACCGTTCCCCGGCCGGATCCAACGCATCCCGCCGGATGGCCGGGTTGACATACACGTCCACCCACTGGCCGCCCCGTTCGAAGTGCGCCAGGTCCGGGTATGGCAGAAGGCTGAAGACCTGGGCGCCGTTGGCGTCCGGAACATACCGCGAAAAATGCCGCCAGAACCGTTCGATGGGCGCCCAGTGCATCGGGTTGAGCCGCGGGTCCCATCGCCGGGAGTACACCACCACCACATCCACGCGTTTCCAGTCCAGGGACTGCATTGTATCCACGGAAAAGTCCGCCATGCGCTCGATGCGCAAAGGATGAGCCACATAGCCCAGTTCCGGGTGCAGCAGTTCGGCGGACATGGGCCAGGCGGTGGCGATCCGCGCGCCCGGGAAGCCTCTCGTCAGAAACCCGGCCGCCTCCTGGTGCAGGCGGACAAAGTCGCTGAAAGCCAGGTTGTCTTCATAAGGAAACGGGTAAGGCGGGTTGATGGCGTTTCCCGCCGCCACCCCCAGAAACAGGATCGCGCAGCACACCACGCGCGGGCGCATCCGCAACAGCATCAACCCCGCCACCATGGCGGTGTACAGAATCGGCATCACCGGCAGCAGGTAGCGCTCCAGCACCGCGCCGCCCAGCAGCGTCACAGTGAAGACGTGCGCCGCCGCCACCCATATCGCGATCCGCCACGAACGGCTGCGGAACAGGCGCGTGGTGCGCCACGCCAACAGGATGGCCTGCGTCCCCATCCAGTGGAAGTTGGCGAACAGCAGGTAGTACATCCGTCGCGCCAGCGCGATCGCAAAACGCCAGGGGTGCAGCGGATAAACCAGGTTGTAATCGAGGAAGGCGGCGCTCCCCATCCAGTGGCCGGTCGCGTGGTGTAGCGCCACCACCCAGAGCCCCAGGGGGACCAGCGGCCCCAGGAACAAAGCGGCCTCGCGGCGGCGCCCTTCCCGTACCAGCCAGAGCAGGAAGACCAGCGGAATCACCGCGCCGGTCTCCTTCACCAGCACCAGCACCGTGCAGGCCGCCACAGCCGGGACCAGCCGCTCCTGCAAGAACAGCAGCAGCGCCAGGGTGGTGAAGAGCATGGCCGGCATATCCAACTGGGCCATGGCCGACTGTGCGAAGAAGACCGGGCAGGCGCACACCAGCGCGGCCACCAGGAAGGCCGGCACGCCGCGCACCTCGCGCGACAACTCGATGGCCAGCAGAAATGACGCCAGAACCGCTCCGGCAGCCAGCAGCAGCATGGCCGATCGCGTAACGGCCGGATGGAAGCCGGCCACTTTCCACCATAGCGCCAGGTAGGCCATCAAGGCCGGAGGATGAATTGTCGGCGGGGCGGAGTGTGGAATCCAGGCGCCGTGCAGCAGGTCCAGTGCCGCCGGAACGAACTGCCCGGCTTCGTCCCAGAAGTACGGCAGGGTCAGGGCCCACAGGTGGCTCACAAAAACCACCATGGCGAAGACCCCCAGGAAAATGAAATAGGAGCCCCGACGCGTCGCTCGGCGCTGGGTACGCCAGGCCTCCGCTGCGGGCTTACTGTACGCTGCCACCTTGGGTTTGTGGCTCCAGCTTGATCTCGCCGAACGCCGCTTCATATTGCGTGACGTTCTGCTGCAAAATGTTCAGCAGCGCTTTGGCCTGCTGGGGACTCACGTACACGGCTTGAAAGTTATTGATCGCCACGTTATCCGGGGCGGTTTGATCCACGCGGCCGAACAGCAGCATGAAGTCCCACAGATTCATCCGGATCTGGACGCTGTTGGCGTAATTCTCACGATATTCCGGGGAGCGCAGCAACTGGATCTTGGGAGCGGGCGGCTGAACCATAGCTTCCAGCGTAGCACTCGACCGCCCGAAGCACGGTTCGCTTCGGTCCATCCCGGATTTAAGAATCTTTACGAATTTTGGTACAACCCGTGCATAGGTAATTTCGTCCGATGGAGTGAGGAAAGAGTCATGAAAGCACTCACTGAGAACCAACTGCGGGGACAGGCTCACTGTCCGATTTGTACCCACACGGTGCCCGCCAATATCGATCTTCGGGGGAAGTACCCGCGCGTGGCGCGTGGACAGCGCTGCCCGCGTTGCTCATCGTCACTGGATGTGGCCGTGGTGATACAGATTCCCGAAGCCGCCTGACCGGCCACCGGATGTCGGACGGCTGACGGGAGGGACGAAGGGCCGTACCGGGTACCTTCCCGACGATTCCCACTAAGGATAGGGTTGTTCGGGACGGCGGTTTCTGGCATAGTGGAAAGGACTGGGGGCGTATGAAACGCAAGCTGCAGCCTAAAGGGGAGCCGGTCGTACCTGCCGAGCTGTTGGAGCAGGCCAGGCGATCCATCTCTACGGATCGTTTGAAGAAGACCGGCAAGTGTTCCGTATGTGGCGGGGAGACCTCGGGCACCGGCGCCGAGGCGTTGTGCTGGGTGTGCCGGCGGCTCAAAATCAGCGCCTGGCGCGAAATTGAGCAACAGGCTCCGGCGCAGGAATAGAACCCGGACGCCGGCGAGGCGTACGCGCTACCCTTGGTACAATTCCGGCAGCCCCTCCAGCATTTCACGGGCTGACGCCCGCGCCACTTCTAACTGGATTAGCGGGCCCTTTCCAATCCCCGGACAACGCCCTCGGGCGCGCTTCCATTCGCGGGCGCTCTCCACCAACTCCGGCCAGAACGGGAAAGTCCGGCACTGCAACGGTTTAGCTGGATGGATGCCGCAGCCGCCCTCCTCCAGAAAATGGCAGTGCGCGTGTTTCGCCACCCGCAGCCGCATCTTCCTCCGGGTCCGGTAAACGTAGCGGCGCTCGAATTCCCCCTCGCTCATCCCCACGAAGGCCGCCGCCCGGACGATATCCGCCTCGTTCAGGTACACGAAGCCCTTTTGAGTGCAACAATCCGTACAACCCCTCTGGCATTCAAACCGCAACCCCTGCGCCATGGTCTAATTATGTCTAATTCTGATCTGGGAATGGGTTCGTTTTTGTGATATATTTTGGCCCTGATCGGGGAGGGGTGTAATGTCCCGAGTCCAAGATATCGTCCGCAATCGCGAACTCTTCCACGTGGAAGAGGATCAGACCGTGGCCGAGGTGGCCCGGCAAATGACGGATCTCCATGTAGGAGCAATCCTGGTACTCAACCAAGGCCAGCTTCGCGGGTTGTTCAGCGAACGCGACCTCATGAAAAGGGTAGTGCTCGAGAGGCTCGATCCCGACCAAACCCCCGTACGCGAGGTGATGACCAAAGCCCTCGCCACCATTGACGAAAACGCCAGCGTGGAAGACGCCCTCCAGGCCATGGAGTCCAACAAATGCCGGCACCTGCCTGTCACTCGCGGGTCCCGGGTAGTCGCCTTCCTCTCCATGCGCGACCTGATGCATTACGAGCTGGCTTTGAAAACCGAGGAATTGCACCACATGCGAGCCTACATCAACGGCAGCGCTTGAAAACCGGCATCATCGTTTTTGCGCACGGCTCCCGCATCGAATCGGCCAACCAGGCCGTCCGCGACGTGGTCTCCGTTATGTTGCGCCCGCTGGGACCGTACGAGCACGTGGAGACCGCTTTCCTGGAACTCGGCCGGCCCGATCTCCCCGGTGCGGCCGCCCGCCTGGCCGCCGCCGGAGTCCGCCGCATCGTGGTGATCCCCTATTTCCTGACCCTGGGCCTGCACCTGGAACGCGACCTCCCCAAGCTCGTCGAAAACACCGCCCGCCAATTTCCCGGTGTCGAATTCCTGGCCACGCCGCCGCTCGATGGTCACCCCGCGCTCGCCCAAATCCTGCTCGACCGCGCCCGCCAAGCCCTCGGCTGAAACGGCGGCGGATATCGCGGGTGTCGACCGTTCGTCGGCCATCCCCCCACGCCGACATGCGCCGCACGAGCCGGCGCGACGAACCACCCGGAACCGCCGCCACGAGACCGGTCGGCGCCCTACCGTGTCCCCGTGATACCGCATCCACGCAATGCGCGGGAAAAACTAGAGGCGAACTCGGTAGAACCGCCGAGCTTCGCGCCAATCCGCGCAACGCGCGGGAAAAACGTAAACGAGCGCACCCGTACCATCCCAGGCTTACGCCAATCCGCTGCAACGCGCGGGAAAAACCCTCCGCGGCCGCGGCGGCCCGGCGCCGGTCCGGCTCCAGCACCGTGCTAGAATTGGAAATCTTTTTTCAAGCCTATGCTGTGGAGCAGGTTGCACATCCCTACCCTGCGCGACACGCCGGCCGAAGCCGAGGTCGCCAGCCACCAGCTGCTGCTACGCGCCGGCTACATCCGCCAGCTTTCAGCGGGCATTTATAGTTACCTGTTTCTGGCCCAACGATCGCTTGCCAGGATTCAGAGCATCGTGCGCCAGGAGATGCACGCCATCGGCGCCCAGGAGATGTATCTGCCCGCCTTGAATCCCGCCGAGGTCTGGCAGGAGTCCGGCCGCTGGGACATCATGGGGGAAAATCTCTTTCGCCTCAAGGATCGCTTCGGCCGGGATTTCTGCCTCGCCATGACCCATGAAGAGGTGATGACTACCATCGCTCGGGGCGAGCTCCGCAGTTATAAGCAACTGCCCCAGATCTGGTACCAGATCCAGACCAAGTTCCGCGATGAAGCCCGCCCCAAATCGGGCCTGCTGCGCGTGCGCCAGTTCATTATGAAGGACTCCTATTCCTTCGATATGGACCGCGCCGGATTGGACGCCGCATACCAGAAGCACTACCAGGCCTATTGCCGCATTTTCGACCGCTGCGGCCTGGACTACCTCGTGGTGGAGGCCCACTCGGGTGCCATGGGAGGGAGCCAGTCTCACGAGTTCATGGTGGCTTCGGAGGCAGGCGAGGATTTCGTGGCCGTGTGCCAGGGCTGCGGCCACGCGGCCAACCTGGAAAAGGCGATGGCCGAAGCCGCACCGCCGGCTGTCCCTGACCCCCCAGGCGACCTGGCTCCCGAACCCTTCCACACGCCCGGGCGCAAGACGATTGCCGAAATTGCGGAGTTCACCGGCCTGCCGGAAAGCTCGCAAATGAAGAGCCTGGTGCTGGTGGCGGACGGCAAACCGGTGCTGGTGATGCTGCGCGGCGATCATCAACTGAACGAGGCCAAATTCGGCGCGGTCTCGGGCGATCCTGAATTCCGCCCTGCCCGGCCCGACGAGATCGTGGAGTGGTTCGGAGCCGCGGCCGGGTCGCTCGGACCGGTGGGGGTGACCAGCATGCCGATCCTCGCCGACGGCGCGCTGGCGGGCCGCCGCAACATGATCGCCGGCGCAAACCGCGACGATTACCATCTGCGCCACGTCACCCTGGGGGAGGACTTCCAGGCAGAGTTGCACGATTTGCGCCAAGTGGCCGCCGGCGACCGGTGCTCCGGCTGCGGGGCGCCCATCGAGATCCGCAAAACTGTGGAGATCGGGCACATTTTCAAGCTCGGTTACAAGTATTCGGAGTCCATGGGCCTGCGCGTTCTCAATCAGGAAGGCCGCGAAATTACGCCCATCATGGGCTCCTACGGGATCGGCATCGAGCGCATTCTGACCGCCGCCATCGAGCTTTCGCACGACCAGGACGGCATGGCGTTACCCTCGGCCATCGCTCCCTTCGACGTGGTGATTACCCCGGCCAATATTTCGGATCCGGCGCAGCGCGAAGCCGCCGAGCGGATCTACCGGGAGTGCTTGTCCGAAGGGCTGGACGCCCTGCTGGACGACCGCGACGAGCGCCCCGGCGTCAAGTTCAAAGATGCCGATCTGATCGGCGTGCCTTGGCGCCTCGTGATCGGCAAGAAGCTTGCCTCCGGAATGGTGGAGTTGGTGGACCGCAAAACCCGCCGCACCCGCGACGTCGCCGAGCGCGAAGCCGCTCGCGAAGTAAGAACGCAGAAAGATCTCTCGCCGAGCCGCAAAGTAACGCCAGGAAGAATCTAAAAATCTTATTTTCTTGTCTTCTTCTTCGCGGTACTTTGCGTCTTAGCGGCTTGGCGAGAAGTCTTTGAAATCACCCTCGAGTTACACCATGACCCGAAAGGTGTGGTCCATCCTGGGATCCACCTTCTTCCTGGTGATCGCGCCGGGATCCGTTGCGGGCCTGGCGCCCTGGTGGATCACCGGTTGGCGCATGCTGCCTCCCTTCTTTGCGTCGCCGGTTTTTCCAACTCGCCACCTCGTGGTCACCGGTCTCTATCGCTACGTTCGCAACCCCATCAAAGCCTGCCCGAAAATGAGGCTGACTACCCCCTAGACCCCCCTAGACCAGACCGGGCGCCTGGCGCCCCGGCGTTGTATCCTGAAGTTCATGACCCGCCGGCAGGTATTGGCACTGGCAGCTTTGGCCGCGCGGAGGGGCTTCGGGCAGAACGCCGGCATGGGCTCCCGCAGCGTGCGTCCGCAGGCCCGCGGAGCCCCCTCGGGACGCCCCTTCAACGCCCATTTCGTCAACGTGGCGGAAGCCGCCGGATTGCGCGCGCCGATCATCTACGGCGACGTGGGATCGAACGACTACATCCTGGATTCCATGGGATGCGGCGTGGCGTTCCTGGATTACGACAACGACGGATGGCAGGACATCCTGCTGCTCACCGGGCGGCGCTGGCAGAACACCCCCCAAGGGGCCACCCTCCGCCTGTACCACAACAATCGCGACGGAACATTTTCGGATGTCACCGCCAAATCCGGGCTGGCGCGCAGCGTATGGGCCAGCGGCATCACGGTCGGGGATTACGATAACGACGGCTTCGACGACGTCTTCATCACCTGCTGGGGCCAGAATCTCCTCTTTCACAACAACCGAGACGGTACCTTCACCGATGTGACCGGGCGCGCCGGGCTGCTCCACCCGGGCACCCGCTACAGCTCGGGCTGCACCTGGATCGATTACGACCGCGACGGCAAGCTGGACCTGTTCGTGGCGCACTACATGGTGTTCGACCGCCAAGCTTTGCCGGCGCGCGGCCAAGACCCCAACTGCAACTATCGCGGGGTTCCGGTTTTCTGCCGGCCGGTGGGGATACCCCAGGAACCTTGCCGCCTGTATCGCAACAACGGAGACGGCACATTTACCGACGTCAGCGAGAAGTCCGGCATCCTCGCGGTGAAACCCGGTTATCCCCTGACCGCCGTGGCGGCCGATTTCGATTACGACGGCTGGCCCGACATCTACGTGGCATGCGACATTTCCCCAGCCTGCTGCTGCGCAATAACCGCGACGGCACCTTCACCGAAACCGGCCTGGAAAGCGGTGTGGCGCTCAGCGAGGATGGGCAGGAGCAGGCGGGCATGGGCCTGGGGGTCGGCGATTTCGATACCGATGGCGCCCTGGATATTCTGAAAACCCACTTCAGCGACGATACACCGGGCCTCTATCGCAACACTGGCAAGGGCATTTTCCGCGACGCCACGTACCGCGCCGGGCTGGCCGTGGAAACGCGCTACGTCGCTTGGGGCGCGGGCATCGTAGATCTGGATAATGATGGCTTGCCGGACCTTTTCATGGCCACCGGCATGGTCTATCCCGAAGTGGAGCGCGCCATTCCGGACGTTCCCTACAAGTCTCCCCGCCTCCTCTACCGCAACCTGGGTGGCGGCAGGTTCGAACAACTGCTGGACGAGGCTGGTCCCGGCATTGCCGAGTGCCATTGCAGCCGGGGCGTGGCCTTCGGCGATTTCGATAACGACGGCGACATCGACATCCTGATCATGAACATGAACGCGCCGCCCTCCCTGCTGCGCAACGACATCAGGGGCGCGAACCACTGGCTCAAAGTGCTGCTGGCCGGCAAGCAGTCGAACCGCTCCGCCATAGGCGCCCAGGTGATCGCTACCTACGGCGGCCGCCGCCAGGCGCAGGCCGTTCTGGCCCAATCCTCCTACCTTTCCGCCAACGACCGCCGCCTCCACTTCGGTCTGGGAGACGCAAAGGGGGCAGAGTTGGAGATCCACTGGCCCAGCGGCGCCGTTGAAAAGCTTGGGCATGTCGACGGCGACCGGATGGTCGTCATCGAGGAGGGATCGGGGGTGAGAGAGGAAAGGCGGTTCTCGCCAAGCCGCGAAGCCGCAAAGTACCGCTAGGAAAGTTCTTTTAATAAATTAAGGAATGGGTTTTTTTCTTTGCGGTACTTTGCGCCTTAGCGACTTGGCGAGAAATCCGTGCCCCACTCCCGACTAACCATTGCGTGACCAGATCCACGTCCGGCCCGGCCCCGGACTGTTGAATCGGTCTACACCTCCGTATTGGCGTATGAACTCGACTCGCGCCTCCAGTAAGGGGCCAGGTTAGTGATCCACGGGCCCAGCGGCGCCGTTTGACCGGTAAGAAATTTCTTAATAAATTAAGGAATGGTCTTCCTTTGCGGTACTTTGCGCCTTAGCGACTTGGCGAGAAATCCGTGCCCCACTCCCCACTAACCATTGCGTGACCAGATCCACGTCAGGCCCGGCCCCGGACTGTTCAATCGGCCTACACCACCGTATTGGCGTATGAACTCGACCACCGCCTCCAGGAAGGGGGCAGGCTGGTGATCCACGGGCCCAGCGGCGCCGTTTGACCGGTAACAAATTTCTTTAATAAATTAAGGAATGGTTTTTCTTTGCGGTACTTTGCGCCTTAGCGACTTGGCGAGAAATCCGTGCCCCACTTCCCACTAACCATTGCGTGACCGAAAACGCCATCGCCAAAGAAATCGTCGACGCCGCCTTTCATATCCACGTCAGGCTCAGGCCCGGCTTGCTCGAATCGGTCTACACCACCGTTTTGGCCTATGAACTTGACCGGCGAGACCTCCGCGTGGTCCGCCAGTCTCCGGTCCCGGTCGTCTATGAGAGCGTCCGCATCGAAACCGGGTTCCGGGCCGATCTGCTGGTCGAAGATAGGGTTATTGTGGAAGTCAAATCCGTCGAAGCCCTGGCTGCGGTCCATAAAAAACAACTACTTACGTATCTTCGCCTGGCCGATAAGCGCCTCGGCCTGCTGATCAACTTCGACGTGGCTCTCATCAAGGACGGCATCACCCGCATCGTCAACCACCT
>JASHSS010000139.1 GCA_030038565.1 Bryobacteraceae bacterium
GAGCCTCGAACGTGTACCAGATGTAGATGAGGGTCCATTACCCGCGCAGGTCGTCGAGCCTCCAGGTTCGGCCGGTTATATCCGCAGCGGGCGGCGATGGCGGTTGCGCCAAAACCGCCGCCACGGTGACGAAAAGCAGCCTGGCAAGGCGCATAACGGCCAGCTCCCTCCTGCGGGTATTAGATCAGAATTCCGAAGGTAGCGGAACGCCGGACACGCCGGTCCCACGGTTCCCACGGGGAACGCCCTCGCGCGTCATACTGATAGTTTGTCCGCTCCTCTCGTCGAACCGCCCCGCGCCGCCTGGGACCGGTGGATCGCTCCGGAAACGCTCAGGGCGCAGGTGCGCGCCACGGCGCCCTTCCTGGACGCGCGCCTGCCGGCGGCCGAGCCGCTCCGGCTGATCGAATTGGGATCCTCCTCCGACGGCTTCCTGCGCATCCTGGCCAATTGGACCAACCTGCTGCTCCCCAGCCTCTCGCGCGAGGAGCAGTTGCAGGATTACTTTGCCTTGTGCCTGGCCTGCCACCACGCCACGGTGGCCACCTTTGTGCCGACCGATGTGGACACCAAAATCCGGGGCATCACCTGGCGCGAATCGCGCGACCCGCAGGTGTTGCGGCCGATGCTGCGGCTGGCGCTCGACTCGCGCGGCTGGACCGAAGAGGGGGTCTCGGTGCGCGCGGTCCGCGGCGTCAGCGGCCATCATGGCGAGCAGTGGAGCGCCATCGCGGGCGGGCTGGGGCGGCTGCTGGAGTTGGGCGATGGGGCCTCGGCCGATGAGGCGCTGGCGGCTATCGAGGCGGAAATCGATCGGCAGCAGGCGGTCTTCGACGAGACCACCGCCGATCCGGAGGGCGAGCTCGACGTGCTGCGCGTCTCCATGACGCTGGCGCACAACCGCGGGGATCTCTCGCAGGGCATGGGCTTCTGGAAACGCACCCCGGCCACCGCGCCGGTGATGGAGCATCTGTCCGCGCGCGGCCGCTTCGCGTTGGCGGTGCGGGTGTATCAGCACACCGGAATCTCGGCCGAAGGCCATCGCCATTACCCGCTGCGGGCGGTGAAGGCGCTGCGCCGGTCGCCCGCCACGCTGCTGCCGCTCTGCCCGTTTCTGGATGAATGGGGCGGGGTGGCGGCGCGCCTCGAAGAAAGCCACGAAGTGCTGGCGGCGCTGGTGGGCGGCTGCCACAAGATCCCCGGGCAGCAGGGATATTACCGGGCTATTGCGGGGATGCGCGCCGCCGCGCCGGGGGCTTTTGAACGCGCCGCCGCCCACATGCCCAACTCCACGCAACGCCTGCTGCGGGCCGCCGAACTGCGCAAGCTGGTGGATGTGCCGCGCGTCTCCTTCGAATCCATGATGCGCAAGCGCGCGCGCATCGCCCTGGCGCTCTTCGGCCAAAAGCCGCGCGGGACGCCCTGATGCTGCTCTGCCCGGTTCGCGAGTGCCACCTCGCGCTCGAACGCGACCGAAGGCGCGTGGTCTGCCCGCGCGGCCATTCCTTCGATATCGCGCGCAGCGGCTACCTCAACCTGCTGCAGCCGCAGGACCGGCGGTCGAAGCGCCCGGGCGATACCCCGGCGGCCATCGCGGCGCGCCGGCGGCTGCACGACCGCGGGGTGACCGGGGCTTTGGCGCGCGCCATCGCCGAAATGCTGGTCCCCGCCGGGACCGACGTGGTTCTGGACGCCGGATGCGGGGAGGGTTTCTATTTGGCAGCGCTCGAGCGCGAGAGCGGGTGCCGGGCGCACGGCGTGGATATCTCGATTGAGGCCGTGGACCTGGCGGCCCGCCGCTACCCGGCGTGCGAGTGGGTGGTGGCCAATGCGGACCGTTTCCTGCCCTACGCCGCCGGGTCGTTTTCGGCCGTGCTTTCGATTACCGCGCGCAGGAATGCGGCTGAATTCCGGCGCGTTTTGCGCGAAGACGGGCGGCTGCTGGTGGCGCTTCCGGCGCCCGGCGACCTGCTGGAACTGCGCGGCCCGGGCCGCGACCGGGTGGCCGCGGTGGTGGCGGCCCTGGCGGACGATTTCACTCTGGCCGGCCGGCACAGGGCGACCACCGCGGCCGATCTGGATGCAGAGGCGGTTCACGACGTCCTGGTGTCGATTTACCGGCCTCTCGGGCGGCGGCCGGCCGAAGCCATGCGGCTGACGTTCAGCCTGGACCTGCTGCTCTTCCGCCCGGCGACTGGGCGCAGGTAGGGCGGGCGATTGGCCTGTTCCCCGGAGACATCTGGATCGGTTTCAGCGGGCCGCGCGGGTCAACCGGCGAGCGGGAGGGACCCAGGCGTGGTCTCAAGGCGTCCCGGAGGGCAGGAAGAGCAGAAATCGGCCGACCTCCTGGGGCTCGCCCATCGGGCGGTAGAGGGCCAGCTTCCGGGGATTCCCGATGCAGTCCAGGCAAAGCACGGCGCAAGGCGCGGGCGCCCGCGGATCGGCAAACCGGGCGGAGGAGTTCTCGACCCCCGTGTGCACGAAGCGGACCGCGGGGGCGCGCTCCCGCAGCAGGGCTTCAAACGGGTACTCCAACTGGTTTTCGGAGCTGTCGATTCCGACCATCCGGCAGCCGGAGCGGGCCGTCCGGTCCACGGCTTCCCGGTAGGAGTCCTGGTTGTGCATGGCGCCCAGGTCGGCGAAGTACTGCGCATCGCGCGAAGTGGCGAAAACATTTCCAGGTCCGCGCAGCGGGCGGAGCCAGTTCTGGGTGGCGGGCAGGCGGGCGAGGCTGAACAGCAACAGGCCGGCCACCACGGCGGTCACACGCGGGCGGAGGCTTCCCAGGAAGACCCCGGCGAGCGGCGCGGCCACCACCAGCGGACCCAGGAAATAGCGCGCGTCCCAGGCGTACCAGCGCACATAGAAACAGAACAGCAGGAACCCGCACAGGATGGAGGCGGCGTAGATGAGCCAGCGCGGGTCGTGCCGACGCCAGGCCAGCCAGAGGGCGAACAGCCCGGCGGCGATCGCCAGCAGCAGGTGCCAGCGGTTGTTGGCATTGGCCTCGTGCCGGGTGTTGACCGGCGGGGCATAGCGGGCCATGCGCTCCCGGTTGGCGGGGTCGTCCGGATCGATGTGAAACCAGCGGTGCAGATCCATCACCGCGCGATAGACGCCCTGGTTCCACCGCTGGTTCGAGGAGCCGAGCTGGTCGGAGAGGTTCAGGAGCAGGGTGGAGAGGGCCGGCTTCCAGCCCAGCGGGTCGTTGCGGAACTTGTAGAGCCCGTTGCCGAAGGGCGAATCGAAGCCCAGCGGGGAGCCGCTCACCCGGAGGTTGCGCAGGTAGAGCGGCGCATTCACCAGCAGGACGCCGGCGAGAGCCCAGACGGGCGCCCAGCGCCAGCGGCGCCAACGGTCCGCGGCGCTATCGCACAGAAACATGCCGGCCACCAGTGGCGGCGCGAAAAGGTAGGCGGTCCCCTTGGTGAACACCGCCAACCCCAGCGACAGGCCCAGAAACAGCGCGTCGCGGCGCAGCGCGAAATAGACGATCGCCACCAGCCAGAAGGCCGCCAGGCATTCGTTCTTGGCGCTGGATGCCTGCAGAATTCCGCTGGGCAGGGTCGCGCAGAAAAGGGCCGCGAATGCCTGCGACCGCGAATCCGCCTTCAGTGCGGCGGCAATCGCCGTGACGCCCAGGATGGAGGCGCAGAAGGCGGACCAGCTCACCAGGTTGACGAAACGGTCTCCACCCGACAGCAGGTAAGCGTGGAGCATGAAGTATTCGGCCAACGGCGGGAAGCAGATCTGGTTGAGATAGGGCGTGGGGAAAAGGCCGACGCTCCCCGACTGCGCCCAATAGAGGATGCGCGGCAGGTGATACCCGAGCACGTCGTGGCTGTTGGGAGGGCTGAACCAGGCCGCCGCCGCCACCATTCCGGCAATCCACAGGATGCCCGCGGCGATGAGGGTTTCGAGGGGGCGCAGGGGGACTTTGTGAACGGGCGGCGGATGTAGATAAAGGAAGACCGCGGCGCCGGCGGCGATGGCGAGCCACGCCGACAGCAGGGGCAGCGGCCGCAGCAGGTGGAATGCGCCCAGCAGTTCCGTGAGCCAGGCGGTAAGGGCGCCCGCGACCACGGAGGCGCGCAGTAGAAAGTCCCGCAAGGCGCATTATCCTAAATTCCCGGCCGGAGCCGCCAGGCGGGCGTGCCCGGAATGGCCGCTAACACCAGGCCACAGTGGCCCATCCGATAACGGAACGGCATTAACCAACGGCTAACTGGAACTCGGCCCACGCCTGCCTTACCATTTTTACCAAGATGGCAGCCCAGCCCCTTACCAAACATACGGTCAGCCCGCGGCCGGACGTTCGCCCCCAGATACCGGACCGGCTGGAGGATCTGGGAATTCCGCGCGCGCTGGTAGCCGATCTGATTCTGCGGTTCTTATGGATGCACGGCACGGCTTCGCTGGAAGCCTTGCACCGTACTCTCAAGCTGTCCTTCCCGGTTCTGGAGACCATGTTCCACCAGTTCCGGCAGCAGCAGTTGCTGGAAGTCAAGGGCATGCAAGGCAACGATTACTCGTTCTCGCTTTCCGCGGCGGGGCGGTCGATGGCGGAAGCCCGCAGCCAGGTGTCGCAGTACGTGGGCGCGGCTCCGGTTTCGATCCACCAGTATCACGAGGTGGTGAAAGCCCAGTCCGCGCACGTGCGGCTGAGCCGCGAGAGCCTGCGCCAGGCCTTTCACGACCTGGTGCTGCCGGACGGCCTGCTGGACCAACTCGGACCGGCGCTGATCGGACAGCAGTCGCTGTTTCTCTACGGCGGCACGGGCAACGGGAAAACCAGCATCGCCGAGCGCATCCTGCGGATCTACCACGACCACGTGCTGATCCCTTATACCGTCGCGGTGGATGGTCACATCGTGGCGATCTTCGATCCGGTGGTGCACCGGGTGGTGCCCTGCGACGACGAGATGCTGGACCCCCGCTGGGTGCTGTGCGAGCGGCCCTGCCTCACGGTGGGCGGGGAGCTTTCCGCTCCCATGCTGGAGTTACGTTTGGATGAGACCACCCGCGTGTTCATCGCTCCGGTTCAGATGAAGGCCAATAACGGCATCCTGGTGATCGACGATTTTGGACGCCAGATGCTCTCGCCGCGCGACCTGCTGAACCGCTGGATCGTGCCGCTGGACCGCCGCGTGGATTACCTGACACTAGCCTCGGGCATGAAGTTCGGCGTGCCGTTCGAGCTGATGGTGGTATTTTCGACGAACCTGGATCCGCACGACCTGGCGGATGAGGCCTTTCTGCGGCGCATCCAGAGCAAGGTGCTCCTGGAGGATGTGACTGCCGATATTTTCGACCAGATCTTCGAGCGCGTGTTGGAGGCGCACCGGGTCCCGACCGAAGCGGGCTGCGCGGAGTACCTGCGCGGGCGCTGTCTGGCGGCCATGCCGAAGGGGCTGCACGCCTGTTACCCGCTGGACATCTACAAGCTGGTGAAAGCCATCAGCGAGTACGAAGGCCATCCGGTGCGGATGACTCGCGCGGCGATCGATCGCGCGGTGGCGCTGTATTTCGCGCGCACCAGCGCGGTGATTGACGATTAGAATGCAACCGGACGGCTTTCGCGAATACCTCGAAACGCTTCCTGAAGGACTGCTGGAGCACGTGAGCGAGGATTACGTGTGGCTGGCTGTGGCCGGCTTTCGCGGCCCGTGCGCGGCGGAATTCCTGCGCCGCAGAGAGTGCTGCCGCGCGGAATGCCTGCGGCGGGGAAAGCCCGGCATTTACCGGTTGGCGGAATGGTCCGTGGCGGCATAGGACTCTCGATGGCGCCGGCCTTCCCCGGCCACTAAGACGCGCCTGTCACAGCATGATGCGTGAGGCATTGGTGGGACAGGCCTTCAGCCTATCCAGGGGCAGGCTGAAGGCCTGCCCCACCAAGCGGAAGAACTAAATCATGCGGTCGAAGACCTAGCGGACCCGTTAAACTTTCCGCCAATCACGCCGATAAAAGACATTAAGGCCGTGAGAATGGTCTTAGGGGCGAACCGTGAATAGCGTGGCGGTGTGTGATACGGAACCGATTGCCATCGAGGGCCTGCGCAGCCTGCTGGAATCGGCGGAGCGGTCGCGAATCGTGGCGGCCGAGACTTCCCTGGCGGACGGCATGGCCGCCGTCGAGGAATTGAGGCCGTCGGTCCTGTTCCTCGATAAGTCGTTTGGAATGCAGGCTGTGCTGGACTGGCTGAAAGCCCTGCGAGGGGCCCGTTACCGCACCGCGGTGGTGGTCTGGAGCCGTCTCATCACGGAATCCGAGGCCTTGCGCTTCCTGCAGGCCGGCGCCGCCGGGGTGGTCCGCAAGACCGCCTCGCTCGAAACCCTTCTGAGTTGCCTCGATACGGTAACTTCCGGGGCCACCTGGATGGACGAGCAGATGATCACCGGAAGCGACCGCGCCATCCACCATCTCCGGTCTCCCCTCACCGCCCGCGAACTGCAAGTCATGGAACTGGTGGAGCACGGTCTCAAGAACAAAGATATTGCCGTCGAACTGGGCATCCGCACCGGCACGGTGAAGATCCACCTGAAGCATATTTTCGAAAAGACCGGCATCCGCGGCCGCTATGGGCTGGCGCTCACGGGGTTGAGAGACAAAGGGCTGATTGCGCCCTTGCCGGTAGCCATGTGAAGGCTCAAACGGTGGATGCCCGGACGATGTGGCCGCCCCGGCGGGGGAGGGTGACGGCCGGAAAATAACGCGCGGCGATCTCCGGCGGTCCCAGGTCTTCCACGGCGGAGAACCCCAGGTTCAACAGTCCGGCGCGCAATTCCGGCGGATCGAAGTAGTTGATCCACGGCTCGCCCAGACCGGCGGCATAGGCGGCGCGCCGGTCGTGCAGGGCCCGCATTTCAGGCGCCAGGGTATCCGGAGGGTCGCCGTAATCGAACACCACGTGCGCGCCATGGGGCAGGCCGGCGATGAACCCCAGCGTGGACCACGTGGCCTCTTTGCTGAGATAGGGCGCTACTCCCAGCCAGGTGAAGAAAGTCTGCCCGGCCCGGTCGAAGCCGGCCGCCTCCAGTCCGCCGGCTAAGGTCTGGCGCTCGAAATCCACGGGAGCGAAGGTCAGGCAGGCGGGCAAAGGGATGGCCGAATCCTCCA
Organism: Bryobacteraceae bacterium; assembly: GCA_030038565.1. GTDB lineage: Bacteria > Acidobacteriota > Terriglobia > Bryobacterales > Bryobacteraceae > JOPF133. Next base: position 7,118 of record JASHSS010000139.1, read on the forward strand.
GGCGCCGGCGCTTCCAGGCCTGTGTCGCCGGATGATCCACCTCGAAGATGCGCAGGCGGCCGCCCCATGGGCTGCGATAGGCGTAGGTATCGAGGCCCGCGCCGAGCACCACGAGTTGCCGCACGCCGCGCTCCACGGCCGCGTCCAGCGAATCCTCCGCAAAGCGCGTTCTGGCGGCGATGAAGAGCCGCAGGCCGCGTCCCGAGGGGCGCTCGCCGGCTTCCTCGGCGACCGCCGCGGAGTCCAGACCCAGAATGCGCAGGGCCAGAGGGTCGGTAAAGATGCGGCCCTGCTCCAGGACCTGGTGCGCGGCGCGGTGAAACGCGGCGCCCAGAGCCGTCCGGCTGGGCTCTCCGGATTGCATACCAATTCGATTTTACGGCAGCCGGCGCGGCAAGCAGCCTTCGGCGGTCCGCTCCATCCGCTTCGCTACAATGAAATCTCTATGCCATTTCAGGAAGTGGTCGAAGCGCAAGGCCACTTGATCGACTCCCACATCATGGAGAACATCTTCGATAAGGTCGTGGAATACCACGGCCGTTTCGAAGTGGAGCAGTTCCGCATTGGCCGCACCAACAGCGAAGCCTCCTATCTCCGGCTGAAAGTGGAGGCTCCCGATCACGAGTCCATCGAGCGCCTGCTGGCCAGCCTGCTGGAACTGGGCTGCGCACCGGTCGATTCCGGCGCGGCGCAGCTTGCCGAGGTGGAGCGCGACCGCTGCGCGCCCGAGGATTTCTACTCCACCACCAACCACCGCACCTACGTGCGGATCGGTCCGGAATGGACCGAGGTGCGCAACCAGCGCATGGACGCTCTGATCGTGGTCCGCGAAGGCCAGGCGTTTTGCCGCCGGCTGCGCGATTTGCGCGCCGGGGATCGCATCGTGGTCGGGCTGCGCGGCATCCGCGTGGCGCCCGAATCCAAGGAGCGCGACCGGCTGGCGTTCGCCTTCATGTCCAACGGCATCTCCTCGGAGCGCCAGGTGGAGACCGCCGTGCGCCAGACCGCCGCTCTGGTGCGCCACACCCTGGAACAGAAGCAGAAGGTGGTGGTGGTGGCCGGACCCGTGGTGGTGCACACCGGCGGGGTGGCGGGCCTCGCGGCCTTGATCCGCCGCGGGTCGGTGCAGGCCCTGCTCAGCGGCAATGCCCTGGGCGTCCACGATGCGGAGGCGGCCCTCTACGGCACTTCGCTGGGCATTCGGCTGAGCGATGGCCGCCAGGAAGAGCACGGCCACCGCAATCACATGCGCGCCATCAACGCCATCTACCGCGCCGGCGGTGTGCGCCAGGCGGTGGAATCGGGACGCTTGCAATCCGGCATCCTCTACGAATGCGTGAAGGCGGGCGTGCCGTTTGTGCTGGCCGGCAGCCTGCGCGACGACGGCCCGCTACCCGAAACCATTACCGACATGAACGCCGCCCAGGACGCCTACGCCCGCGAACTGGCGGGCGCCGGGCTGGTGCTCTGCCTGGGGTCGATGCTCCACTCCATCGCCACCGGCAACATGCTGCCGAGCTGGGTGAAAATCGTTTGCGTGGACATCAACCCGGCGGTCGTCACCAAGGTCAGCGATAGGGGCACCGGCCAGGCGGTGGGGGTGGTGGCCGATGTCGGCCTGTTCCTGGATTTGCTTTCGAAAGCCTTAGCATGAAACGAGCTTATACCGATGAACATGCGCGCAGCGGGGTGCACGCTCCGCTGCCGGAGATTGAAACATGGCCCAACCAGTATGCCGGTTACGAAATCGAAATCGTCATGCCGGAGTTCACCGCGGTGTGTCCCAAGACGGGGCTGCCGGATTCGGGCGAGATCGTTCTCACCTACGCGCCCGACAAGTTGTGCCTGGAATTGAAATCCTACAAGATGTACCTGCTGGCGTTTCGCAACCTGGGCATTTTCCAGGAAAACGCGGTCAATCGGGTGCTTGAGGACGTGGTGAAGGCCGCCAGGCCGCGGTGGGCCACGGTATCCGGCGATTTCGCCGCGCGCGGCGGGCTGAGCACGCTGGTGACCGCGGAATGGCGCCGGGCCGGGGGAAGGAAGCCGCGTGGAAAGCGCTGAGCTGGTAGCTATCCTGCGGGAGGTCCGCGAACGGGTGCGCGCGGCCAACCCGGAGACTTCCGCGGGCGGCGGAGAATTTCCCCTCCCCGACCTGATGGAACTGGTGCACGCGCGCGACGCGGCGCTGGGCAAAGTGGCCGCCATCGGGACGGTCAACCCGCGCCGAGGAGGGCCGGTCAACTGGCTGGTGCAGGGCTGGAAGCGGCTGGTGGCCCGCACGCTCGATTGGCACGTGCGCGAGCAGGTGGAGTTCAACCGCAAGGTGGTGGACTGCCTGGATGCCGCCATCGAAGCGCTCAACCAGAACAACCGCGCCCTCGCCGCGCTCGCCGGCGAGCGCAAACTGCGCGAGGAAATCGAAGCCCTCAAGGATATCCGCAGCCACTGGGCCGAGTGGCGCTTCGAGTGGGAACGCAAGCTGGCCGAAAACGAGGTGCAGTTTCTGCGCAGCGTGGCCGACTTGCAGGGCGGTTTCCAGCACCGCGTCACCCTGATGGACGCCAATTACCGCGATGCCCTGCGGGCTCAGCACGCCGAGTTTCACGCCGCGCTGGACCGCTACGGAATCGATATCCAGAAACGGCTGTGGGACGACCTGGAGCGCATCCGCCTGGAATACGAGCAGATCATCCACGCCGAACTGCGCACGGTGCGGCGCCGCGCCGAGATTCGCGAGAGCCTGGCGGCGCCTCAACCGGACCGGGCCCCGGGGGCGGGCCTGGGCGTGCCGCAAGGAGCGTCCGGCGCGCCCGCCCCGCTACTGTTCGACTACGGCAAGTTCGCTGAAAAATTCCGCGGGCCGGAGGAGTACGTCAAGCAGGGGCAGCGCCTCTATCTGCCGCACTTCGCGGGCCGAAGCAACGTCCTCGATATCGGCTGCGGCCGCGGCGAGTTTCTGGAAATGATGCGCGAAGCCGGTGTCCCGGCGCGCGGCATCGACCTGAGCGAGGAAGCCGTGGCCACCTGCCGCTCCAAGGGCCTGGAAGCCGAAACGGCCGACCTGTTCGAATACCTGGACGGCCTGCCGGAAGGCTCGCTCGATGGCATTTTCTGCTCCCAGGTGGTGGAGCATCTACCCTCCGGGCGGCTGCCGGAGATGATCAAGCTGTGCGCCAGCCGGCTCCAGCGCGAAGGCGCCATCGCCATCGAAACGCCCAACCCGGAATGCCTGGCCATCTTCTCCACGCACTTCTATCTAGACCCCACCCATACCCGGCCCATACCGCCGCCCCTGCTGGCGTTTTACATGGAAGAGTTCGGGATTGGGCGGCTGGAAATCAAGCGGCTCTCGCCGGCCGCGGAGTCCATGCCCTCGCTGGCGTCCCTGCCGCAGGAATTTCGGGAGAGCTTTTTCGGAACATTGGATTACGCGGTCCTGGGAAAGAAGCTGTAAGCGCGGGGCAGGCGGTTGGCCGGCCGTGGGCGAGGTCCCGATGGCGTTAAACTGGGAACGAGAGTTGGACGCCATGGTTCTCAGTGACCGCGAAGAATCATTGATCAAAATCGTGCGGATGCTTCCCCCGGACGAGGCCAGAAAGGTGCTGGATTGGGCGCAGCAACTTACGGATCTCGGGGGCGGGCGGCGTGTCGAGTGGTCGGATTCCTGGTCGGACGACGATCTTCGGGAGGCTACACTCGCATCTCTCGAACGGTTTGAACAGCAGGAGCGGGAAGGGCCTTGAAGCCTGGTGATGTCGTGGTCGGCGCGTTTCCGGGCGCGGACACGACGAAGATCCGACCCGCTGTGATGCTCTCGACTGAGCTTTACCATCGTCATCGGCCTGACGTAATCGTTGGTCTGATCACAACACAGCCCCCGAAGGAATTAGCTCCGACGGATTGCGCTTTGCGAGACTGGCAACAGGCGGGACTTCATCAGCCGTCCTTCTTCAGGTTGTTCCCCGTGACGTTGCTGCAGCGTGAAGAACGCCTGATCGGGCGGCTTTCTGAGTCCGACTGGACCTCGGTGCGCGCGTGTTTCCGAGCGGGTTTGGGCGGCGACTGAACTGCTGCCGATTTGCCTTTCGGTGGGCCGAGGATCCCTCCTCATGGGCCGAAAGCCTGCCCTGCTAAATGATCCGGTCGCGGGGAAAAATCCGGAGACGCACCGGTGAAATCCGTACGGCGGGCAACGAGAAGCGGATCACGGCGCCACTACCCGGAATCACCAGCCGCGCGCGCGCCCGCACCGGCGTGCCCCCGGCTTCCAGCGTCACCGGCAGCACAAGCTCTTTCCTGGCCCGCACCACCGTCACGTTGAGGGTGGACTTTCCTCCCAGCGACCGCAGCACCGAGGTGATTTCGCGCGAGCTGGTTACCCGCGAATCCTCGATTTTGACGATCACGTCGCCGGCTTTGATGCCGGCCTTCTCAGCCGCCGAATTGTGGCTGACGGCCTTCACCAGGACGCCGTCTTTCACGCCGAAGAATTCGGCCAGCTGCTGCTCCTGCCCCAGGGCCTCGCCTTCAATCCCCAGCATGGGGCTCTGGTACATCGGCATCAGCCGCGGAATCTCAATATCCGGCATGTTGAAGTTGGGCATGCTGGGGATTTCGAAGTTCCGCCCGGTCACCCACGGGCCGTTGCTTGAAAAGCTCATGGCCTGGCGCTCCTCCACCGTGGGAGTCAGGGTCAGGCTGGCGCCCGCGCGCCACACCTCGATTTTCACCTGCCGGCCGGCCGGCGTTTCGCGCACCAGGCGCGAGAGCTGCTCCTGGCCCTCCACCGCTTCGCCGTTGTAGGAGAGCACCACGTCGCCTTCCTTGAAGCCGGCTTTGGCGGCGGGGCTGTCGGGGACCACGCTGGTCACTTCAGCGCCGCGCACGTCTTTCAACTTCAGGGTCCTGGCGCGATCGGCGTCGATATCCTGCACGCCGATTCCCAGGTAGGGAGACCGCCCGTTCACCACCACGGCGTTGCGCGGGCCGGTTTGTACGCTCTGGCCGAAGGACGCCGGCGCTGCCAGGCCGGCGGCCAACACTGCCAGGCCGATTCCGAAATAAGTTCGCATAGTTCGCCTCTACTGCTTCCTGATAAAAATCGTGCCACCCGTCCCGGAAATCTGCAGCAGCGCTCCGCCGCCGTTCACAGCCCCTTCGGCCACCACCAGGTTGCCCTGCCGGCGCGCCTGAATCGCGGGAAAATCGGAAACGATGCGCCGCAGCGTGTCGGCCATTCGATTCTGGGCCTGGATGTTCACCCCAACGTTAGACGGGATCAGCACGGTGATGTCACCATTGGCGGTGGCCAGGTAGGAATCCGCCAGGCGGCTGCCCAGCAGGATGGCCATGATGCTGCCGAGCGAGGTGGAAACGTTCATGCTGCCGGCGATATTGCGCAGCCGCACGCCCCCCGACGCGGATTCGCAGCGCACCCCGGCCGCCGCGCCCACCTCCACCGGCCCGGCCATATTGCGCGCGGTCACGATGCCGCCGGCCTTCTCCACGATGATCTCGCCCCCGCCACTGGCCGCCGAAACCAATCCGCCCGCGCGCACGATGTGTACGCCTCCGCCGCCGGTATCGGCGTGCACCTCGGCGGCGGCATCCGTCACGGTGATATCGCCGCCCTCGGTTTCCAGCACGGCGTCCCCGCGCACCGATTTCACATTGATGTACCCCGCGCCGGTGGTGCAGTGCAACGCGCCGCCCACCTGGCCGATCTGGATATTCCCTCCGCCGGTCAGCAAGCGGCAGTCCCCGCGAACGCGATCGACTTTTAAAGGTCCCGCGCCCGATTCCACTTCCACCGGTCCTTCGACCCCGGAGACATCCACGGCGCCATCGGATGAGAAGATGGAAGCGGACAGCAGTTTGGGCGCTTTCACGGTCACGGCGGTGAGCGCCGCGCCGCCGGGCATGCTGATGACGGTCCAGCCGCCCGCCGATTGGGCGCTCACGGCGAACCGCTCGAGCGTGCGCCGCCCCTCGTCCGGGGTGCGGGCGTTGACCTGCACCGAGACCACGTAGCTGAGCTGTTTGGAAGCGCCGGCTTCGAGCGTTACCGGACCGTGGGCCCGGATGCGCAGGCGGCTGGCTGCCGGCGCGCTGCCGTAGATCGTCCGCTCGCAGCGCCCGTCCTTGCAGACCAGGCCCTGGGCGCCGGCGGGAAGCGCGGCCAGCAGATTCACCACGGAGACACAGAGAACGCAGAGAAAGCGCGGAGAAAAGCCATTTGAGTTTTCTCCGCGAAGCCTCCGGGCCCTCCGTGTCTCCGTGGTGAACACGCAGTCTCTCCTAGAAAGTCCCGATCGACGCATTCATGTCCTTCAGCGCCTTTTCGCACTTCAGGCGCACGTAACTGTTGCCTTCACGCTGCACTACGTTCTGCAACACTCCTACCGTGGAATCGTCGCGGCGGGCCACCAGCAGGTCCACCACCTGCATGCGCACGGCGTCGTTACGGTCCGCCAGCAGCACCTGCGCCAGCGTCTTGCTCACCACCGGATCGGCCGCGAAGGGCTTCAGCCCTTCCAGCGCCTTCAGCCGCACGCCGTCGTTGGAATCGTGCGCCACGGCGTTGAGCAGCGCATCGCGCACTTCCGCCTCGGCGGCCTGCCCCTTCAGCAGATCCACCGATTCCACGCGCACCGCCGCGTTTTCCTCGTGGGCCGCCGCCAGCAGCAGCCTCCGGATCTTCTCATCATCCGTGCTGCCGGAAATCACCTTCCGCCGGGTTTCGTCGAAAGCGATCTGCACCCGGCCGGCGCTGTCCGGCTGCACGCTGCGCACGGTGGAAAAGACGTCGTCGGAGGGCGCCAGGCCCGCCGTGGTCAGGCCGTTCGGCCGTGGGGTCACGCCGGTGAACCGCGCGGCCAGGAATCCCAGGGCAATCAGCGCCATCGCGCCTACGGGCTGCCGCACGCGCACCACTCCGGCGAAAGTCGCGCCCAGGGCCTCCAGGAAAAGGGTCCAGGGCCCCTTGGCCGGATCCCGGCTGGGCGCGCCGCCCTGGATGGCCGCTATCAGGTCGGCCCGGCAATCCGCCAGCAGGCGCGGGGGGACACCGGCCTGGTGGGTATCGAGGGCCGCCGCCAGCGTGCGCTGGCGTTCCATCTCGCGCGCGCAGGCCGGGCACTCGTGCAGGTGCTGCTCCACGCGATCCTCATCGTCGGGGGTCAACTCAGCGTAAAAATATAGCGGAATCAGTTTCGAAACCGAATCGCAAGTCATACGAAATCTCCCAACACGGAGCGCATTTTCTGGGTGGCCCGGAAGAGGCAATTCTTGGCCGCCTCTTCGGTGGTCCCCAGCATTTCTCCAATATTTCGCAAGCGTAAACCCTGGTAATGGCGCAGCTCAAACACCAGCCGCTCGCGCGGCGTGAGGTCTTCGAGGGCGCCTTCGATCTTGCGCTTCAATTGCAGGTTCCACATGTTGCGTTCGGGATCGGCTTCGGCCGCGTCCTCCTCGAACGCCTCCATGCGGTCGATGGGACCGTCGGAGGTTTCCACCACCGCCGGCTCTTCCTTCCGCACTTTGCGTTTCCGCAATTGATCCAGACAGATGTTCGTCACAATCCGATACAACCAGGTATGAAAACTACAGTCGAAACGGAACGAGTGCAGGTTGCGATAGACCCGCAGGAAGGCCTCCTGGTAGACATCCCGGGCATCCTCCGGCGAGCGCAGCAAGTTCATGGCGAGCCGGAGCACACTCTGGTCGTACGTGCGGACCAGTTGCTCAAAAGCGACCTGGTCCCCACGTTGCGCCGCCCGGATTAATGAATCTACCTGAGGACTCAAACGGGCGCCTACCGCTCCGGCTGCATCGTGCGCCATAAACGGGACTGACCGAATCGCGTCTTACTCCCTATCCATTCGTCTGTGAATTTGGACGCGCCTGTTGCAAATTCGTCACGCTTCGCATCCGGTTTTGTAAACATAGTGTACAACGAGCAGGCGCTGCGATTCGGCGGACGGCTCACCCTCCGTCACGGGAGGGACCCACCACCTGGCGGGGGTGGCCGGCAGCCCGGCGTTCGGGCCGCCAGGGCCGGAATGCCCCGCGCCATGGCAAGTCCCGCCCCCGATTTCATGCTGGACGCCATCGAAACCGCCCCATCGAGCGACGTGCTGCGGTTCGCGGGGCACTACGCGGATCGCCCGCGAGACCGGCGGCGCCGATTTCGACGCCCGCGCGGGAGGGCTGGCAGAGGGCTTCCAGCAGATCGGCGAGCAATTACGCGGCTCTTACAAGCTGGCCTATCCTTCCACCAATTCTGTAACCGGCCGCACATTTCGCGAGATCTCCATCCGCCCCAGGCAGCCCGGCCTCACCGTGCGCGCCAACACAGGGTATTACGCGCACGATTGAAACATCTGCGCCGCGCAACATCGCCGCGCCGGCCGGGTTCACTCAAGCGACGAAGGATCTGCCCACCCGCCGGTCAGGGGTCCGGCGGGCAACCCACCCCCCATCTGCCTGAGAGGGCAGACGCGCCTCGAGTGGCCGCGCGCCTGCCCGTCCCGCCTGTCACTGCCGGTACACCCGCACGAAATCCACCAGCATCTCCCGAGGGAATTGCGTAGTCGCATCCGGCTTGCCGGGCCAGTTTCCACCGATCGCCAGGTTCAGCAGCAGGAACATGGGCGCGTCAAACACCCACGCCGCGCCTATCGGAAGCGACTTCGGAGTCACCTGGTGGTACGTCGCGCCATCCACAGCGAACTCCAGGCTCTCCGTCTGCCAGACCACCGTGAATAAGTGGAAATCGTCCGCGAACTTACCGCCGCCGGGTAAAGCCCAAGGCCGGCCGATGCCGTGGCCGCCCGAATAGCCGGGGCCGTGTACGGTGGCGTGAACCGTGGCCGGCTCGCGGCCGATGTTCTCCATGATATCCGCTTCGCCACAGCGCGGCCAGCCAACGCGCCCGATATTCGCGCCGAGCATCCAGAACGCCGGCCAGATCCCCTGTCCGAAAGGTATCCTGATGCGCGCCTCAGCTTTTCCATAGTTGAAGGTGAACTTACCCTGGGTCTTCAGCCGGGCGGAGGTGTAACCGTCCGCGGTCTTCTCCGCGCGAATGATGAGGTTGCCCTGGCCATCGAGAAACGAATTCGCGCGTGAATCGGTGTAATTCTCGAGCTCGCGGTTGCCCCATCCGGTGGCCCCCAGATCGTAAGTCCACTTACTCACATCGGGGGCGGAGCCGGCCGGTCCATCGAACTCATCGCTCCACGCGGGCTGCCAACGGTCCTCGGCGAAGGCCAGCGGCGCCGCGGCGATCAGCCGCACGGCCGAGCGCCGGGAAAGCATTTATTCCTCCCGCAGCGCCGACGCCGGGTCGATACGCGAAGCCCGGCGGGCCGGCGGCACGGCTGCAGCGGCGGCCGACAGGCAGACCAGGACGATCGCCAATGCGAGCGATAGCGGGTCGAGCGGCCGCACGCCGTAGAGCAGGCGCTCGGTCAGCCGCAGCAGGAACGCGGAGGCCGCCAGGCCCGCCGCGGCGCCCAACGCGATTGCCGGAGCGATCGGCCCGCAGAGAGCCCGCACGACGTGCACCAACCTCGCGCCCACGGCTACCCGGATACCGAT
>JASHSS010000140.1 GCA_030038565.1 Bryobacteraceae bacterium
ACGGTCGGCAGTGAGACGCTCACCTCGTCGGTGGACGTGCTGGACGACATCTGGATGCGTCCGCAGTAGATCCCTAGGTTGCGAAACGGCCGCTTCGCCTGGTTGGCGGAGCGGCCCGCCCGCGCTTCGAAAGGATTGAGCATGTGACCGCGGCGGCCGTAGTACCGCCTCCGGTCAAGTACACCGCGTTTCCGGAAACTCCGGGTGGCCACAAGCCGCGTGCGGTCGGCTTTCGCCAGCATCGAGCCTGGATCGTTCGGCGCGAGTTAGACCTGCTGCCTCAGAATCGCGTCTGGAGTATACGATCCATAGCCCATCCGGAGACAGGGTGATCGGATCCTCGAAAAGATAACTGCGCACAATGGGGCGCTCCTCACCGGTTTTGAGATCGATGAGGGCCCAACCAAACCCGTACCCCGGACCTGTGGGCGTGTATGCGACGGGAGTCACGCTCTGCGGAACCCCAATATAGGCCAGGATACTTTTGCCATGCGGCGTCCAGTCCAGGACTGCCGGATGAACGTCACGACTAAAGTTTCGCGGGCACAGTCCGCATGCCACTGCCATCGATGTTGATGACACGCACCTCCGCGGGATAATCCACCCGGCGGTCGGTAGCGACGCGCCACATGTACGCCACCTGTTTGCCATCGCGAGAGGGGACCGGGTAGGCGGCGTGTGCCTTCCCATCCTCTATACTGGCATCGTTCGTGAGCCGCCTCACCGCGCCCGGTTGGAGATCTCGCACCGCAAGATTGCCGGTCTGCCCGTCGACGAACACGTATAGCTTGCCGTCGGCGGTGAAACGGCCCCACCGTTCATCGGCGCCGCGCTCCTGATTTTTCGACTGGTCCACGCCGTGGTCTCGCGTGATCCGCAAGCCGCCTTCTACCCGCATACACAGCACCGCGGTTTCCTCTATAGCTTCGCGGCGCGTTATACGGGCGATCCGAAAAGCCTGATTCCCGAGATCAAAGACGCCGTGAGAGAGGTTGACCCGAACCTGCCGGTGGGCGACTTCACGACGCTTGCGGAGGCGGTTAGGGGAAGGATGGCCACCGAGCGGCTAGTGGCCCAATTGTCCACGTTTTTCGGTGTGCTGGCGGCGCTGCTGGCATGCGCCGGGATCTACGGCGTGATGTCGTATGGGATCGTGCGGCGGACCAACGAATTTGGAGTGCGTATGGCGCTGGGCGCAAAACGGGCGGATATCCGCTGGATGGTGCTCGGCGAGGCTCTCTGGCTGGCGGTGGCCGGCGTGGGGATCGGAACGGCGCTGGCTTTTGCTTCCGGCAAATTGATTGAAGGCGAACTGTTCGACCTGAAACCCACCGACCCGGTTTCGATCGGCGTGGCAGTCGCGCTAATGATCGGCGTGGCGCTATTTGCCGGCTGGCTGCCGGCGCGCCGGGCCACAAGAATCGACCCCATGATCGCGCTGCGGTACGAATGAGCCATGGCGCTCGGAGATGCCTAAACGCCTTCGCCAGAAAGCCTCAACAGGCCCGATTTGAAGGCGCGGAAGCTTGGGGACAGATTGGAGTCAACATCGACGTGCGGTGCAATTTGGGAAGCCCACCTGCACTTCTCCTGTCCAATTCTCGGGTACCCTTGCGCTTTAAGCGCCGGCGACCCTCCAGGGAACAGAGCATTGGCCAGTATCTCCCAGGTTCCGCAGATCGCGTCCTGGTGATAAGAATGCAGGGCGCTCGCCCTGGCTCGTGGGAACGCTCTGAGTATCGCGCCTCTATCACCTAGCAGCCAAGCCTCCATCTCCTCGATTGCAAACCGGAAAAGAACGTTGGGCTTGGGGTGGCAGTGCTTATGGATTTGCAACAGTTCCTGCTTGAAGGTGATACAATTCCGATCATCGAGGTCGATGACCACAACGACTGAGGAATCTGCTCCTTGAAGACTTCTCCACTACCCGGCCAGTATTCTCGGCAACTGATCCAGAATGATGCGTTTCCGGGGATCGGTCTTGCCCCGAGATCTTTAGGCAGGCGGCCAATCCCTTTGTAAGCGTGCGTACGCCAGGTATGAGGGTGTCCAGCCTCACCGAGGATCTTCGGCAGCAACAAGCCGATAAGGATTTCACCCGACGCGTCTTCGACCAGGATTTCGAAGTGCATCAGGCCGGCCTCTCGCCCAGGTAGTCGCTATACCACAGACTGCCGAGTGGCAACCCTTCCTTTACCATGCTTTGAACGGTCAGGTCCGAACTGGCCCTCCGGATGGTGGAGAAACCGTTCTGGCCTTTCTCAAGGACCCAGGTCTCTTCGGGCAATAACGCGTCCACGAAATACGGCTGGTGTGTGGTTACGAAGATCTGTGGTGCGTTTCTACGCCCGTTGGCGTGTGATCGAAATTCAGACGCCAGGGTCTCCAATAGTTTATGGTACAGACCATTCTCCGGTTCCTCGACGCAAATGAAAGGTGCGGGATCGGGGTCCTCCAGCAGCAACATATACGCGAACATTTTCAGCGTCCCGTCGGACATCTGCTGCGCGAAAAACGGATCCTGGAATCCACGGTCATTGAATCGAAGGAGCAACCTGCCGTCATCTGTCTTTTTTGTGTCGATCTTCTGAATGCCCGGAATCTTCGACGCAATTCTAATCAGTATCGACTGGAATCGATCTTTGTGCTCACGCTCCATGAACTGAACTACGTTCCCGAGATTGTCCCCGTGCATGTTCAAGTGCTTCTGAGGGCCGGCCATTGGCAGACTGCGGGCCGCGTCAGGAGTGAAGTAGCTTAGATACCAACTCTCAAGAAACTTCCTGAATTTCGCGATGCGGGGATGAGCCTTGAGTGTCCCCAAAGTAGCGACACCTAGTTTTCTTCGATCTGTCAATTCGACCGCGATCTGGCCTGACTCCTCACCCTCGAAACTTTCTTCCCCGGCCCAGGCCTGCCCTTCCCCGCTCCTGAGCCATAGAAAAGAGAGCGGTCTCCCCGATTTCTGACCCTTGCGGCGCTGGCGCAGCCGCTCCTCAGCGACGAACGGGCGGCCCGACCGATCGCGATGAATCGACAGTTCGTAAGTGATCGGGCGGTCGCCTGGGCTCTCGCGATAGTAGACCTCGAAATGAATTGGACCACTCCCACCAGATGAAACCAGCCTATCGAAGCCACCACGCTGTTTAAGATCACAGGCTTCCTCGACGCCTACAGCCAGGCAGTCCGACAGAAAACCAAACGCGTCGAACAAGGTGCTCTTTCCGACCCCGTTTTTGCCGATCACAGCCACCAGCGGTGTCAGGGCAGGGGTGTCCTGCTGGTTCCAAAGCTTGCCGATCGTAATATCTTTTAGTGCACGGTAGTTCTGGACACGAAAGCCCTCAATCAAAGCCATAGTGCTTCACTTCCTCAAGGATAGCGTCAGGCGCGTGCTCGTGGGACCCGGCCGCCTCCCTCCCCTCGCCCCGCCCTCACACGGCCACGCGAAAGCCATAATCCGCGTACCGGAATTCCGGCGGGATGCTGCTGCGGGCGGCGCAGCGGGCGATCTTGATGTGGTGGCGCCAGGCGCCGCCGCGCGAGGCGCGGCGCGTGCCGTGCTCGGGACCCCGCGGGTTGTCGGCGGGCGAAATTTCGTAATACCGCGGGTCGTACCAGTCGGAGCACCATTCGTGCACGTTCTCGCACATGTCGTAGAGGCCGTACCCGTTGGGTTCGGACGTGGCGACCGGTTCCGGCCCCTCGATCCAGCGCGCGGCGTAATTCGCTCGCGTGGCCGGCGGCGCGTCGCCCCACGGGAACTGGCTGTGCGGCAAGCCGCCACGCGCGGCGAACTCCCATTCGGCTTCGGTGGGCAGGCGCACGGGCGTCGCCCAGCGGCGGGCCAGCCACCGGCAGAATTCCACCGCGTCGAACCAGCTCACGCTGGTGACGGGTTTCTCCGCACAATCGTTGGCGAAGGCCCGGAAGTCGGCATAGTCCGCGTTGGTCACCTGGAAACGGCACAGGCGGAAGGTCGCGACCGTGACGCGGTGCAGAGGGCGCTCCTCATCGCGGCCGTCGTCCTGGCCCATGAGAAACTCGCCGCCGGGAATGAGTAGCAGATCGTTGGGGGTCATCGTCGAATAAGGAAAACTGTAGTTTGCGCTCTCCCGCGTCCACGCGATCGAGAATCACCCGTACGCGGTCTCCAATCGAAAACTCGCGACGGGTGCGCCGGCCCACGACCTTGCGCACGTTCTCCTGATAAGTGTACTGATCGCCGGGCAGCGTGTCGATGGGCACCAGGCCTTCGATAAACAGGTCCGCCAATTCCACGAAGAGGCCGTACCTGGTGGCCGAGATGATCAGCGCGTCGAAATCCTCGCCCACGCGCCCGGCCATGAACTCCACCTTCTTCCATTCCACCAGCTCGCGCTCGGCATCCGCCGCGCGCCGCTCGGATTCGGAGCACTCGCCGGCCAGCGCGGAAAGTTCCGGCACGGCGATGCCCTTCATCAGCCGGTGAACCAGCAGATCGGGATACCGGCGGATGGGCGAGGTGAAGTGCGTGTACGCATGGGCGGCCAGCGCGAAGTGGCCCTCGTTTTCGGTGCTGTAGCGGGCCTGCTTGAGCGAGCGCAGCATCAGGTAGCTGAGGATGCGCTCTTCGGGCTTGCCTTCGATTTTGGCCACCAGCCGCTGGTACATGCGGGACGAAATCTTCAGCCCGGCATCGGGCAGCTCGATCTCGCGGCGTTTCTTGCTCCCGTCGCGATGCCGGTCGGTAATCGCGAAACGCTTCACGGGAATGGCGCCCACGCCGAGGGAATAACCGAAGTGCGCGGCCACCTCTTCGAATTCCATCACCCGCCGGGGATCGGGCTTTTCGTGAATCCGGTAGAGCGCGGTCTCCACGGTGTGTTCCAGGCGCTCGGCCACGGCCTCGTTGGCGGCCAGCATGAACTCCTCGATGATGCGGTGGGCGATGTTGCGCGGGGCGCGCGTGACGCCGGTCATGGCGCCCCACTCATCGAATTCGATGAGCGGCTCGGGCAAGTCGAAATCGATGGAGCCGCGCCGCACGCGCTTGCGGTTCAGGATCAGGGCCAGCTCGCGCATCAGCTCGAAGCGGTCCACCAGCGGCCGGTAGCGCTCGCGCATGCCGGCATCGCCTTCGAGCAACAGATGCACGTTCGTGTAGGTCATGCGCTCGGCGCTGCGGATCACCCCGGGGGTGAATTCCTGCGCCACCACGGCGCCCTGATGATCGATTTCCAGGAGCGCCGACAGCACCAGGCGGTCCGCGCGGGGCATCAGCGAACAGATGTTGGTGGAAAGCTCGTAGGGCAGCATGGGGACGGCGCGGTCGGGGAAATAGACGCTGGTCCCGCGCAGCCGGGCCTCCAGGTCGATGGGGGTTCCGGGCCGCACGTAGTGGCTCACATCGGCGATGTGCACGTGGAGGGCGTAGTTTCCGTTGGGGAAGCGGTCCACCCACACGGCGTCGTCGAAGTCGCGGGCGGTTTCGCCGTCGATGGTGACGATGGGCATATCGCGGAAATCGCGCCGGCCTTCCAGTTCGCGCGCCGCGATGGTATTGGGAATAGCCTGGGCCTGCTCCAGAACCTCGGGCGGAAACTGGTGCGGCAGGTGATGCTTGCGGATGACGATCTCGACATCCACGCCGAAATCGCCGGGGCGGCCGAGGATCTCCACCACGCGGCCCACCGGCCCGGAACCCTTTTCGGGGAATTCCAGCAGCTCGACGTTCACGATCATGCCGGGCAGATCTTCCACCGCATCGACTTTCAGCGGCGTCACCCCGATGCGGTCGGCCCCGGAGGGCACTCCAGTGGGCGGCCCGGCGGGGGGAAGCTCCATGCCATCGGGGATCTCGATCCACTGGTGGATGCGCTCGTCGTGCGGCACCACGTACGCGCCGCGGCGGCCAATGCGGAATTCGCCGACCACGGTCGGATGGGCGCGCCGGAGCACCTTGACGATTTCGCCATCGGCGCGGCCGCTGGGCGCCTCTATGCGGGCGATGCGCACCACCACGCGATCGCCGTGCATGGCGCGCTCGGCCTGTTCCGGGGGAATGAAAATGTCGCCCGAGAGGCCTTCGATGGGGCGTTCGGCAATCAGGAAACCGTAGCCGTCGCGGTGCATCTGCAGGCGGCCCACGGCGAACTCGCGGCTGCGCGCGGTGACGGCGTAGTGGCCGGCGCGCAGTTCGACCAGGTCGCCGCGGGCGGTAAGGCGGGCCAACGCGGTTTCGAGCGTGGTGCGGCCATCGCCTTTGGCGCCCATTTCGCGAACCAGTTGCTTGAAATTGGCCTTGGCGTGCGGGAGACTGGCGATGTGGTCCAGCAGGGCCGCGTCGGTCATAGCTTGATTTTACCTGCCACGCGGGGGGCTGCCGGATCGTCTAGGGAATAGACTCTGGCTCGATTCGAGGTTGTGGATGCGCCGCCTGATACTGCTGCTCGTTCCGGCCGCCCTGTTCGCGGGGCAGCCGCGCTACGCCCGGTTGGGCGATTTCGATGGACTGGCCGAGGTGCAATTGGAGGCCGCCGAGCCCTGGATGCCGGCCGAGCGCAATCTGCCGCTGGCGGAATCGGCATGGCTGCGGACGGGGACCCAATCGCGCCTCGAAATCGAACTGGATGAAGGCAGCGCGTGGCGGCTGGGTCCGGATTCGCAGGGCGCGCTGGCGGATTACACGCGCCTGGCGACCGGGCAGCGAGTGACGCTGCTGTGGCTGGATCGCGGGCTGGCGTATTTCACCGGCGAGCCGGAGGGCCGCGATGCACTCACGCTGGCGGTGCCGGGCGCGCAGATCATCTTCACCCGCGGAGCGCGGGTGCGCCTGGAGGTGCAGGAGACGTGGAGCCGCATCTCGGTGCTCGAGGGGGTGGTGCGCTTTTCCTCTCCGGCCGCCGAGATCGACCTGCGCGAAGGCCAGACCACGCGCGTGGAACCGGCCAATCCCGCGCGTTTTTTCCTGGATCGCGAAATTCCGCCGCTGGAACTGGACCGCTGGAGCGAAGACCGCGACAAAGCGCTGGCCGCACCGGTTTCCGCGATCCATGTCCTGGAACGCTACGGCCTGGCGGATCTGGATGCCGCCGGCGAATGGATTCAAACCGGGGATCTGGGCGCGGTGTGGAAGCCCAAGTCGCAGGATGGATGGATTCCCTACCGCAACGGGCGCTGGCGCTGGTACGGCTCCCTGGGCTACACCTGGGTGAGCGATGAGCCGTGGGGATGGCTGCCCTATCACTACGGCCGCTGGACCCGCAAAGACAAGCTGGGTTGGGTGTGGGCGCCATCCTCCGCAACGGTATTCAAACCCGGCGAGGTCTACTGGTTGCGGGGCGGCAACCTGGCGGGATGGGGACCGCTGGCGCCGGGAGAAGAATGGAACGGATCGGAGATGCCGGCCGAGTATCTGAATTCCAACACCACCTTCGCGGCCTGGTCCGCGGATGCGCGCCTGATCGATCCCGCGGGCTTCACCGGCCGGCCCAAGGAGCCGTTACGGGCGGCCGCGTTCACCCTCGCGCTTCCGTCGCCTGCGTTTCCGGCCGCGCGTCTGGAGGCCACACGCCCGATGGTGGCCTCCGGCCGCGCGCAGGTGATGCCGGCGGTGACGGGCGCGTCGTTCGACACCGCCGAAGCGCCTCAATCTCCCTCGCCGCCCGCTCCGCCTGCGCCCGTGCAAGTGACGGTGGTGGCGCCCGCGGCCCCTGCGCCGGCCGCGGCCCTGGCGCCGCAGGATCCGCCGGTGGTGGTGAACCCCCTCTCGGTGGTTTTGTTGACGCCGCCCGCCCAGAGTTCGGGAAAAGCGGCGGGGCCCGCGGTATCGTCCGCGGCATCAACCACAACCCCTCCCCCACCCGCCTCTACGGACCGCGCCAGCGGCCGCCACGGTCCGCCTCCCGAGCAGCCCAAAGCCAATTCGCCCGGCAAGCGATTTCGCAACGGCGAGCTGGAGTTGTACCGCGAGGTACAGAAGAGTTTCGATGCCGGCGATTTTGCCGCGGCGCTCAGCAGCCTGGATAACTGGAGCGCGCATTTCCCGCGCACCGAGTTCCAGGGCGAGCGCGAATTTCAGTACGTCCAAGCCTACGATGGCACGGGGCAGGCGGCCAAGGTGCTGGAGATGGCCGGCACAGTGATGGCGGAAGGGATCGATGCCCGGCTTCCCGATCCGCGCCAGGCGCTCACGATGCTCTACCTGGCGTCGCTCAACGTGCAAAAGATTCCGCGGCCTAACCGTGCCCAGATCGAAACCGGGCAGCAGGCCGCGCGCGAATTGTTGCGCCGCCTGCCGGAGTTTTTCGGACCCGGATCGCGCCCCGCCAACACCACCGAAGCGCAGTGGCACAAGTTGCGCCAGGATCTGGAAACGGTGGCCAATACCGCGCTGGCCGCCGGGGAACGCCATCGCGCCGCGCGCTAGGTTGCTACCGCATGATTTGCTCCCGGTCGGCTGTGCTCTGGGTTGGTGGGGCAGGCTTTCAGCCGGCCCTGGACAGGCTGAATGCCTGTCCCACCAACCGTGCGCTGCCGCGGTTTGCCCCGCGTCTTCAAGGGAGGGTCCCTCGCGCCGCGCGCGGGCGGGGCGGGCCATGGGTGTATCATTTCGAACTGGAGGACACGGGGATGTCGGTGGAACAGAACATCAAAGCGACGCAGAAGACTTACGAGGCGTATCGGCGCGGCGACCTGCCGGGCGTGCTTGCGCAGTTCCACGAGGAGGTCGAGTGGGTTACGCCGGAAATGGCGGAGATGCCGGGATGTGGAAAGAAGCGCGGCCATGCGGGCGTCCTGGAATTTCTCCAGGCGACTCGGGAGTTCTGGGAGTTTGAAGTTTTCGAACCGCGCGAGTATATCGCCAGCGGCGATTTTGTGGCGGTAGAGGGATACTCGCGGGCGAAGGCGCGCAAGACGGGCCTCGTGGCGGAGTCCTTGTGGGTGATGGTATGGCGGTTTCGAGATGGGAAGTGCACCCACTTCCGCGAGTACCTGGACACCGCGGCCCTGGAGAAGGCGTCCGCGGCGTAGCGGGATCGGGACGCGAAGCCCCCATACCACAAACGGTCGGTTTTCTCCGCATTGACAAACGGCGCAGACGGGGTATCATTTGGATTGACTCCCCCGATTAAAGCCCTGAAGGTATCGTGGACCTGACTCAAGACCCTGTTATTCTGCAGACGGATTTTCCCGGAATCGAACGCCACGCTCGCGGCAAAGTGCGTGATGTTTATCGCGTGGACGGGCGGCTGTTGATTGTGGCCACCGACCGCATCTCGGCCTTCGATTACATCCTGCTCACCGGCATTCCGGATAAGGGCCGGGTGCTCACCCAGCTTTCGATTTTCTGGTTCGATTTTCTCAAGGACCTCGTGCCGACGCATTTTCTGACGGCCGAGGTTCAGGAGTATCCCGAACCGCTGCTTCCATTTCGCAGGCAGCTCGAAGGCCGTTCCATGCTGGTGAAGCGCGCCGAAATGGTGGAGATCGAATGCGTGGCGCGCGGCTATATTTCCGGCTCGGGATGGAAGGAGTACCGGCAGAACGGCACGGTGTGCGGCATCCGGCTGCCGGCCGGCTTAAAGGAGAGCGAAAAACTGCCGGAAGCGATCTTCACCCCGGCCACCAAGGCACAGACCGGCCACGACGAGAATATCTCCTTCGAGCGTACGGCGTCGCTCATCGGCACGGACCTGGCCACGCGCCTGCGCGATCTCACGCTGGCCATCTACACGCGTGCGGCGCGTTACGCCGAGAGCCGCGGCATCCTGATCGCCGATACCAAATTCGAATTCGGCTTTGTGGAAGGCGAACTGGTATTGGGCGACGAAGTGCTGACGCCCGATTCTTCGCGCTTCTGGCCCGCCGAGACGTACCGGCCCGGTGGCCCGCAGTTTTCGTTCGATAAGCAGTTCGTGCGCGATTACCTGGAATCGATTCACTGGAATAAGCAGCCCCCCGCGCCGCCGTTGCCGGAGGAGGTGGCCGCCCGCACCGGGGAGAAATACCGGCAGGCGTACCACGCGATCACCGGCCGCGAGCTATGAATTGGTTGGACGTACTGCTGGTCCTGATCCTGGCTATCTCGATCGCGACCAGCTTTCGGAAGGGCCTCTCGCGAGAGATCATCTCGCTGGCCGCGGTGGTACTGGCACTGCTTTTAGGCATTTGGTTCTATGGCACGGTCGGTGCTTTTCTGATACCGTATGTGAGTTCGCGTGGAATCGCCAACCTGGCAGGCTTCTTCATCGTGTTTTTCGGATTGTTGACCCTGGGAAGTTTGATCAGCTATGTAGCGGGAAGATTCCTGAAAGTTACGGGACTTCGCTTCGTCGATCACGCTCTGGGCGCCCTGTTCGGCGCTCTACGCGGCCTGCTGGTGGCCATCGCGCTCGTCACCGGCATCATGGCCTTCTCCACCGATAGCGATCATCCGCCGCAGGCCATTGTGAATTCGCGCCTGGCGCCGTACGTGGTGAATTGCGCGCGGGTTACGGTGGCGATGGCGCCGCACGAATTGAAGGAAGGATTTCGCAAGAGCTACGCCCAGGTGAAAGAGGCTTGGGAGAAGGCCCTGAAAAAGGGGATTCGCAAGGCGGTCCCGGAAAAGAGCGATCATGAAGGAAAAGTCTGAGGTGGTTGCGGGACTGGTGGACGACCTGGTGGGTAAAGTGGCGATGGAAGAAGCCGTCGGGCTTCTGGAACGCGGCATGATCCAGCGGGCCCTCGAAATGAGCGGCGGCAATCAGTGCGCCGCCAGCCGCCTCTTGCACATTCACCGCAACACCTTGCAGAAAAAACGAGTGGCCTACGGCCTGGGTGACGGACGCCGCAAGCCGGCCGGGCGCGAAAGGCGGGCCACGGGGGCATCCCGCCGCCGGAAAAACGGAACCTCGTAGCCTCGTCGTGCCCATCGATTTGCTGATCTTCGACCTGGACGGCACGTTGATCGATTCGCGCATCGACCTGGCCAACGCCGTCAATGCCACGCGCGCCCACATGGGCATGCGGCCGCTCGAAAACGAGCGGGTGTATTCCTACGTGGGCAACGGCGCGCCCGTGCTGGTGCGGCGCTCGCTGGGCGACCAGGCGACGGAAGCGCAAGTGCAGGAGGGGCTGGAATTTTTCCTGGAATATTATCGCGAGCACGACCTGGACTACACTACGCTCTACCCCGGCGTGCGGGAGTCGCTCGACCGGTTTCGCGCCGCCGGAAAGAAGATGGCCGTGCTCACCAATAAGCCCGTGCGGATGAGCCGCAACATCGTGAATGGCCTTGGCGTAGGCGGCCACTTCTTCCAGGTCTACGGCGGCAACAGTTTCGAGTTCAAGAAGCCGCACCGGATGGGCGTGGATGCGCTGATCGGGGAAGCCGGCGTGAGCCGCGACGCGGCCATGATGGTTGGCGACAGCTCCGTGGATGTCGAGACCGCGCGCAACGCGGGCATTCCGTGCTGCGGCGTGACCTACGGATTCCAGCCTGAGTCGCTGAACGATCCGGCGCCCGATCTGCTGGCGCCGCGCATGGAGGATTTCGCGGACTGGGTGCTGGGAAAAGATGCGTGATGTCGGTGGGATCACTGCGGCTGCGAATTCACCGCGGAGGCACGGAGGGGTGCCCTCTGGGCCCGGAGAAAGCACGGAGAAAAATTAGAGGGCGAAGCACTCACTCGACGCGTGCCGCCGGCGGGATGAAGCTCATGGCCCGCTCGGTTAACGCGCAGATGGTGAGGCTGGGGTTGACGCCCAGGTTCGCTGCGATCACCGAGCCATCGCAAACATACAGGTTGCGGTAACCGAACAGGCGGTTCCGCGAATCCACCACGCCGTCTTCGGCCGAGGCCGCCATCGGGCAGCCGCCCAGGATGTGCGCCGTTCCCGGCACGTCGAAAAGAATCTCCGTCACCATGCTCATGGGCGTGCCGCCGGCCACCTGGGCCAGCTTGCGCGCGAATTCGTTGGCCTGCGGAATAAAAGTGGGGATGCGCTCTCCGTGGCTGCGCAGCACCCGCCGGAACGGCCAGAACCACGGGCGCCCCAGGCGCATTTCGATGGAACCGTCCAGCGTCTGCATGCACAGCAGGATGATGGATTCCCGCGCAAAGCCAAACGGGTGCAGCGAGCGTATGGTGCGCAGGGGATCGCGCCACAGAGAACTCACCAGTTCCCGGAGCCACAGGAGGATCCGCTTGCGTCCCGAGTTTCCGCCGGTCAGAACGGTGGCCAGCAGCCCCATGGCGTCGGAGCCTTGCGGGTAACGGGTGGCCTCAATGTGGGTGAACTGGTCCACGTAGAAGCCCGAACCGATGGCCACGCCCTTGGACAGATCGTCGCGGCTGCCGGGTATCCGCACGCCCACCAGCGACTCGGCATTCGTTCGCACGCGCCTGCCCAGTTGGCCGCTGATGGCCGGCAGGGACCCCTTTTCCTTCAGGCGGAAGAGCAGGTCCAGCGTGCCCAGCGCGGAGGCCGCGAACACCACCCCGCGGCAGGTGAAGCGGCGGCGCCGCCCGGCCAGAAAGGTGGAAGGAAGCGTGAACACTTCGTACCCCTGGCTGCCATCCAGGCTGCCGTTCAACGGCCGGACATCCACCACCCTGGTTTCGACGAACACCCGCGCTCCGCGCATCTCGGCCAGGTAAAGGTAATTCCGGTCGAGAGTGTTTTTGGCGCGATAGCGGCATCCCATCATGCAGCCACCACAGCCGATGCAACTGGCGCGCTCGGGTCCTTCGCCGCCGAAATACGGGTCTGGATAGACCGTGCCTGGGGCATCCCCCTCCGGGCCCTGGAAGACGGCTACACGGGTGGGATAGAAGGTGCTGCCGGCGCCGTGCTCTGCGGCCACCCGCTGAAGCAGGTGATCCGCCGGTCCCAGAAGGCGGTTTTCCGTCACGCCCAACATTCGGCGGGCGGTATCGTAATGCGGCGGCATTTCCGCTTTCCAGTCCGCCAGATCGGCCCACGATCCGTTTTCCCAGATCGAATCGCCGGGCGCCAGGGAGGTGGACCCGTAAGTGATCGAGCCGCCTCCTACCGCACAGCCGTGCAATACCAGCACGTGACGGTAGGGATCGAGGTTGAAGAATCCGCGCAACCCCAAGGCAGGCCGCCAGATCCAGCGCCAGATCTGCCAGTTGGTGGAAGGCAGGTTTTCAGGAGTCCACCGGCGGCCCATCTCCATGACGCCCACCCGGTAGCCCTTCTCGGTGAGCCGAAGCGCGGAAACGCTGCCGCCGAATCCGGAGCCGACCACGATGAAATCGAAGTCCATTGGTTTACTCGGCGGGTCCGGCCGCGCAGACCGCCGCGGGAACCGGTTCGGCGCAGGCGGGCAATCCGGCCGGGAGCGGGGCTATGGCGAGCGACGGCTGCAACACGCTCTGGCGCATGGATTCGAGAGAATGCCTGAGGGATTTCTCGGGGTTGATGCCCATCAGGGCGGAACCCAGGAGGCGGGTGACGGACCCGAATTCATCGCTCAAGGTGATGGTCTCCGCCTCCACGAAGACACCCTGGGCGGTCTCGGCGAAGCGCCAGTAAGAGTTCAGGCGGCGGAGGTAGCCGTGGTCCTTGCCCACTTCCGCGACGCTGAGGGAAACCGAACGGCAACGCCAGCGGCGCGGGTCGAGGCGCTCCCATACCACGTCGCTGGTAACATCCAGGATGGCCGGCTCCTTCATGCGCATGGAGTATTGGAAGCGGGTGTCGCCGTTCGTACACAGAAGCTTCGAGGCGGAGATCGTATCGGGAAAATACCGGGCGCGGTGCCCGTAATCCTGGAGCATGGGGATCAGCCGGGCGAGGGTGGCGCCGGGAATGAAGACCGTGGCGATCCAGTCGTAGAGTTGGGCGCCGGGCAGTTTGTGCGGGTTGGGCCCATTGGCTTCGAGCGAGCGGACCTTCTGGCCGCGCACGATCTGGTCCTTCAGGGCGGCATCGGTTTCGGCCAGCAGGAAGGCCTTGCGCGCCTCCAACCGGGCTTCCGCCGATTGGACGTAGCAGGCGAACGGTTGAGCGGTTTCGGGTTTCAGCGGCTGCGCGCCGATCCCGGTGGGGAACAACAGGCAACAGGCGATTCGGAGCTTCATACCAGGACGTCCGATTGATTATCGCTCCGGACGGGACCGGTGCAAAGGTAAAATCGGATGCAAATATACTGAATTTGGCGGTAGTCTGGAAACAAAGGTAGTGTCCCATGCACAAGCTTGCCCCCGTCGAAGGAGCCAAGGCGTTGTTCCTGGAAGCTAAGGACTGGTCGGTCTGGCGATGGCTCACCGAGAAGAAGCGGGCGCGCTGCACCGCCGACGCCGCCTGGGAGGCCCTGGAAGCCTGCGAAGGGAAGGTGAAGGCCGGATGGCCCGAGGAGTGGCAGCAGGCCTACCTGGATCTTTCGGCCAACGGCCATCGGCGGCCGAGGCGCCATGTGGCTTTGGACCCCGAGCTGAAGTCGGCCCTGGAGCGCCTGGCGGAAGCCGACGAAGAGGCGCGCCAGGCGCGCGACGCGGCCGAAGCGCAGTTCGACGAGGCCGACCGGCGAATGAGCTCCTCCATGGCTTGTGAAGGCGCGCAAATGGCCCTGGATGCCTGGGAGCTGCGCGAGAAGTTCATCCGCAAAGCCGAAGCCTTGGGGCGGAGGAAGTGAGGTTGCAATAGGGAGGGGCCGCCGCTACTCCACCACTTCCACTCGCGTCACGATCTCCTCCCGCGGCACCAGTGCAGACCAGTAGGCCACAATTTCCCGCACCACCGGGCGGCCTTCGCCGAA
>JASHSS010000141.1 GCA_030038565.1 Bryobacteraceae bacterium
TTGTCCCCTTCCGCCGATATGCCTTGCCAGAGGATTCCTCGCTACGCGATTCGCCTGCCTCGGCTCAGCGGCGGAAGAAACCGCCCGCGGCGCCCTTCAGCTTATCCAGCTTGGATCCGGTTTCGGCGGGCGCGGCGGGCGCGGGAGCTTCCGCCGACGCGGCCGCGGCCAATTCCGGGGCGTGCAGTTCGGCGCCGCATTGGGGACAGAAGCTCAACTTGGCATTCACCTTTAAGCCGCACGCCGCGCAGGCGATCCGTTGGCCGCCTTCGTGCTGGCCCAGGAGGTCTTTTTCATACTCGCCGGCGAGAATTTTCCGGTATTGCTCGCCGGCCGCGAACTCCGCCAGTTGCTTGAGCCGGACGGGCACAAAAGGATGGTCGTTCTGGGCGGCATTGAGAATCGAAACCAGCACCACCAGCTTGTTCTTCGCCTCTTTGTTCGCCTGTGCCTGATGGAGCGCCGATTCGATGTCGAATTCGTCCTCGTAGCCGGCCACTTTCCCCGCCAGCTTGGCCAGAGCGCGCATTCCGGCGTCGCGATCCTGGACGCACAGGAGGCCCGCGCGGTCGCAGGTCAGCTCGGCGCGGCGGAACCACTCCCAATACGCCAGCAACAGCGGAACTCGCAGCATCCCCAATCCCGGCACCGGCGCCAGGGAGGATACCAGGTCCCAGTATTCGATCAGCAGATCGCCCAGCGTCCGGTAGAGTCCGTGGGAGCACTTGAGGTGGCCCAGTTCGTGGCCGATGACGAAGCTCAGCTCGTCTACGGTCATGTTCTCCACCAGTTCCGAATGCAGCACGATGCAGGTGTGGCGCTGCCCGGCGCTATAGGCATTCATGGTCGGATTGGTGGTCAGGTACAGCTCGGGTGTAGGCAGGGAGAGAATTTCGCAGCACCGCTCCAGCAGCTTATAAAGCGACGGGTAGCTGCGGTAGCCGGCGCGAATCATCTGCTGATTATTCTGCAGGAACATCAGCTCTTCGCTGAAATTCTCCTGGAGATAGGTAAGCAACTGGGGCGCCGCCGGAATGGATTTGAGCGCGGCCAGGGCCTCCTCATCGCCCGGGTAAACGAAGGCTTTGTAACTGATATCCGATAGAACCACCTGCGCGGCGGAGTAAACCCTGGCATTCTGAGTCTTCAACGTCATGTTGCCCTCCCTTGCGTTACAGGGCCACAGAATACACCCTGGGGAGGGTTGTGTCACCATCCGTTTGTGTAGGTATGGCCGCCCGGCGGAACGGCCGCGACCAGCGGCCGGCCTCAATCTCGCCGCGCCTGGAACATTCCGGCGTCTGCTTCGTCTGATCCATTTGTTAAACTTTTAAGATAATCGGGTGTGACAGGCATGTTGCCGGGCGCGCAGCATTCTCTTTTTCTTCGCTACGCGCTAAACTGGCTCCTATGCCGCACCGGGGACACAACGCTATGCCTTTACACCGCCATTTCATAGGTCTCTCGCTCGCGGCCTGCCTGGCCCTCGCGCTGATCGGCTGCAAGCAACAGGAGGCCCGCGCGAGCCTGGCCGCGGGGCCGCCGGTGGTGCCCGTCTCGGTGGCCAGGGTGGGGGAGCAATCCGTCCCCACCGAATTGCGGGTGGTCGGGACGGTGGATGCTTCCGCCGTGGTGCAGATCAAGTCGCAGATCGCCGGGGAACTGGTGAAGGTGGGGTTCACCGAAGGGCAAAACGTCGCCAAGGACCAGTTGCTGTTCGTCATCGATCCGCGCCCCTACGAAGACGCCCTGCGGCAGGCGGAAGCGGCGGTGACGCGCGACCGGGCTCAAATCGCCCAATCGGAAGCCTCCCTGGCTCGCGACGCAGCCCAGGCGAAATACGCCGCCACGGACGCCGAACGGAATGCCCAACTGGAGAAGGAAGGGCTGACGTCGCGGTCTCAGTACGATCAATCGCGCAACGCCGCGGATGTTTCACGGGAAACCGTACGGGCCACCAACGCCGGCATCGATAGCGCCAAGGCGGCGCTGGAGGCGGACCAGGCTGCCGCGGCGGCCGCGCGGTTGAACCTGAGTTACTGCGAAATCCGCGCGCCCATCAGCGGGCGGGCCGGGAACCTGCTGGTGCAGGCCGGCAACCTGGTGAAAGTCAATGATGTGGCGCTGGTGGTGCTGCACCAGATCGAGCCGGTGTTCGTGAATTTCAGCGTCCCCGAACAGCACCTCTCGGCCATCCGCCGGCTGCAGGCGGCGCACCCGCTGGAAGTGCAGGTTTTCACCGAGGACAACCCCGGCCAGGCGGTTTCGGGGCGTTTGTCGGTAATCGACAACACGGTGGACAGCCAGACCGGCACGATCCACCTGAAGGCCGTATTCGACAATCGCGAGGGGCGGCTGTGGCCGGGGCAGTTCGTCACCGTGGTGCTCACCCTGGACACCATCCGGAATGCGACCGTGGTTCCCTCCGAAGCGGTGCAGAACGCCCAGCAGGGGCAGTTCGTCTACGTGGTGAAAGGCGACCGCTCGGTGGAGATCCGCATGCTGACCGTGGGCCCCGCCTTCGGTAAGAATTTCGTGGTGGAGAAAGGGTTGGCGCCCGGCGAAACGGTGGTCACCGACGGCCAGTTGCGGCTGTTCCCCGGCGCCCAGGTGAAGCCGGTGGAAGCGCCCCAGCCGGGGGCGGGACAGCCATGAACCTTTCCCGCATCTTCATCGAGCGCCCGGTGATGACGGCGCTGGCGTGCTTCGCCATTCTGCTGTTCGGAACGATCGCCTTCCGCGCGCTTCCGGTGGCGGCCCTGCCCAGCGTGGACTATCCCACGATCGCCGTGAGCGCCGCGGTGCCGGGGGCCAACCCCGAGACCATGGCTTCGTCGGTGGCCACGCCGCTCGAGCGCGAGTTCTCGACCATCGCCGGAATCCAGTCGATGAATTCGCAAAATTCGCTGGGCACCACTTCGATCACCGTGCAATTCGCGCTGGACCGCAAGATCGACGCCGCGGCGCAGGACATTCAGGCGGCCATCGCGCGCGCCCAGGGGCGCCTGCCCACCTCCATGCCGCGGCCGCCGTCGTATCAGAAGGTGAATCCGGCCGAACAGCCGGTGCTGTACCTGGCGCTCCAGTCGGACACGCTGCCCCTGTACACGGTCAACGAGTACGCGGATACGCTGCTGGCGCAACGCATCTCGATGGTCGGCGGGGTTTCGCGCGTGGAGGTTTACGGGGCTCAGAAATACGGCGTGCGGGTGCAGGTGGATCCCGACAAGCTGGCTTCGCTGGGCATCGGCATCGACGAGGTGCAGCGCGCGGTCGCCTCCAGCAACACCAACCTGCCCACCGGGCAATTGGATGGCGAGCACCAGTCGTTCACCATCGAATCGTCCGGGACGCTCTCCAACGCGGCCGCCTACCGGCCGCTGATCGTGGCCTGGCGCAACGGTTCGCCGGTGCGGCTGGAGCAGTTGGCCAACGTGGTGGATAGCGTGGACAACACCAAGCTGGTGGCGTGGTACAACCAACGGCGCGCGGTGATTCTGGCCATCCAGAAGCAGCCCGGCACCAACACCGTGGAGGTAGTGGATAACATCCGCGCGCTGTTGCCGCAGTTCCGCCAGGTGGTTCCGCCCACCGCCAAGCTGTCGATCGTGTACGACGCCTCGGAATCCATCCGCGGCTCGATTCACGATGTCGAGTTCACCCTGTGCCTCACGGTGGCCATCGTGGTGCTGGTGATTTTCCTGTTCCTGCGCAATGTCTCGGCCACCATCATTCCCGGAACCGCGGTGCCCTTCTCGATTATCGGCACCTTCGCGGTGATGTACCTGTTGGGTTACAGCCTGAACAATCTCTCGCTGATGGCCCTCACGCTCTCGGTGGGGTTCGTGGTGGACGACGCCATCGTGATGCTGGAGAACATCGTGCGCCACATGGAGATGGGGGAATCGCGGATGGATGCGGCGCTGGCGGCCTCGCGCGAAATCGGATTCACGATTCTCTCCATGACCTTCTCGCTGGTGGCGGTATTCATCCCGGTGCTGTTCCTGGGCGGCATTGTGGGCCGGCTGCTGCACGAGTTCTCGGTGACCATCGTGGTGGCGATTCTGATTTCCGGATTCGTCTCCCTGAGCCTCACCCCCATGCTGGGCAGCCGCTTTTTGAAGGCCGAGCACGAGTCCGGCGGCGGGCGCCGGCACGGGGCGGCGTACCGCGCGCTGGAGGGTGGTTTTGGCCTGATCACCCGCTGGTACGAACAGACGCTGCGGGTGGCTCTGCGCTTCCATCCGGTCACGTTTGCCGTGGCTCTGGCCATGCTGGTGGGCACCGTGTACCTCTTCAAGACCATGCCCACGGGCTTCATTCCCAGCCAGGACAGCGGATTCCTGTTCGCCATCACCATGGGGCCGCAGGACATTTCCTTCGAGTCCATGGCGGCCCACACCAAGGCGGTGGGCGACATTATCCAGGCGCATCCGGAAGTGGGCCAGGTGGGCGTCTTCGTCCCCGCGGGCCAGGCCTTCAACCAGGGCGCCATTTTCGCCAACATGAAGCCGCGCAAAGAGCGCGCCGACTCGGTGGACCAGATCATCGAGCAACTGCGCCCGAAGACCGCCGCCGTGCCGGGCATTTTCACTTTTTTGCAGAATCCGCCGCCCATCACCATCAGCGGGCAGTACGGCGCCAGCTCCTATCAGCTCACCTTGCAGAGCACCAACCTGGACGAGATTTATACCTGGGCGCCGCGCCTGGAAGCCCGCATGCGCCAGTTGCCCGGGTTTGTGGACGTGCAGTCGGACCAGCAGATCTCGAGCCCGCAGATCATGGTGGATATCGACCGCGACCGCGCCGAGGCGCTGGGCATCACGCCGGAGCAGGTGCAGGATTCGCTGTTCAGCGGCTTCAGCCAGCGGGAAGTTTCGGTGATCTATGCGCCGGCCAACCAATACTCCGTGATTCTGGAGCTGCTGCCGAAGTACCAGCGCTCGCCGGACGCGCTTTCCAAGGTCTACCTGCGGTCGGGATCGGGCGCGCTGGTGCCGCTCGATACGGTGGTGCGCACTCACCGGCAGACCGGCCCGCTGCAGATCAACCATTTCGGACAGCTTCCGGCGGTGACCATCGGGTTCAACCTGCGGCCGGGATATTCGCTGGGCCAATCGGCCGACGCGGTGGATGCGGTGGTGCGGGACATGCGCATGCCCGCCACCATCAACACCAGCTTCCAGGGCACGGTGAAGGAATTCCAAAGCTCCTTCGCCAACCTGACGGTGCTGCTGGTGGTAGCCATCCTGGTGATTTACATCGTGCTGGGAATTCTCTACGAGAGCTTCATTCACCCCATCACGATCCTTTCCGGGCTGCCTTCGGCGGTGTTCGGCGCGCTGCTCACGCTGGTGCTGTTCCACAAGGAGCTGGACCTGTTTGCCTTCGTCGGAATCATCATGCTGTTCGGCGTGGTGAAGAAGAACGCCATCATGATGATCGACTTCGCCATCGACGCGCGCCACCAGGGCGCCACCGCGCGGGACGCGATCTGGCGCGGGTGCCTACTGCGTTTTCGTCCCATCATGATGACCACGGTGGCGGCGCTGTTCGGCACGCTGCCCATCGCCCTGGGATACGGCGAAGGCGCCGATGCGCGCCAGCCGCTGGGCCTGGCGGTGGTGGGCGGGCTGCTGGTAAGCCAGTTCCTGACGCTGTACATCACACCGGTGATTTACCTGTATTTGGAGCGCGTGCAGGAATGGCTGCGGGGATCGCCCAAAGAAGCCGCCCGGGAGGCGATGGCGGTACGATAACAAGATAGCGCCCGAGGGGCCGGGGAGGGACGCGTGAGACTGCCGGTGTTTCTTGCGCTCGGCGGAATGGCGGCCGCGGCGGCGGTTATGGGCTACGCTCAAACCTGCCCGGTGGACAGAATTCAACCCAGCATCCGAAACCTGGATTTTGCCGAGGGCAATCCCGGCGAACGGCCGCCCGGGTGGAATCCCTTGGAAGCCGCCTGTTATCTGCCGCCGTACGATTCCTACTCGGTGGAGGTGGTGGCGGGCCGGGCCTGCTACAGCGGCCAACGCTGCGCGGTGGTCAAATCCAGCCTGCCGGTTCCGGGCGGAGAGGAAGAAGTCATCCGGTATATCCATCTGCTGCGGGGACAACGCTCGCAACGGCTTTGGTTTCTCAACCAGGTGGTGGATGCCGTGCCGTATCGCGGCAAAGTGCTCACCTTCCGGGCCGCGGTGCGGGCATTGGTTCCTTCCGGGAGCGAGGCACGCCTGCTGGTGCGGATTCACCGGGAAGACGGCAGCACCAGCTTCTTCGACAACATGGGGCAGTTCCCGGTGCGGTCGAGCGCCTGGCACCTCTACGAAATCGAGGCTCCCATCGGGCGCGAGGCGGGCGATGTGGAATTCGGCCTTCAGTTGATCGGCCCGGGCGAGGCCTGGATCGACCATGTCTCGATGGAGTTCGCGGGCGGGGAGAAGTGAGTCTCGTTCGGGCGGCGCGATGGCGTGAAGGGAGGAGAGAGCCGGGGCGTAAAAGCTACGGCTTAAGCGAGGAATTATGCCGGTGTTTGCCCGGCCAATGTCAGGAACGGGCGTTTTCCGTCAACTTAAGGGCCTGCGCGAAGAGTTTCGTACAGTTCAAGGCATGCTTTTCGTCTTCGCTTTGACCCGGGCTTGATGTTTCCGCCCCCATTCGCAGATCTTCTCCAGCACCGGCGCGAGCGTCATGCCATATGGTGAGATCGAATACCTGACGTGCGGTGGTATGGTTTTCCTGTCGTGTCTCAAAAGAATGCCGTCTTCCACCATTTCATGCAGATGGCGGATCAGCATCCGCTCCGTGATCTCTGGTACGCTTCGCCTCAATTCGCTGGTTCGCATCGGGCCGCTAAGCAGTCTCCATAAGATCGTGCCTTTCCAACGCCCGTCGATGACCGACAGCATCGAGTCGATCGGACAAGCCGAAACCTCCTTTTTGGAAACCGGCATATGCCTTTCATTTTCACACTCGAACTGACAAATTAGTCAGTACAGCATTTTGCGTCGCGATGCCAGTCCAACGCGTCTATAAGCCAGTGGAAAAGAGATGCACCTTCTAAACATCATTACGATTACTTCCGCGGGCTTGATGGTGGGCAATGAACTATCCGTTTCGGCCTTCGTGAACCCTGCTCTCCGCCGCCTTCAGCACGGGCCGCGAGCGCAGGCTCTGTCCGTTCTCGCCCGCTCCCTGGGCCGGGGTATGCCCGTCTGGTACGGTTTATGTCTGGCGCTCATCGCGCTGGAGTCGTTCCTGCATCTCCATCAGGCTGCGCTCGTCCCCTTACTGATCGCGGCGGCGCTCTGGGTGGGTGCGATCGCCCTCAGCATTGGTGCGCTGGTGCCCATCAACAATCGCATTGCTTCCTTGAACACAGCAGCGCCTGCGCAGGGCTGGGAGCGCGACCACAGAAAATGGGATGCTCTCCACCGCGTCCGCATTCTGTTGCTGATGTTAGCCCTTCTGATCGTCTTCAATGCGTTGGTCGCTTGACGCCTTGTAGCCGGCTGTTCCCGGTGCGGCCCGGCGGGGCCCGAGCACGTCCACAGCGCGGAACGGGCGTTATTCGACCGAGTGGACGATCCCCGATCAAGAACCGGCTTCCAATTCGTAGTTCTTCCAGAACAGGGTCAACCCCTGGAGGATCGACGCCAAAAGCTACTGTTGTTTGGAATGTGGGCAACGAATTAGGAGCGGCTTGGCGGACCCTTGGAAAGCCTCCTGGCAAGACGAATAGGGTTGCGCCGCTTACGAAAAAGGACGGCGAATCCTGCCACAGGGACGTATTTGAAGACTCCCGTATGCGGGGGAATAGTCGGAAGGATGTGGACGCGGGATTGTGAAGTTGTTGCTACGGGTTTTAGCGACGACCGATGAGGTTTTGCTCGGGAACGGCTTAAGGGCTTCGTCCTGTACAGCGACGGAACTCCGCTAGGATTTGCGTCAATTCTGCCTTTCGACAAGTACGGAGGCCGTTGCCACCTGGTCTGGCGACATAGCCGCGGCGACTGCATCGCGCATGGCGGACGCATCAGGATCGCCTTGCAGAGCAGCACGGTGCAGCCAGACATACGCCAACACCAAATCCTTCTCGACACCTTGGCCATTCTTGTACATCAGGCCGAGATTGTATTTGGAATCCGCCGATCCCATTTCCGCAGCTTCCCGGAACCAATTTGCCGCTTCGGGATAGTTTTGTTCGGTGCCGTTGCCGAAGTAGTAAGCGGCACCAAGGTTGTGTTTTGCTTGAGCGAGCGCCGATGGGCGTTTGGCGTCTAACTGAAAATACTCGTCCTTCTGCAAAAAGGTATACACCTCTTCCAGGGGAGCAACCGCTCGTGACTCTCCCGCCCTGGCGGCGAGCATGAACCATACGAAGGCTTGAAACATGCTTTGCTCCATCCCTTTGCCCGCCATGTGCATAAAGCCCAAGTCGCATTGCGCATGACGATGTCCCAAATTCGCCGCGAGCCAGGTACACTGCGCGATATGCGTTCCGGCATCCGGCTGTTTCTTGAATTCACGTTTCCAGATACCCGCCTGATGGAGCGGTAGCGTGACGAGCTTGATCCTTCGCGTTTCGTCGCCGTGCCCTGATGCGATCGCGAGCCGAAACGCCGGCAACGCCTCCTTATACTGTCCTGCGATGAGCAACAGACGGGCTTTCATCTCCAGGGCGCCGGGGTGAAGAGCGTTCGTCGAGGAGATCTCTTCGAGTGCATGCAGCGCTTCCGCGAAGCCGGACACGGGTCCCTTGATGAACGCCCGCCCCGGTGCCAATCCGCAGAGCAGCACGGCGCCGACACCGGCACCCCATCCCGGACTACTGAACTTGAACTGTTCGAGCAGTGACGCGACGCGCTCGTAGCAGAGGAACAGGTCGTCTTGCGATTCGTCGAGATCCAGAATCCGGATCAGGCATTCTGCGCCTTCGCTCAAAAGGCCGACTTCAAAAAGACCGGCAGCCTTCAGTCCCAGTTCGGTTGAGGTGAGCGGTCTGGCGGATGGCTGAGGGATGGGAGCGCCCGCCAACCCGCAGTACTCTTCCGCGAGGATCGCTCGAATAGGATCGACGCTCGGGTAGCGGTTCCTGAAGTCTTTGGCGAGGCAGCGTTCAATGAGCGTTTGGAGCCGGGCAGGCAGGCCGGAGCGTTCGAGATCCGGGACTACTCTCTGGTGCACCTGCAACCACTTCCATGGCTCGTCCGCCGGACCCAGCCAAATCGGCGAACGGGTGTCGTCCGGTCAGGATCTCGAAAAGGACAATCCCGAGGGCGTAGACATCGGCACTCTTGTCTACGCTGCCGACCAGGAATTGTTCGGGTGGCATATATGCTGGTGTGCCGCCGGGCTGGGTGTGAAGCCCCCGCGCACCGAGATCTCGGTTCGGCGCCTGCATGCTCACGAGGCCGAAGTCGGTTACCTTCAGATCCTCCTCGGCGGTCAGTAGGAAGTTTTCGGGTTTGATGTCCCGATGAGCGGCGATGCCATGTGCGTAGATATGCGCGAGTCCGTCGCAGATCTGGATCGCCAGACGCAGTCCGTCGCGGACCCGACCTCGGTTTCTCTTCGCCGCAATCCACTGGCGCAGGTTGCCGCCGGCAACGTACTCCAGGAAGAGGTGCGGCTTTTCGGCAAGATGCAGGGCAAAGTACGCTTGGACTACATGAGGATGGTGATCGAGGCGAATCCATGCGGTTGACTCTCGGATGAACGCCTCGTGGTCATGTCCGGCATCGCCCATCTCCTTGAAGGTCTTGACGGCGAACGGCCAGCGGAACTTATCGTCGAAGACCACATACACGATGCCGCAGCCTCCTTCGAGAACATGCTGGACCTCCCAGCGCTTCTCAGTCCGCTCTCCAGACTGCCATCGGGACATGCGACTTGACTCACCAACAAATATACCAAGCCCCGTTTTTTCTGATAAACCGAACAAGAAAACCGTGGCAACGGGGGACCTCCTTCACTCCATGAGGCGCGCTTCTTAGACGATCTCCCGAACCGTCAAGCCTTGCGGCGTGGTCCTTTCGCGTGCCACGATTGAGTAGTGCGGGCTCTTGTGGATAATTACGTGTCCTTGCAGGGCCGTGAGATCGGTGAGTGCATCTATTGCGGTAAGAGCGACGTGCCACTTGGGACGGAACACGCGGTCCCGTATGGCTTGAATGGCCCATGGACCCTCCTGCGGGCGAGTTGCGATATTTGTGCCAAGATCACATCGCGCTTTGAGCATGGAGCGATGCGACAGTTGTGGCCGGATGTTCGCAACGCCCTCGCAATGCAAAGCCGTCGTCGGGACAAGCGCTCAGCGACGCTCCCGCTAGTGATACAACGCGAAGGCGTCCGGGAGACGATCCAGGTGCCACGGACGAAATTCCCAACATACCTGCCAACACCACTTTTTCCTCCGCCAGCGGCGACATGGGCGAATCGACGAGTGCCTGGCGCATTTACGAATCTTGAAATGATACACATTTGTGGGCCCACCTTCGCCGAAGCGAGTAAAGAATACCCCGGAAACGAGTTCTTCGGTATGCACATCAACTTTTCCGCAGAAGATTTCGTGCGCATGCTTGCAAAAATTGGTTTCTGCGCAGCCGTCGCGACGGTGGGGATCGGCGCATTTACGAACACCCCCATTAGGAACGTCATCCTAGGAACCGACCAGCACGTCTGCCACTGGGTCGGAACATGGTGGCGCGAACCGGTTAATGGTACCAATGGCGGACTGCACGAGATCAGGGTAGTACTGAGCGAGCCAGGAAAAGAGATCCACGCCATCATTAGACTGTTCGCGCAGTTCGGGGCGCCAGAATATCATGTCATTCTCGGCCCTGCAGATCCCACATACGTGGCATCAGGCGCGTGGCCGACACAATGGGCGAGAACGCACCTAATCAATCAATGACCGCTGCCGACATGGCCGACGGCGAAGAAACCTAGCCGAGGTAAGACATCCGCTAGGAGTTCGCCAATTAGTAACGACAAACGCCCCAGGGTCAGGCGAGCCACTTGGCCGTGTAGTCCCCATCTCGGTGGAATGGGGCACGGCTATTTGAATTGGCCCCTATTCGAAGAAGGATCGCGACAACCCGGATTGCCGGATGATGCTCGACAGCGTTCCCGCTCGGACGGGATTGTGAAGCGGAACCGGAACCGTGATAGTCGTGCTTGCTGTCCGCTTTTGCATTAAACAGTGGCTGCCGCGCTGGCGGACCGGGAGGAAACCATGGTGTTCGAGAATCTGGCAGATCTCCCGGCCCGAAAGAACTCGAAGCCTACCCAACCGGGACCTCGACCTGCGTCACAAGCACATCGCCGTGGTACCGCCTCCTCACCTCGGACGGGTCTGCCGCTTCGTAAAATAGCGTCAGCGCTTCGACGAGGTTCGCGCGGGCCTCTTCGATGGATGCGCCCTGGCTCGCGATGTCGAGTTCGGGGCACAGCGAGACGAAGCCGTCGTCTTCTCGCTCGATGATGGCGGTCAGGCGCTGCGTTCTTCCCATGATTTGAGTCTACACCACCGCTCCATTTGGCCGTATCATCGCCAATCAGGACCTTGGCCCGGCCGGCGTTCCGAATCCGGTGTTCCATACATGTGGCTGGCTATCGCCGGACCTCGCGCATCGACTTGCTTCTGCCGGGTCGATCCGCTGGCGCCAGTGAAACCGGCGCCGCCCGAGCCCGGAGACTGCGGCCCACCGGCTGCGGTATGGTGAGTGGTATGGCGACCACCAAGATCACCATCACTCTGCCGGACCGTCAGATCGAGGAAATCCGCAGGCGGGTGCCAAACCGCGAGTCCGCAAGCGTCTCCGGTTTCATTCAGCAGGCGGTTCGAAAGTCTCTCGAGACTGCGGCCGAGTTCCGCGCGATGGTGGACGAAGCCCTGAATGCAACCGGCGCGCCGGGTACGCCGAAAGAGCGTGCGTGGGCAAGAAGAATGCTCGCGCCGCGAAAGCGCCGGGCCAAGCCACGGGAGGTGGCGTGAGCGGGATCGAACGAAACGATCGCCGGGTCCTCTTAATTCTCGCTGCCGCCATAGAGGAACGCGCCCAAATCATCGTTCCGGCTACAGCTCTGGCACAGGTCATTCGGAATCCGGCCAGGCAGGTGCGCCTGTGGCGAATGGTCCAGCATGATGGGACCGAGGTGGTCCCGCTTGATGGATTGCATGCTCAGGCCGCCGGGGCGTTGCTTGCGAGTACGGCAACGTCGAATATCAGCAATGCTCACGTGGTGATCTGCGCGGAGAGGTCGGGGCTTGCGGTCATCACGAGCGACCCCGTCGATCTGAGACGGCTTGACCCGAAGCTCCGCGTGATCGCGGTCTAGGTCTTCGACCGCGTGATTCAGTTATTCCGCTTGGTGGGGCACGGCCTTCAGCCCGCCCTGGACAGGCTGAAGGCCTGTCCCACCAATGCCTCACGCATCATGGTGTGACAGGCGCGTCTGCAGGGAAGCGAATCATGCGGTCGGGGACCTAGCGGCGCGATTCGCCCGGAGACAGTCCGCCCGCTACGCGGTCTTATCCTTGGCGTAGCACAGGCTGTTCAACTCACACTCCGCGCATTTGGGATTGCGGGCCACGCACAGCGCCCGGCCGTGCAGAATGATCTGGTGGGCGAAGAGGATCCACTTCTCCCGCGGAATGATCTTCATCAGATCCTGCTCGATTTTGGCGGGGTCCGAGTGGCGGGTCAGGTCCAGCCGCCGGGCGATGCGCTGCACATGGGTATCCACCACCACGCCCGAGGCGATCCCGTAGGCGGTGCCCAGCACGACGTTGGCGGTCTTGCGCGCCGCGCCGGGAATGGTGAGCATCTCCTCCATGGTGCGCGGGATTTGCCCGCCGAATTCGCCAACCACCTTCTTCGCCGCGCCGACGATGGATTTGGCTTTGTTGTTGAAGAAGCCGGTGGAGCGGATATCCTGCGCCAGCACCTCCGGGCGCACGGCGGCGAAATCCTGCGGCGTGGGGTACTTGGCGAACAGGCCGGGGGTGACTTCGTTGACCCGCTTGTCGGTGCACTGCGCGGAGAGAATGGTGGCCACCAGCAATTCCCAGGGGCTGGAATGGTGCAGGGCGCAGGTGGCGTTGGGGAACATGTGGTCCAGGCGGACCAGGATTTCGGCCACTCGCGCCTTGCGCTCGGCTGCGGTTTTGGGCCGTTTCACGTAAGCTCGTAAGAGATCATGCGGGCGCGACTGGTTCTTGCGGCCGCGGCGTTGGCTGCCTTTGGCGCTTCGCTCGGTTCGGGTTTTCACTTTGACGATTATGCCATCTTCGGCGACCGTTTCCTCACGTCACCAAGCGGCTGGCTGGCGGTATGGAGTTGGCGGCAGACCCGCCCGCTCACGTATCTCACCTTCTGGCTGAATTACCAGTTGGGCGGCGCCAACCCTGTCGGATACCATGCGCTGAACCTGGTGCTGCACGTGGGCGCGGTGCTGATGGCCTACGAATGCCTGCGGCGGCTGACGGGCGAGCGGGCCGCGCTGGTGGGGGCGGCGCTCTTCGCCGTTCACCCTTTCCAGGCCGAAGCGGTGGATTACGTCTGGGGACGCGCCATCGTGCTGGCCACGCTGCTGTGCCTGGTATCGCTCGGGCGCTGGCTCGGAGGCCATCGCTGGGAGGCGGTGGCGTGGTTTCTGGGGGCGCTCCTGGCGAAGGAGGAAGTCGCGGCGTTTCCCGTGGCGCTGCTGCTTCTCGACCGCAAGCGCCCGGGTCCCATCGCCGCCATGCTCGGACTGGCTCTGGCGGCCGGCCTGCGGGTAGGCTACGCGACCGCCGTCACTCCCGGCGCGCCGGCGGGTTTCCAGGCGGGAATTTCGCCGGCGCATTATCTGCTGGCCCAGGGGCCGGTGATCCTGCGCTATCTGCGGCTCGCAGTGGCGCCCTACGGGTTCACGGTGGATGCCGATGCGCGCGTGCCGGCGCTGGCGTGGGGCCTGGCGGCCTGGGCGCTGCTGCTCGCCCTGGCGGCGGCGGCCTGGCGTTTCCGCGGCCGGGATGGCTGGGGAGTGTGGGCCCTCGCTGGATTGCTCCTGCTGCTGCCCAGCTCTTCGATCTTTCCCGCAGCCGACCTTTCCGCCGATCGCCGCATGTACCTGCCGCTGGTTGCTTTCGCCGCCGCCGCGGGGCTGCTGCTGGCGCGGGTGAAGTGGCCCGCCGGCGCGGCGGTGGCCTTGGTAATGGCTGCGGTCGCGGTCACCCGCACCCAGGTGTGGATGACGGACCGCTCGCTGTGGTCGGAAGCCGTGCGCCGTGCGCCCGAAAAGCTGCGGCCCCGGATCCAGCTTGCGCGCGCCCTTCCGCCATCCGAGGCGCTGGACATACTGGGCGAGGCGCGCCGACTGGCGCCCGACGACCCGCGGGTGGCCACCGAGACCGGCCGCGTCCTGCTGGCCGAAGGAAAGCCCGCCCAGGCGCTGGCGGAGTTCGGCCGCGCGCTGGCGCTCGATCCCGAAGACGCGCGCAATTACAACAACCGCGGTGTGGCCCTGGCGGCGATGGGCCAGACCGCCGCCGCCCGCGCCGATTTCGCGCGCGCCGTGGCGCTCGATCCATCGCTCGACGATGCGCGCGAAAATTTGAAGCGCACGGAGGCGCGGTAACTACTCGCAACGAAGCGTCTCGACCGGACTGAGCCTGCCGGCGGCCCGACTCGGCAGATACGCGGCGGTGAGCGCCAGCGTGACCAGCAACGTGCCAGCCGCCGCAAAAGTGAGCGGGTCCGTGGGTTTGACCCCAAACAGCATTTTCTCCGCGACGCGCGTCAGGGCCAGCGCTCCCGCAACCCCAGTGATAACCCCGATGGCAACCGGCGCCGCCGTCTCCACAAGGACCATCCCAATCACCTGATGAGGCCGCGCGCCCAGCGCCATACGAATGCCGATTT
The DNA here is from genome assembly GCA_030038565.1 of Bryobacteraceae bacterium. GTDB lineage: Bacteria > Acidobacteriota > Terriglobia > Bryobacterales > Bryobacteraceae > JOPF133. The sequence goes on from JASHSS010000141.1 coordinate 14,910, forward strand.
CTTTCTGCCGCCGCGCCACCTGGAACGCCATCACGCCATAGATGCCGACCGAGACGAGCAGCAGCGACAGGGCGCCGAAGAGGCCGGAGAGCGTGCCCATCACGCGTTCCTTGAGAATGCCGCGCGAGAGGTGTTCTTCGAGGGTGCTCACGTCGTCGGAGCGGAGTTTCGGATCGATCCTTTTGAGAGCGCCATCGACCATGGCGCGATTGACAGTTCCCCGTACGATGTACCCGCCCCAGCCCGGATCGCCTCTTTGCGCCAGGGCAATGTACATCGCAGGCTGGACTTGCTGACGGATGCTCGGCAGCCTCACGTCCTTGACCACGCCGACGATTTCGCGGCGATCCGTCTCGCCCGTCATGTTCACCCATTTGCCCAAGGGCGAGCGGTCCCGGAAATAGCGCCGTGCGAAAGCCTCATTCACGACGGCCACCTTCGGGCCGGACCCGGTATCCCGCGGACCGAATTCCCGGCCGAGGACCACGGGCGTGCGCAACGTCTTGAAGTAATCCGGTTCGACGGCGTTCAGCAGGACGCGGTCGTCCTCGTTCGGCCCAAAAGTATATCCTTCCACGGTGATGCTGCCGTCCCAGCCGCTGGGGCCGATGGGCGACATCCCGTAGCTGGCCGAGGCGATGCCGGGGATGGATCGCAGGTCCTGGAGGATGCGGGCTCGCAGTTCGGATCCGCGCAGGGAGGCGTGGTCCGAGTTGACCGAGAACAGGAGCACGTTACTGCGGTCGAATCCCGTCTCGAGGGAGTACAGCCGCAGCAGAGTGCGGCCGAAGAGACCCGCGCCGATCAGCAGAACCAGTGAAATGGCCACCTGGGCGGCGATGAGGCCGCGGCCCAGCCGCCAGCGCGCGCCGCGGGCCTCGGCCAGGACCGGCTGAATTCCTACGCGCGACGCCTGGATCGCCGGCGCCAGGCTGAAAAGCAGGCAGGCCCCGATGGAAATTGCGGCCGCGAAGGAGAGAACCCGAAGATCCGGCCGGATATTCAGAGCGATGCGGGCGCCGCCGTTGGACATCACCGTAACCAGGGCGTTGGCGGACCAGCATGCCAGGAGGAGGCTCATGACGCCGCCGGCCACGGCCAGCAGGAGACCCTCGGCCAGCAGTTGGCGGATGACGCGGCCCCGGCCGGCGCCAATGGCCATCCGCACGCCGATCTCCCTGCGCCGCGCAGCCGCACGGCCCAATAGCAGGTTGGCGAGATTGGCGCAGGCGATCAACAGCACCAGGGCCACAATGCCCATCAGTATCCGCAACGGCTCGGAGAAGCGCACGCGGAGGGTATCCAGCCCATTGCCGGCGGGCTCCAGCCGCATACGCTGGGACAGAGCTTCCTGGCGATAGAGTCCGTTCTCCTCGCGTTGGGCCTGTGCTTGAACTATGCCGGAAAACAGGGTGGAGACTTCAGCCTGAGCGCCCGTCAGGGACTGTCCCGCACGAAGACGGCCGATCACCTGGAGCCACCCGCACCCCACGCAGTGGAGCATGGATTGGCTACCGCGGACCTCCCCGTCCATGGTGAGGGGGAATGCGACGTCGGGCGACTCTCCCACGGCAACGCCGAAGAACTCCGGCGGAGTCACGCCCACGATGGTGAAGACCGTGCGGTTCAGGCGGAACGCGCGGCCGACTACGCCCGGATCCATTCCGAACCTGCGTTTCCAGAACGCGTAGCTGATGACGGCGACCGGGCTGGGATTGCGGTCGGCGTCTTCGTCAAACGTGCGGCCGGCGATGGCGGAAACTCCCAGCACCGAATAGTAGTTCCCGGAGACCAACTCGGCGTTGACGATCTCCGGCTCCACGCCGAAGGACGCCTCGCGGCGGCCGACAGGAAAGCGGGCAAGCAGGCCGTCAAAGCTGTGAAGCTCACTTCGAAACCGGCGGTACAGCGGGTACGAAAAGGACCCGCGGCGGTCGGTCTCGCGGTACTTGACGAACTGCACCAGGCGCTCCGGCTCATGCACCGGCATCATGCGCAGCATCACGGCATCGATCAGGCTGAAGATGGCCGTGTTCGCGCCGATGCCGAGGGCCAGCGAAAGAATGGCGGCCGTGGTGAACAGCGGACTTTTTGCCAGCAGGCGGGCGCCGTGGCGGCTGTCGCGCAGGAAATCTCCCAGCCAACCGATGGAGCGCTGCTCGCGCACGGCCTCAGCAGCCTGGGTGACCCCTCCCGCCCGAAGCCGGGCCTGGCGGGCCAACTCTCCGGGCGGCGCGCCCCGGCGCAAAGCCTCCTGTTCGGCCATTTCGAGGTGGAAGCGAAGCTCGTCCTCCATGCCGTCGGGCCGGGTGAATGTCCCCAGGAACCGCAGCCACCATTCCCGCAGCCTCGCCCTCATTTGGCCTCCTCCTTTTGAAGCACCGCGTGCATAATGGACGCCATGCGCGTCCACTCGGCCTTTTCCGCGCTGAGCTGCCGCCGCCCAGCCGCGGTGATGCTGTAGTAGCGCGCGCGGCGATTGTTTTCGGTCCGGTCCCACTCCGCGCGGATGAATCCGCGCTGTTCCAGGCGCACGAGGCCGGGGTAGAGCGTCCCCATGTTCAATTGCAGGGATCCGCCGGACACCTGTTCCAGACGCTCGGCGACGGCGTAGCCGTGCAAGGGCCCCATCGTCGCGACCGTCTGGAGAATCATGAGGTCGAGCGTGCCCTGAAGAACATCCGCCTTGGCTCTATTGGCCATCCGAATAGAGCATACCTTTACTTCATTGGCTTGTCAAATGAAGATCGCGTCCCACGGCCGGCGGGCACTGTGCGGCGACATACAACCTATTGTCCATCGGCTTTATGGTGTATGATGATTTCAGCGATGCTGCCCGGGCTTGAGCCAGGCAGAAGGGACTCAATCATGTGTGACCTCATCGATGAAGCCAACCGTTATATTGACCTGGCGCTGAAGGGCGGCGGTCGGGAATGCGCCACTTGCAGTTTTCAGGCGGAGGGCGTGGTGCTGGTTCACATGCTCGTGAGGCGCCGCCCGCGGATTCCGGTTCTGTTCCTCGATACCGGCTATCACTTCCCCGAAACCTACGCCTACCGGGACCGGGTGGCCGCGGCGTGGAGTCTGAACCTCGTCAATCTCAGGCCTGGCCTTAGCGTGGCGGCACAGGAATCGCAGTTCGGAATCCTTTATGAGACGGCGCCCGATCGCTGCTGCGGCATGCGCAAGGTCGAACCCCTGTTTTCGGCGCTCGAAAACTATACGACGTGGTTCACCGGGCTGCGCCGCGAGCAGTCCAAATCGCGCACTGCCCTCGAACCCGACGCTGGTTTCCGATTGCCTTCCGGGAGGCTGCTGCGCAAGGTAAGCCCGCTGGCGGCGTGGTCCACGCGGGATGTCTGGCAATACGCGCGGGAACACGGAATCCCGCTGCTTCCGCTCTATGAGCAGGGCTATACCAGCATCGGGTGCCAGCCGTGCACCTCTCTACCGCTCGATGCGGCCGATCCCCGTTCCGGCCGGTGGTCGGGCCGCAAGCTGGAGTGCGGGATTCACATTCAGAGCTGACCAGGTATGGAGTTTCTGCTCGGCTTTGCCATCGCAGCGCTGATTGGTCTCACGGGGGTCGGAGGCGGCTCCATCACTGCCCCCGTACTCACCCTGTTTCTGGGTATCCCGCCGGCCGCGAGCGTGGGCACGGCGCTGCTGTTCACCGCCCTCGTGAAGCTCACGGCGGCTCCACTCTACCTGGCGCGGGGGCAGGTGAACTTTCGCATCCTGGCCCGGCTGCTTGCCGGAGGCTTGCCGGGAGTGCTCGGCGGATCGTATGTTCTGGCGCGCCTCGCCACCAGCCGGCGCCACGGTCCGCTGCTGGCGATCCTCGGCGCCACCATTCTGCTGATGGCACTTTTGAATCTGTACCGCCTGTTTTCGAGATGTCCCGGCAACCCCGCCCGAGACCGCTCCCACTGGCTGCCTTACATCGCTCTGCCTATCGGCGCGGAGGTCGGCTTTTCTTCCGCCGGCGCCGGCGCTCTCGGCTCGCTTTTCCTGATGGCCCTGACGGACATCCCTGCCGGCCAGATCGTGGGCACCGATGTCCTATTCGGCCTGGGGCTATCGCTCGCAGGCGGAGGCATCAGTCTCGGTATGGGCAATTACGATGGGGCGCTTGTGCTGAAACTCGGCGCGGGCGGACTGTTAGGCGCTTTCGTGGGCGCAAACCTGCTTTCCATCCTGCCGCAACGCGCCGTGCGCGTGGGCCTGTCGTTGTGGCTGGCCTCGATGGGCGGCGAGCTTTTGTGGCGCACCGTGGCCGGCTGAGGCTAACGGCTCGGGCCTGGGCGCTGGAGAGATCGGAGCAGTGCCGGTTCGGTTCAATCGCGCGGCGTACGGCTATTTCTTGGGTCGTTCCCACGTCCTCGGCTTGCCAGGGAAGGCGCTTCACCCCTCGGGCAGCATCGCCGCGATTTCCGCGCCGATGGCCAGCGAAGCGGTCGCGGCCGGGCTGGGGGTGTTGAGCACGTGGAGGGCGTGGGGGCGTGGGATCAACTGAAAATCCTGCACGATCTCGCCGGCTGGAGAGATCACCTGGGCGCGCACGCCGGAGCCGCCCTGGGCCAGGTCGGAGGGCTGAATCTCGGGGACCAGCCGCTGCAGCGAGCGGCAGAACAACTTGCGGCTGAAGGAGCGCCGCAGCTCGTACCAGCACATGGACGGGTAGCGGCGGAGGAAGCGCCACAGGCCGCCGTAGCTGAGGGCGTCGAAGAGATCGCGTGGGTTGAAATCGCGCTTGCGGTAGCCTTCGCGGGCGAACGCCAGCACGGCGTTGGGGCCGGCCTCGATGCCGCCGTGGATCAGGCGCGTGAAGTGCACGCCGAGAAACGGGAACTGAGGATCGGGGACCGGGTAAATCAGGTTGCGCACCAGGTGCTGGCGCTCGGGCCGGATCTTATAATATTCGCCGCGGAAGGGGACCACGCGCACCTCGCGGCGCTCGCCCGCAAGCTCGGACACGCGGTCGGAGTGGAGGCCGGCGCAGTTGATGGCGAAATCGGCTTCGAAGACGCCGGCGGGAGTCTCGGCAAGCCAGCCGCCGGGGGAGCGGCGCAGGCGCGTGACCCGTGCGCCGGTAACCACCTTGACGCCGCGCGCGGCCAGCCGTGCGGCCATGGCGGCGCACACCGCGGCATAATCCACGATGCCTTCCTGGGGCACGCGCAAGGCCGCCACGCCGCCCACGTGCGGTTCGATCTCGCGCATCTCCGCCGGTCCCAGCCAGCGCAGGCCCTCCAGGCCGTTGGCCCGGCCGCGCTCTTCCAGGCCGCGCAGGGCGGGCACTTCGCTTTCGGTGGCGGCCACCACCAGCTTGCCGCAGATTTCATGCGGGATGCCGTTCTCCCGGCAGAAGGCCACCATCTGGCGGATGCCGGAAACGGCCAGCCGCGCCTTCAAAGAACCCGGTTTGTAGTACAGGCCGCAGTGCAGCACGCCGCTGTTGTGGCCGGTCTGGTGGCGCCCGAGTCCGGTCTCCTTTTCGAGCAGGGTGATGGATTCGGCGGGGAACCGCTCGCCCAGACGGCACGCCGTGGCCAGCCCCACGATTCCGCCGCCGATGATGAGAGTGCGCCTGGGGGTCATGGTTGTGGGAGCGCGAAGGCGGTGAGAGTGGCTTCCCGCCCGCTGCCCGAGGCGATGACCACGAACTGGCGGCCGGAGGGGGAGCGATACGTCATGGGAGTCCCGGTGGTGCGGCGGCCCAGGGCGAAGGCCCACAGGTCCGCGCCGGCGGCGGTGTCCACCGCGTGGAGGGATGAATCGCCGCCGCCCACGAAAATCACCCCGCCCTTGGTCACGATGGCGCCGGGCGCGCCTTCCACACCCAGCTTGTCCGGCAGTTTGACATCTTTCAGCGCCGGATGATTGCGCAGGCGCGGGTTGTCGCCGAAGACCACCTGCCAGCGAATCGCGCCCTGGTTCAGATCGATGGCCGTGAGGTGGCCGTAGGGCGGCTTGACCAGCGGCAGGCCATTATGAAAAGTGGCGTTGCCGCCGCCCATCACGTAGGTGGCGTAGTCCGGGTCCACCTCGTCCGAGCGGGTAGGCTTCACCAGCCGCGCCAGGGCGGGCATGTTGGTGGATTTCACGTACAGCACGCCGGTCTCGGGATCCCACGCGCCGCCCGCCCAATTCGCGCCGCCGATCACGCCCGGGCGCATCAGCGTGCCTTCCAGGCTGGGCGGCGTGAAGAGCGGCCCGAGGCGGAATTTCTGAAGCGCCTGGCGGGCTTCCTGGCGCAGTTCGGGCGTCAGGTCGAAGGCGTCGTCCAGCGTCACGCCCTGCTGCTCGAAGGCCGGCGGGCGGGTGGGAAAGGGCTGCGTCGGCCAGGCCTGCTCCCCCGGAACGCCGCTGGCGGGGACGGGCCGCTCTTCGATCGGCCACACCGGCTTGCCGGTAACGCGGTCGAAGACAAACGCCCATCCGGTTTTAGTGAGCTGCACGACCGCGTCGATCTTCCGGCCGTTGACGCGAATGGTAACCAGCTCGGGCGGACCGGGCAGATCGTAATCCCACAGGCCGTGATGCACCAACTGGTAATGCCATTTGCGCCTGCCGGTTTCGGCATCCAGGCACACCAGCGATTCGGCGAACAGGTTCGCGCCGGGCCGCGCGCCCCCGTAGAAATCGTTGCTGGGCGTGCTCACCGGCAGGTAGAGCAGGCCGCGCGACTCATCCAGCGTCATGGGCGCCCACACGTTGGTGTGCCCGGAGATTTTCTGCGCCCCGCGGCCCCACGTAGCGGCGCCGAATTCGCCGGCCATCGGAACGGTGTGGAAGGTCCAGGCGAGCTTGCCGGTGTGCGCGTTGAAGGCCCGCACGTCGCCGGGCGGATCCTGCTTGTAGACCAGGCGATCGCCCACGCCGTTGCCCAGGATCACGAGGTCCTTGTAGACCACCGGCGGCGAGGTGTTGGTGTAGTGCCGGGGATTGGTCTCCCAGCGCAGCCCCGCCACGAGGTTGACGATCCCGTTATCGCCGAATTCAGCCACCGGCCGGCCGGTTTCGGCATCCAGTTCGATCAGCCGGTAGCGGCTGTTCATGAGGATGCGCAGTTTTCCGGTCTTCCGGTCGCGCCAGGCTGCCACGCCGCGATGCACAAAGCCGGTACCGTTGGGCGGCTGGCCGTCGGCATACGCCTTGGGATCGTACGTCCACAGTTCCCGGCCGCTTTCGGCATCCAGCGCCACCACGCGATTGTAGGGAGTGCTGAGATACAGCACCCCGCCGATCATGATGGGGGTGACCTCGAAATTACCGGGCGTGGTTTTGAATTCGGGGAGCGGCGTTTCTCCGGTCTTCCATTCCCATGCCATCCGCAGGCCGCTTACATTGGAACGGTTGATCTGGTCGAGCGGAGAATACTTGGAGCCGCCCTGATCGCCGCCATAGAAGGGCCATTCCTGGGCCGGCGAGAGGGTCGAGAGGAGCACGAGGGCGGCCAGGAGTCGGGGCATGTTTCCGATTATCGCGCAGCGGGGCGCGGGGCGAATACGCCGACCGCATGATTCGCGCCCGTGAGGCGCGCCTGTCACACCATGATGCGTGAGGCATTGGTGGGACAGGCCTTCAGCCTGTCCAGGGCAGGCTGAAGGCCTGCCCCACCAAGCGGCGGAACTAAATCACGCGGTCGAAGACCTAGCTAATGCAGAAACTTGGCGATGGCGGCCAGGTTCTGTTTGGCGTAATTGGCCTCATCCAGGTCCGGATTGATGGCTACCACCTGCTGGAAATGCACACGCGCCGGACCGAGATCCCCGACATTGCCCGTGTTAATGCCCCGGTGCATAAAGGAAAGCCCCAAATCATAGTGGGCATAGGGATCGCCGTTGTCGTAAGTGAGGGATTTCTGGCAGGCCAGGATGGCCGAGTCGAAGTTCTTGGCCTGGTACGCGCAATTGCAGATGCCGAAGTAAGCCAGGCTGCGCAAATCCTTCCAGATATCCTGTTGGGCGGCGCGCTTGCGGCGGCCGAAGCCGACCAGCGAGCCGAGCACATAGTAATTCAACTGTCCGGCCAGGTGGCTGTCGAAATCGCTCAGCTTCAGGTAGTTGTTGTATTCCGCGGTGGCTTCGGTAAGTTTGCCGCTGAGCCGCAAACTGTCGCCCAGCCAGAGATGCGGCTCGGCGCTGGTGGGCTTCAACTGGATGGCCTTGCGGGCCGCCTCGATGGAGTCGGGATACAGAGCCTTCAGGCGGTCGGCCTGCGCCAGCATGGTCAGAGCCACGGCGTGATTGGGCTGGCGGGTGAGTACGGCGTTGATCTGGCGGATGGCTTCATCCACGCTGCCGGTGTCGAGCAGCATGCCGGCGTAGTCGGCGTGCGCCTCCAGGTAATCCGGATCGATGGCGATGGCTTTCTGGTAATACTGCGCGGCCTTATCTTCATCGAAGAGCGCGTTGTAAGTGAGGCCCAGGTAGAAGGCGGCCTGGCTGTAAGTGGGGTCGGCCTGGAAGGCCTTTTCAAACAGCGCCGCGGCTTTCTCGTAGTTTTCCTTGTAACCCTTGTTGTAGAGCTCGATGCCTTTGTCGAGATCGTCGAGGACGGCCTTGCTGCGGTGGCGGGCGATCATGAAACTGAGGGTCACGGTAGACGGGTCGCCCGGATAGACCATCTCCTGGCGCGGGCCGACCGGTTCCCAGCCCATTTTTACGCCCTTGATGGTATGCTCTCCCGGAGTCAGCCCAGGCACCCTGAGCTGCTTGCCGTGGTCGAGAACCCCAACGGAGTTGCCATCCACGAAGACTTCCACGCCGTCCTTGTTGGTCTCGAAGATCAGCGTCCCATACTTGGGCGCGGGCGCCGTGGCAGGAGCGGCCATCGAAGGCACATACGAAATCCGCATATCCGCATCGAAGCTGCCGCGGTCGGAGGTGGGATTCTGCTCGCCCTTGGTGGCTTCGCGAACCTGCGTGTGGACATACTCCGCCAACTCGTCCGCTGTGACTATGCCGTCATGCGAGGTATCGGCCTCGCCTTGCATTCCTTTCACCACGTAGTAAGTGAACACCCCGTGGCCGCCGCCGAAGGCCGAGCTTTCGAAGGAGCGCTCGCGGTCGCGGCTGGCGGTGAGGGAGAACAGCGAGGGCTGCAAACCGGACAGCGCGTGGTTCAGGCTTTCGCTGTCTTCGGGCGAGATGGCGCCGCTATGGCAGGAGTCTGTAAGCAGAATTTTCGACTTGGCGTGGATCTTACCGCCGATGACTGAACCCAACTCATCCATCGGGTAGCCGGTGCCGGTAATCCGGCTGGCGTCGAAATCGTAAGGGGCCAGGTAACCTTTTCCCTGGTACATGAAGCCGTGGCCGGCAAAGTAAATCAGCACGCGATCATCGTCCTTGGCCATGGAGGGCAGCCAATCGTCGATCTCGTGGCGCATGGCGGCCAGGGTGGCCTTCGGGCCGACGAGTTTGTGCACGTTCTCGGCCTTGAAATTGCCGCCTTCGGGGCTGATGAGGATGGTGTAGATGGACTGGGCGTCGGCGTCGGGATACTCGAGCTGGTGCTCCTGATCCAGGTTCTGGTAGTGCGAGATTCCGATCACCACGGCGTAGCTGCGGGGGATGGCCTCGGTGATTCCGGGCGGCGGAGCTTCGATCTTCTCCACCTTCAGATCGCGCTGCTGGTTCTTGGCGGGGGCTTGTGGAGGAGCCTGGCCACGCGCCAGGAGAGCGGCGAGCAGGGGAAATACGAATCGCAAGCGGATCATGGAAGTCACTTATGGGCCAGGCGGTATTCGTAGACCACCGGCCCGTTGAGAGGTACTGTGGAGGCGATCACGGAGGTGTTTTCCTGACGCATTACCAGCAGGTCGGGAAGCCGGGAACCGGAAGCCTGCGCCAGCGAATCGGGCAGTGTTTCTCCGCGCGGCACCAGCCTGGGACCAGCCGAAGAATCCACGCAATCGCCGCGGGCCTTCAGAATGGTGTCGTCGCAACGCGGATGGAGGACGATGGGCGGGGCTTCGTGCGGCGGCGGCGCGCCGGTGGTGGCCAAAGGAGTGGGCGAAACCAGCCAATACACGGTTTCATACCCCGGCGGCCCGGCAATTTTGAACAGCGAGGAAGTGGCCGGCACCTGGTACTCATGCGAGGAGAGGATGCGGTTGTCCTCGCCGGTATCGGCGCGCGGAAACAGTTGTTCGTACTTGCCGGAGGAGCTGCGGTTGGTCACGTACAGGTAGCCGTCGAAATTGGTGCGAAAACGGAAGCGCACGCGGTCGCCCGAAGCCAGGATCAGGCCCGGATCGATGAGGCGCCAATCCTTGCCGTCCAGGCGGTCGAGCAGCAATTCCATGCGGTATGCGCCTTGCGTCAGGGTGTGGGATTGCGGAAACGCGCCGGCGGCCAAGGCGAGCAGGGCGGGCGCCAACAATGCTCTCATCGGTGCACCAGGTGCAGATCGGCCACCAGGCGGGAATCCGGGCTTCCCGCCGGATTGACCACGTAGACGGCCGTTTCCTTCTTGTCGCCGCCGCTGGAGTCGGCCGGGGTGTTGGAATCCACAGGTTCCACGATCAGATCGCGGCTTGAGGCGTTGCGCAGGCGGTTCACGACATTGTCGTCGATCCGCACGCTGGCCATCATCACCATGCCTTTGTTGGGGCGGGGGGCGGCCATTTCTCCGGCCGGTTGGGCTTCGGAAGCCGGCTTCGCCGAGTGGCCTTGCAGGGAGTAGATCAAGTCTTCAAAATCGGGCACCGGCTGGCGCGAAAAGACGATGGTGAGGTTCTCCGTCCCGGCGAGCTCGTCGAAGCTCATCTGGTAGTCGGGCGTGGGCAGGGTGTAGGTATGCCAGCCATCCACGCGATTGTCGCCCTGGTCGATTTTAGGCGAGGGGAACATCGGCTCCCAGGCGCCACTGGATCCCTGGTTGACCACATAGAGATAACCCGGAGCATTGGTCTGGACCCGGACCTGGATATGGTCGTGCGCGTGAAACACAAAATTTTGCGGGACTTCCACCATCTTGCCGTCCACCAGCCGCACGATGGAATACCGCAGGCCCAGGGGCGGACCGCTCTGCTCCGACGCCTTAATAATATGTACGGGAGAACCGCCTGAGGCTCCGGCCGGCGGCGTGTTGTTCGCGGAAGTGGCGGGAGGGCCTCCCGATGGAGGCGGGGTCACGGCGACAGTCGGGTTGGCCGGCGGGGTGCGCTTGGGCACACTGGCGGACTTCGCAGGCGTGGATTTGTGCTGTGTCGGCGCAGCCTGGTAGAACAATTCACGTGCGGTCGGCTGCGGACTGCCGTCCTGCGCAAAAACCACCGCCGCGCCGGCAGCAAATATGAAAATTGTGGGTATACCCCAGGTACGATACATTGTCAGTTTCGGCCCAGTTCAGGCCGCCCCCTCCTGGCTAGCATACCATCCGCGTTCGGAGGCGGCGTGGGCGGAAAACGTACGGAAATGCACCGCACCGCGGAAATGCGTACGGTACTGGAACGGATGGCTGAGAGGCTCCCATGGCTGCCAGGAGGCGCCGGCTCGGCCGGCAGCCGGGAGCGAGGGGCCACCCGCCAAACCGCATCGGACGGTGATTGCCGGGCGGGGCCCGGGGGCCGTCCCGGTCTAACGGGGCGGCTTCATGGCCGAGCAGCAGGGTGTCTCGACCGGCTTCGGCTCCATGAGTTCCGCGCGCGTCAGATTGGGATCGTAGAGGTTGAGCTGCCATTTCCCGTCGCGCCCGATCTTGGGCTTCTGGTCCTGCAGGCCGGTCTGCCGGTCACTCAACTCCTTATACGCCGCTTGTATGTCCGGCACACCCAGCGCCAGGTGGTTCATCACGCCGCGGGTTCTGGGCGTGGGGTTGTTGTTGTTGAGCATGTATTCGAGCCAGTCGTTGCCATCGGGCACCCGCATGTCCACCCAGTCGGTGACGTTATCCGTTCTGCCGCCGTGCCACATTTCGTCGAATCCCAGAACGTCCTTGAAGAAGCGATCCTCGGCGGCCTGGTCTTTGACGATGAAACCGGTGTGAATCATGTGCTGGGAGATCCTTGTCTCCGGCATGGATTTGCCGGACTGCCGGCCTTCGAGGGAATCCGCCAGGTACTGAACAAACTCGATCCGATGGCCCTCGGGATCCTGGACCTTGAGGCTGAGGTTGCCATCCGCGTACCTGGCAACCGCGGCAGGCACGGCCACGCCGTGGGCTGCCAGGTAATCCCGCATTCGCTTTACGTCGGTGGTCTCGAAGGCGATATGCAGGAGCCGGTCTTCCGCCTCGCTTTTCAGCGTGGGAGAGATCTCGATGTACTGCCGGTCGTTGATTTTGAAAAAGGCCAGTTCCAGGCTGCCGTCGGGATTATCGAGATGAAAGGGTTCCGCGAAGCCCAGATCGTGCCCATAGAACTGCCGGGCCGCTTCCAAAGATTCCACCTTCAGGGCGATGTGCGCGATCCCCGTAATCGGCGGGCGCTGCTGCGCGCGGGCCGGAGATATCCCCGAGGCAGCCAACGCTGCCAGGATAAGAGCCCAGGTCGTTCGATGGCTGAACATGACCGCCAGTATAAATCCAGGCGCCTCGGGCCGGCGCGGTGCGGATCCGCGGCCTGAATTTTGGCCTTCCGGATCTCATATACTGGTAATATCCCCGGAAGGCCGCATCCAGCAGGATCGGTCTATAGAAAGGACGTGCCATGAGTCTGAGCCAGATGGCGAGGTCTATCTGCGAATCCCCCACCTTGCGGCTGAATGAAACCGCGGCGTTGCTGCGGGACAAGGGCGAACCGGTCATCCACCTGGGAGGCGGCGAGCCGAAGAGCAAAGCGCCCATCGACGCGATTGTGAGCTGCACCGCGCTGCTCAATACCGGCGACGTGAAATACACGCCCGCCGACGGCATTCCAGCGCTCAAAAAGGCCATCATCCGTTACACCGAAGAGCACTATGGGCGGCTGGTGGCGCCCGAGAATGTGATCGCTTCGAGCGGCGCCAAACAGTCCATCATGGTGCTGCTGCACGCCATTCTCGACCCGCACGAAGAAGTCATCTTTCCGGTTCCTTATTGGGTGAGCTATCCCGAGATGGTCAAACTGGCCGGCGGCGTGCCGGTTCCGGTGGCCGCGCGCGACGGCGGCTTCCAGCCTACCGTGGAGGAAATGGCCGAGGCCGTTGGGCCGTACACCAAGGCCGTTCTCCTGAACAGCCCCAACAATCCTTCCGGGGTGGTCTACTCCGACGACTTCATTGCGGGCGTGGTGGAGTTGTGCGAAAAGCGCAGCCTGTACCTGGTGATGGACGACACTTACAACCGCCTGATTTTCGACGGACGCGCACCCACCAACGCCTACCGCTTCACCGGGGTCCACAATCTGGACAGCTCCAAGCTGATCGTGATCAACTGCGTCTCGAAGATGTACGCCATGACGGGATTCCGGATCGGCTGGGCGGTGGGCAACCCGCAGTTGATTCGCGCCATGACCAATATTCAATCGCAGGAGACCTCCGGCCCGGCGGCGCCGTCGCAGTGGGCCGCGGTGGGGGCGCTCAACGGGGTGCAGTCTTCCATCGAGAGCCTGCGGCTCACCCTGGAAAACAACCGCAACGTGATGATGACCCGTCTGGAGGCCTTCCCCGGCGTGAAGACCGTGAAGCCCGGCGGCACTTTCTACTGTTTCCCGGATTTCAGCGCTTATGAAAAGGATTCGCAAAAGCTGTCGCGGCTGCTGCTCGACAAGGTGCGGGTGGTGACCGTTCCCGGAAAGGAGTTCGGCATGGAGGGCCACCTGCGGTTGAGCTTCTGCGGAGCCCTCAAGGAGATTACCGAAGGCATCGAGCGCATCAAGTGGGCGCTCGACCCGGAGGCGCCCAACGACCTGTACCTGGGCGACCGCAAACTGGTGAGGGACTGGCGATGAACCCCTACCTGGACCTGCCTTCTCCCGCGCAGCCGGAAGCCGCGCGGCTGGCGAGCATTTACGGGCTTCAGAATCACGGCCTGACCAACCTGCACCAGGTTTACTGGAATCTGCCCACGGCGTCGCTGTACGAAGAGGCGGTGTTCCGCGGCGAGGCCCGCATTTCGCACCTCGGCCCGATGGTGGTCTCGACCGGCAAGCACACCGCACGCGCCGCCGCGGATAAGTTTATCGTCAGCGAGCAATCCACCCGGAACCACATCTGGTGGGGGGATTATAACCGCCCGTTCAGCCCGGAGAAGTTCAGCGCGCTGCTCACCCGCATGCAGGGGTTTCTTCAGGGGCGCGACCTGTTCGTGCAGGACTGTTACGCCGGCGCCGACCCGGATTACCGGATGCCCATCCGCGTGGTCACCGAAAAGGCCTGGCACAGCCTGTTCGCCCGCAACATGTTCATGAAAATCCGCGCCACCGAGGAACTCAAGCACCACGTGCCGGAGTTCACGGTGATCTGCGCGCCGTCGTTCCAGGCTTCGCCGGTGATCGACGGCACGCGCACGGAGACGTTCATCATCATCAATTTCGGGCAGCGCCTGGCGCTGATTGGAGGCTCCAGCTATGGCGGCGAGATCAAGAAAACCATCTTCACCGTACTCAACTTCCTTTTGCCGCTGGAAGGCGTTCTGCCGATGCACTGTTCGGCCAACGTGGGGGCGGAGGGCGATGTGGCGTTGTTCTTCGGCCTCTCCGGCACCGGGAAGACCACGCTTTCCGCCGATCCATCGCGCAGCCTGATCGGCGACGACGAGCACGGCTGGAGCGAAAACGGCATCTTCAATTTCGAGGACGGGTGCTACGCCAAGGTCATCCGTTTGTCGCCCGAAGCGGAACCGCAGATTCACGCCTGCACGCGCCGCTTCGGCACCATCCTGGAAAACGTGGTGCTCGATCCGCTCTCGCGCCTCCTGGACCTGAACGACGACACGCTCACCGAAAACACCCGCGGCGCCTATCCGCTGGACTACATCGAAAACTACCTGCCGCCGAAAATGGCGGGGCATCCGGGCAACGTCATCTTCCTTACCTGCGATGCCACGGGCGTCATGCCGCCCATTGCGCGGCTCACGCCGGACCAGGCCATCTACCACTTCATTTCGGGGTACACCAGCAAGATTGCGGGCACCGAGATCGGCCTGGGCCGCGAGCCGGAAATCACGTTCAGCACGTGTTTCGGCGGGCCGTTCATGGTGCACCATCCGTATGCCTACGCCGGGATGTTGAAGGCGCGCCTGGTGAAACACGGCTCGGCCTGCTGGCTGGTGAATACCGGCTGGACCGGCGGTCCGTTCGGCGTGGGCAAGCGCATCAGCATCCACCACACCCGCGCGCTGTTGGACGCCGCCCTGACCGGAAAGCTGGCGGGCGTGAAATTCTGCCCCGACCCGGTTTTCGGATTCGACGTGCCCACCGAGTGCGCGGGCGTTCCTGCGCGGACGCTGCATCCCGCGGAAAGCTGGCCCAACCGCGACGAATACGCACGCAAATGCGAGGCACTGGCCGCGCGGTTTATGGACAATTTCAAGTTGATGACCGCCGGCTGTCCGGAGGGCGTGGAACAGGCGGGGCCGCGCCACGCGTTGCTCGCGCGCTAACCCGCCGTCCCTTCCAGTGCTGTCCCAGGCGCCGAACCGGTGGCTCAGAAATTGACGATAGACGCGAACGACACCGGATCCAGGCTCGCGCCGCCCACCAGCACGCCGTCGATTTCCGGCTGGCCCATCAGCACGCGGGTGTTGTCCGGCTTGACGCTGCCGCCGTATAAAATGCGGATGGCTTCGGCGGCTTGGGGGCCGAACTTCTCGCGCGCCTGCGCGCGGATGGCGCGATGCGCGTCGGCGGCAATTTCCGGCGTGGCGGTCTTCCCGGTGCCGATGGCCCACACGGGTTCGTAGGCGATCGCAATTTTGGCGAACTGCGCTTCGGTAAGCCCGGCGATGCCGTTCTGGAACTGGCGGATGAGCACGGCTTCGGTGTGGCCGCTCTCGCGCTCTTCCAGGCGTTCTCCCACGCAGACGATGGGGGTGATCCCGGAATGAAGGGCAGCCTGGGTGCGCTTGAGCACGGTCTCATCGGTCTCGCCGAAATACTGGCGGCGCTCGCTGTGGCCCACGATGGTGTAAGTGGCCCCGGCGGCCACGATCATGGCCCCCGAAATCTCGCCCGTGAAAGCGCCTTCCCGCGCCCAGGCGATGTTCTGCGCGCCCACGCGAATCCGGCTGCCCTTCACGGCATCGACGGCCGCCGCGAGATTCGTGAAGGGAGGACAGATCACGATCTCGCAATGCTCGGATCTCTCGGTCAACGGCCGGAATTTCTCGAAGAATGCGATGGTATCGGCGGGCGTCTTGTACATTTTCCAATTGCCCGCCATGATGGGTGTTCTCATAAAATTTGCGGTAAAAAGCTGGTTCCGTGGGCGATGGCGGCGCCGAAATTGGCGGCCACCGTCTGGCCGATATCGGAGAGGGTGGCCCGCAGGCCGAGATCGGCGCCGGGGCGCACTTTCCGCCCGGCGGCCACCAGCGGCACGTATTCTCGGGTGTGATCGGTGCCCGGCACGGTCGGGTCGCAGCCGTGGTCCGCGGTAAACACCGCCAGGTCGTCTTCGGCCATCGCGGCTTCGAACTGCGGGAGCCAGGCGTCGAACTGTTCGAGCGCCGCGCCGTAGCCTTCGATATCGTTACGATGTCCGTACTGCTGGTCGAAATCCACCAGGTTGACGAAAATCAGGCCCTCCGGAGTCGCATCCATTGCCGCCAGCGTCCGGGCCATGCCGTCGCAGTTGTTTTTGGTCTTATCGGAATCGCAGATGCCGCGCCCGAGAAACACGTCGAAGATCTTGCCGACGCTGTGGACCTCAACGCTGCGCTCTTCCAGCCGGTCGAGCAGCATGCCCTTGGGCGGCGGCACGGCGTAATCGTGGCGATTGGCGGTGCGCGTGAAACTGCCCGGCGCTCCGATGAACGGGCGAGCGATCACGCGGCCCACTTCCCGCGGGCCCCGCAGAATCTCGCGGGCGGTCTCGCAGATCTTGTACAGTTCCCACAGCGGAATCACTTCCTCGTGCGCGGCCACTTGAAAGACGCTGTCGGCCGAGGTATAGACGATCGGCGAGCCGGTGCGCATGTGTTCGGCGCCCAGCTCCTGAATGATCTCGGTGCCCGAGGCGGCTTTATTCCCGAGCGCGCGCCGGCCGATCCGCCGTTCGAATTCCTGCATGATGTCCGCCGGGAAGCCGTGGGGGTAGAGCGGAAACGGCCGGTCGAGATGGATGCCCACCATTTCCCAGTGGCCGGTGGTGGTGTCTTTGCCCGGAGAGGCCAGGGTGCAGCGCCCGTAAGCCGCGGCGGGCTGGGCGGCGGGCGGAATTCCAGCCAGGGGCTTGATGTTGCCGAGGCCCAGGCGCGCCAGGTTGGGCAGCCGCAATCCCCGCAGCCGCGCGATGTTGCCCAGGGTATCGGCGCCGGGCGGATCGCCAAACCGGGCGGCATCCGGCATCGCGCCGATCCCCACGCTATCCAGGACGATCCAGATGACGCGGCGGAACATGAACATTTGAGCGTAGCATGTGGCAGAGAAGGGCTCGGGATCTCTTATTCGCGACGGGGCTTACTGGCGGCGCAGCCGGCGGCGGCGGCCCAAGACCTGCGGATGGCGGAGATGAGGAAGCCGCGGCTGATCAGCAAGCGCGTGGGATCGGGCACGAAGGTCTTTGGGGCGGCCACGGGCGGTAGAGCCTGGTAGCCTTATTCCCTACCGCTCCCGGAACCACAACGTCGCGACCCATTTTTCACCCTCCGTCACCGGAGCGCCTGCGTGTAGAGATTTGTCGTGTCGAAGGTTGGTTCCGCTCACGCAGTTCTCGAATGTCAATACGGCGCCCTGGCGCGGAAGGACCTCCAGGCCCAAACGAGGGAATACCGTGGCGCCTCCCGCGAAGTCTGCATTCAGATAAAGCAGGGCAGTGTGGGTGCGCTGTCCGCGGCCTGCCGTGCATCGGCGGCCGCGCTCCGACTCCAGATCATAGCTGTCAAAGTGGGGCTTGTACTCGCCGCCTTGCGAGTAACGAATTACCTGCAGCCTTTCGGCGCGACGGCTGGGAAGCCCGGCCACCGCGGCCACGATATCGACAATCGTTCGCACCGCCGGGTTTTCGCCGTGCGAGAGCCAGGTGACCTGGCAGGTTCGTCCGCTCCCCACCACCCCTCCATTACTTCCGCTCAGGAGCGCGGTTTCGAGTCGCGGCAACGCCATTCCGGTGAGAGTCTCGACCAAAGCCGTGGTCACGGCGTGAACCGTTAAAGCTACCCGCGGCGAATCGCACAACACACTCGTTTGCCGCTGAGCGGCCGGCGCCGGTTCTACCTGTAATTCCATGCAATCCTCCCGGTTCGAAATAAGAAGTTTTTGAACGTCAGGCTGATGCTGGGATCGAGCGCACGCACCCAGTGCCACCAGGCGGCCGGAATCAACAGAAAGTCACCGGGGCCAATCACCGCTTCGCGAACGACCACGCCGCGCATTTCCGGATATCGATTCAAGTCGACGCCCGCGTCCAGAATCACGTCGCTGTAGCAGGTATCCGGATCGTTGTAGAGCGACGGGAGATGAAATGGAGATATGAATTTGACATGCTTGCGTCCGCTGATCTGGGCAAAGAAGACGCTGCCGCGATCGTGGTGCAGGGGCGTGACGGTGCCGCGCGGGCCGATCCACAGCTTAACGTTGGGGTGATTCATGGTCTGCGGATCGAGAAAGCCGTCCGGGTTGGAAATGTCCTGCAGCATCCTGCGGAATTCCGGACGCTCGAGGAGAACGTTGCGTCCCACCAGATAAACATCGTTGGTCTCTTCCGGGCTCTCAAGAATTCCGATGAAATCACCGAAGTTCATGGTAGAGCAGTGGCCTTTGAAATGCTGTTCGTACAGCGGATCGAGGGTCCGATTTGCATGTACTTCAATCTGGTAGCCGCCGAACTCGGTCCGCAGCCATGGGAGGGTCCACTTCGTCAATGCCGGCCAATCCGTCATCAGCCCTTCTATGATCACAGGGCGGTTGGGATAGAAATAGTCCTGATAGAATTCCGCCGGACTGAGGCGCTCACGAGGAATCTCGTTCGAGGCGTGCGATTGCCGGTCCAGCTCGGCATATAGCTCCACCAGAGACGCGAGCTTCCTTTGGTAGGAGTGATCCGTGGTTCGGGATCTTGGATCGGACAGCATTCCCTATACTCGTGGGTCAGGAGTTCTTTTTCCTGGGTCGCGGTCTGGTGGCCATTACCCCTCGGGGCAAGGCTCCGGGCAAGGCTCCGGACAGGGTTCCGGGCACGGTTCCGGGCATGGTTCGGGTTCGGGTTCAGGTTCAGGTTCCGGCTCTGGTTCGGGCTCCGGTTCAGGCTCCGGTTCTGGTTCTGGTTCCGGCTCAGGCTCGGGTTCTGGTTCCGGTTCGGGCTCTGCGGTATGTGGGGGGAAGGGTCCGACCACCAGGGCGGGGGCTAACTTGCTGGTCTGTTTGAAGTCAGTAGTCGTGTTCGTATCCCACGTGGAGCCGTCGGGCGAAGAGCACACCAGGACCCTGTCGGACGAGTCGTTGGAGACGAAGGCGGCGTACAGCCTGTTGTTGAAAACCGCCAGGGCGGGCGCGTACTTGCTGGTCTGATTGATGTAAGTGGTCGTATTCGTGTCCCACGTGGAGCCGTCGGGCGACGAGCACAACAGGATCCTGTTCGACGGGTCGTTGGCGTTGAATGCGACATAGAGGCGATTGTTGAAGACAGCGAGAGCCGGCGCGGCCTTGCTGGTCTGATTGATGTAAGTGGTCGTATTCGTGTCCCACGTAGTGCCGTCGGGCGATGAGCACAAGAGTATCCTGTTGCTCGAATCCTGGGAAATGAACGCGACGTAGAGGCGATTGTTGAAGACCACCAGAGACGGTGCGAATTGGCAAGTCTGGTTAACGAAAGTGGCGTTTGGGGACCACCCGGTGAGGTTGGCATTGGAACTCAACAGAACCCTGTCGGACGGGTCGTTGGAATGAAAGGCGACATAGAGGCGACTGTTAAAGACCGCCAGAGACGGCGCGTAGGCGCTCGTCTGGTTGATATCCTCAGTCGAAAACGCGACGCCGTTGGGCGTAAAGCTGAGCAACACCCGGTTGCTCGGATCGTTGGAATTAAACCCAATGAAGACACAGTCCAGAAAGGTTGCCATCGCCGGCCGGAGCTTGCTCGTCTGCCCAAAATAGAAAGAATTCGACCAAGAGGTTCCGTTGGTCGAAGAGCAATCCAGTATGCGGTTGCTGGGATCGTTGGAAATGAATGTCACCCATAGATAGTCGGCCATGTTTTCTCCTCCCCTCTGAGATGCGCGATACAACTCCGCGCGGCCCATCCGCCATCCGTCTCTATCATCCGGAGTTTCCCAATTTAACTCACGGTTTGGAAGATTTTAACACAGACCGTCAACTTTGATCCTACAAGTTGTTCGCAAATACCCAGGCAATCGGAAGTGGCAAGCGGGCGCGAGCAGCCTGACGGCTTAGGGGCCGATAGAGTCAGCCCGAAAAAATCCCCGGCGCGCGCACTGCCCCTCGCCACCAGCGGTAGAATCTTGGCATGGCAATAGCGGAGGGTTTTGGCCGGCGTGAGTTCGTAGGCGGGCTTTCGCTGGCGGCGCTCTTTGCGGGCCGCGCGAATGCCGCCGACGAACGGCGCGGCGACATGATCTACCGCCAGTTGGGCCGGACGGGCGAGCGCGTTTCGGCGATCGGAATGGGCGGCTACCACATCGGCACGGCCAGGGATGAGCAGGAATCCATCCGGCTGATCCGCTCGGCCATCGACCGCGGCATCAACTTCATGGACAACTGCTGGGATTACCTGGACGGCCGAAGCGAGACCTGGATGGGCCAGGCGCTGCGCGACGGCTATCGGCAGAAAGTGTTCCTGATGACCAAGTTCGACGGGCGCACCAAAGCGTCCGCCGCGAGGCAGATCGAGGAATCGCTGGGACGCCTCCAAACCGATCGCCTGGACCTGATCCAGTTCCACGAGAACATCCGCATGGAGGACCCCGACCGGTTCTTCAACGACGGGGTGGCGGAGGCGCTGGCGGAGGCCAAAAAGGCGGGCAAGATACGCTACGTCGGATTCACCGGGCACAAGGATCCGGTGGTGCACCTGCGAATGCTGGAGGTGGCGCAGGCGCACGATTACCACTTCGACACCGCGCAGATGCCGCTGAACATTCTGGACGCGCAGTTCCGCAGCTTCGCCCACCAGGTGGTGCCGAAACTGGTGGAGCAAGGGATTGCGGTGCTGGGGATGAAGCCGATGGCGGCCGGGGCGCTGCCCGAGAGGGGGCTGGCGACGGGCCCGGAATGCCTGCGGTACGCGTTGAGGTCAATCCGGGCAGCCTGTGCGAAAGGACCGAAAACCGAGGGGCGCAAAGGCGAGATAGGTTTCCAGGAGGCGCTCGAATTTCAGGAAGGGTTTGTCGTAGAAAGCGATGGAATCGATCTCGCCGATGCCCACCCCTTCTTCCGCCAGGCAGTATTCGACAGCCCGGCCGGGGAATCCGGCGTCATGTCTCTTCCGCGTGAAGCGCTCCTCCTGGGCAGCCGCCACGATTTTGCCATCCCGAATCAGGGTTGCCGCACTATCGTGGTAAAAGGCCGAAATGCCCAGAATTCTCATTTGCCGGAGCGAAGCCTTCAGAACAGAGTGTAGATAAACGGCGCAACGGCGCTACCCTGCGCGAAAATCATCAGCCCTCCGAAAACCAGCATGCCGATTACCACGGGCAGCAGCCAGTATTTCTTGCGCGTCCGCAGGAACGACCAGATTTCAATCAGGAATGAAACGAGCACCTCAGGTTAAAACTGCCGCGACATGGTTTCCGGTCCCTGACCCGACAGGTCCCTCCTGATCCAATAGGAGCTGGCGGTAGGATCCCGCCGCAATCGGAGCGGGTCCTTTCCGAGCCACCGTGCCAGGCAGGCCGTCGGAGTGATCACCAGAAAAAACAGCAGCCCCATGATCACCGGGTTGGTGACGCGTCCGAGCAGGAGGCCCAGAGCAGACCAGAACCGATTCAACCGATCCAACGAGGCTGGCCGCAACACGGCCAAGCCGAAGAATCCCGCTGCTACGGCCAACGCCCATTGGCGAACGGGCGATCCGCTACGCAAGGGCAGAATGGCGATCACGGAAAAGAACAACCCGAACCAAACACCAAATGCCCGGTTGGAACTTCCATGAACCTGGAAGTGCCGGCTTAGGTCTTCGTGAAAATTTAGGGGCATCCCGGTTATCGAATGTGCTCGAGCGGGGCCTGCGTCCGCCGCCCTGCTGCGCCAGGAAGCTTCCAGGATCGCCGGTTGCCCAGATAACCGAAGTCAATATTGTTGAGCCACGGCTGTCCGGCTACTCTTTGAAATGGATGGCGCCTTTTGACCGGCCCGGCCCGCACCTGACGTTGCTCATGTGCCACCACGCCTCACGGGTGCACTGTGCCTATGCTACCCCTCTAGGGCGCGGGGATTTCTAACTCTGTTGAGCGAGGGGACACCTTCTGTAGCTGGAGCGGAGGTTCGCTGTGATGGTGATCGGTATTATTCTTGCCCTGGTAGTCGGCCTGCTTGCTGGTTTTGTGAGCGGCCTCCTGTGCGGCTTTCACTTCGGAAAGGATGCTGGCCGCAACGAGACTGAAGCAGAGATACGGTTTGTCCAGCAGATCGAATTTGGGAACGAAGGGAACTGTTTGGTTAGTAAAAGTCGTTGAACGATAGCAAAACCGCCGCGCGGTTAATCACTGCTGTCCAGCCCTCTCCGGCAAGTCCATCGCTCGTCCAGTCGCTGCGGAACCGGGCCGACCTTTATCGGTGACAAGAGCCTCTTGCAAAATTCAGCTAAACCGCAGAGATAGAACAGAAGTACAGAATTACGTTTTGAAAAGCTCGATCGGCGGCTAAGCTGGTAGTAGGCAGGAGGCATCCACCATGAAGCTGACGCTCCGCGAGCAACTCTCCCAATTCAGCCATCTCCTGCAGACAGCCCTCTTCCCGACTCTCGAGCCGCAGGTCGG
>JASHSS010000142.1 GCA_030038565.1 Bryobacteraceae bacterium
GTACTTAAGTACTAAAATGGGGAACAATGGCACTCACCAAAGCTAACACACAGAGGGGCGATAAAGAATAGAACCTCGCAACGCAATCAATGTGTGAATTATTTCGATACTAGACCCAAACACAAAGCGTGATATTCAGTACATATCGAATGGCTATCCGTTCGAACGGGCTGAACGTGGGGGTGGGCGGGCGAGCCGACTGGACAGCCGGCGGCCGCGCCCAATCCGCGCCGGGCCGTCGCCTTCTCCCGCGGCAGCTTCCGGGCCGCCGGCGCCGCGCGACACGGCCTTCCCAATTGACTCGCCAGCTCGGCAGGAGATAAGCGTTTCAGCTTGCACCGGTTCACGCGGGAGCAAATCGAGCCCAAAATGACCTGGATCTGGTTAGACCCTGCCTGACCATGGATCGGTTCGATAACCGCCGGGATACTCCTTCTGCTATTCGGCGCCCGCAGCCTGCAAAGCGATCGATGTCGCAGTCGGTACCGCGGTACTGGTTGCTCTCCAGATACGCAACACCAGCTTGCTTCTTCTGACGCCGTGGACAGTCGAGCGGCGGCCGAAATTAAGGCTGGCTTATGAGCCGCCTGGTTGGTTCCGGCCAGGCGCAAATCTCTGGCTACAGCCCAGCGATTCCTATATACTATGTAGCGCTTAGAGTCTGGAGTCCCCTCAGGAGAAAACAATGCCAAAGCTGGAACTGGTCCGACAGGAATTGAACAAGATGATCAGCGTCTCGACGCAGAACGTCAAGGTGCCTGCCCTGACGATTCAGTTGATCGTCGATTTGGATGAGCCGGTCTATAAAGCGCTGGACAAAGACTCCCGCTGGCACGCCATCCAACAGGAAAAGGCATACGCCAAGGTCAAAGTGGCCGCGGAAGAGATCAAGAAACACATCCTGGACGCCGATGCCAAGGTGGCCAAGTTCCCCAAGCAGTCCGAGATCTTCGAGAAGGATCTGAACAGCTTCGTCCAGGCCAAGCTGACCAAGACCGGCGAGGAGGTGGCCAAGGACGTCCAGACTTATCTCGACGACTTCAAAAAGGGCAACAAGGAAGTCACCAAGTTCAAGGCCAAGTGCACTGCGAAGATCGGCTTCACGGCTATCATAGTCGCAACCACCACGGCCGCAACGGCGGCCAGTCACGGCGCGCTTGCGCCGCTCGGGATCGTCGCCATCGTAAAGGGCGGCATCGTCATCACCCAGGAGATCGTCAAACTAGCCATCAATGCCGACGGAGCGGCCAAGATAGTCCACGGCGAGTTGGTCGTGCTGAAGGGACTCATGTCCGAGAAGATTGCCGGGGCTAAGACCAAGGGCGCCACGGAGGTTGCGCTGAACGTGATCAGCAAGGCCCTCAGTATCGAGACGCCGAGCATCAAGAACTGCGAGAAACACATCGAGGTGCACCACGTCAAGATCCTGGAAATGGAGAAGGATTCGCACAAGCTTGCGCCGATCCTGCAACAAGCCATGGGCGAGGAGAAAAAGTACCGGGAGAAGCTGAAAGCCAAGAAGGGCCAGGTCGACGATAAGAAGATAGCCAAGATTGAGGCTAAGTTGGACAACGCCGAGAAAGCCCTCGCGGCGATTGTAAACACGACATTCACCATCGCCGATGCCATCAAAAAGGGCGAGGATCGGGAGGAGGAATGGAAGAAAGCCATAGATGCCCTGAAGTCCGGGATTCCGGACTGGGTGAAGTATGTGGACGTGGCCATTGGCGCGGCGATGGATATCGCCGTGGCGGTTCACGACGCCAGCGGCGTCGCCGAACAGGCCCTCAACGCAATCATCGCGGCCGAGCAGGCGATCGGTACGGAGGTGATCGAGAAGGTTTAGAAAGAAAGGTGCGGCCTTCCCTACCGGAAGTTATCCACCTGGACTAAGTTGGTTTCGCTCTGGTCCACCTTGGAATATAAAATACGCCGGCCATCCGGCGAGATCGAGTAAGTACCCGCCGGCCCGGCGCCTTTCATGCGGAAGACGATGGAGTTTTTCCTGGATGAGAAATCGTAGAACGACACCACCGTGGAGCGCGAGCTTCTTTCCCATTCCAGGTAATAGACGCCCTGGCGCGTAGGCTGAAGGGTGGTCCAGAGCAGATCGTGGTCGGGAACGATGGCCTCTTCCTCCTCTCCGCCGCCCACCGGCACGCGCCAGATGGTGCGGCGCATGCGGTAGTAGATGAATTTGCCATCGGCCGATTCCACCGGCTGCGCGCTGCCCATCTGTTTGGTCACCGGTTCCGGATTGCCGCCCGAATCGGTAGCCTTCCAGATCTGGCCGCGGGACTGGAAGTAGATCCACTTTCCGTCGAGCGACCAGGACGCATTGTTGCCGCCCAGCACCACGCGCACGGGCTTCGAGCCGGGCGCCGCGGCCACGGTATAGAGGTCCGATCCCCGGTCGCCGCTGGCATCGAACAAAAGCGTGCCGCCCGATGGCGACCAGCGCAGGCGCCCCACGTGCAGTCCGTTGAGCTTGGTCACCTGGACACGCTTGCCGCCATCCTGGTCGTAGACATAGATTTCATCGGCGCCGGTCTGATCGGAGACATCCGCGATGCGCTTGCCATCGGGAGAATAGGCGGGCGAAGTTTCGTTGCCGGCCGAGCGGATCACGGGCCGTTCCTGGGCCGCTCCCTGGTCCTCCAACTCGGCCTGCCAGATGGCCGAGGACGAGGGCGTATCGGCGAACGCCAGACGGTTGCCGGCCGGGGCCACCACCGGGTATTGCGCCTGGCGCCCGGCGATGGCGATCTCGCGAGGGCTGCCGCCGAAGGCCGCCACGCGCCAGAGCCGCCATCCGCCGGCGCGGTTGGCGGAGTACACGATATCGCGCCCGTCGGGCGTCCAGGACATGCCGCGGATTCCGCGGTCGTCGAAGGTCAGCCGGTGGAATCCCGCGCCGCTCACATCACCCAGCCAGATATCCGCGCCGTCCGGCCCGGTGCTGCGCACAAACGCCAGGCTGGCGCCGTCCGGCGAGAGCGCGGGCGTGGAGTCTCCCTCCGAGCCTGCGGGCGGCCGGGTGATGCGGGTGACCTTGCCTCCTTCGATCGCCACGGTCGCCAGGGCCGGCGGCGAGTCGCCGTCCGGATCCACCACTACCAGGGATTTTCCGTCGCGCAGCCAGGCCACCGCGGGAAGCGGCTGGGTCTCATCGGCGGGCGCGGCGAACTCGGCCACCGTGCGTTCCTGGCCGCCATCGGCCGGCGTCACCACGTATTGCGCGCGGCCTTCGGCAATGCGCAGGAAAGCGATGCGGCTTCCATCCGGCGACCAGGCGGGGCTGACGTCGTTTCCGCCGCTGGTCAGGTCGCGGGGCCGGTCGGGACCGGCGGCGCGTACGCAAATGTGAAAGCTCTCCACCTTGGACACGCCGCGCACGCTGAAAGCCAGGCGCTGGCCGTCGGGAGAGTAGGCGGGATACGCGTTCGTGCCTCCCTGCGCCGTGAGCGTGGTGCGCTTCTGCTCCAGTTGCGGTCCGCTCGCCAGCTTTCCGAGAATGGTTACCACGCCCCCCACCGAGCAGAGGGCCAACGCCAGCAGCACGGCGGGACGGCGCAGAAAGGCGGCAGACGGCATATGCTCCAATTATCGCAAGAGGATGGCCGAACACCAGCAGACGCAATTGGGCGGCCGATTGTTCCCGGAAAGCTCCGCCGGCAGCCCCCATTCGCATCGAGACCCGGTTTGCGCCACGCTCGGCGCATCTGCGAAACTGGCCTTTCATGCAATTGAAATGGTGGCGGTGGCTGCCCCTTGTCTGGGCCCTGTGGGCCGCGCCCGAAACGAATCGCCTGCCGGCGCGCGAAACGTTCTTCTACAACATTGAATGGCGCCTGATTACCGCCGGCCAGGCCAGATTGGACTGGATCGCGCCTCCCCAGCCCGGCGCCCAATGGCAGGCCACGCTGCACCTGGAATCCGTCGGGCTGGTCTCCAAGCTGTTCAAGGTGGAGGACGATTACCAGGTCAAACTCAACCAGGCGTTCTGCGCCCTCTCTTCCGAGATGTCCGCGCACGAAGGCAGCCGCCAGCGCGAAACCAGGATTGTCTTCGACGGCCCGGCCCACAAGGCCAGCTACCTGGAACGCGACCGCGTCAAGAACACCGTTTTCCTGGCCAAGGAGACCGAAATTCCCACCTGTGTCCACGAGCTGTTGGGAGGCCTTTTCTATCTCCGCACGCTCAATCTCCAGCCCGACCAGAGCGCCGAAGTGCCCATGAGCGACGGCAAAAAGAGCGTGCTGGCGAAGGTGGAGGCGCAGGCGCGCGAAGAAGTCAAAACCCCCGCGGGCACCTTCAAAACCATCCGGTACGAGGCGTACCTGTTCAACGACGTGCTCTACAAGCGCTCCGCGCACTTATACGTGTGGCTCTCCGACGACGCGCGGCGGCTCCCGGTGCAGATCCGCGTCCGCCTGCAACTCACCATCGGCACCATTACCTGGCTGCTCGAAAAACACGAATAGGGGCGCGAACCGGCGCGCCGCCCGGCATTGCGTTGCCGTTGGCCGCAGCCTGACCCGGTACCGCGCGCCAACCTGGCGGCACGGGTGATGGCCGTGAGGCGGCGAACACGTTGCCGCGGAACCAAGTGGTACGCCCCGCCGTACTAACGGTACCCTCGCCGCCCTCTGGAACCCGCCGCCGGAGCCCTCCGGCATGATCTCGTGTTGTACTATAAGTATTACTTCATGAAGGCTTTACTGGAAGCGCTCCAGCCTGGGGAGAAGGATTGGGAGCTGGCGCAGTCGCTCGACCCGACCCGGCTCCCGGCGCACATCGCCATTATCATGGACGGGAACGGAAGGTGGGCGGGACAGCGCCGCCTGCCGCGCGTGGCCGGTCACAAAGCCGGGATCGGACCGGTGCGGCAAACCGTGGAAACCTGCGCCCGGCTGGGAGTCAAGGTATTGACTCTGTACGCCTTCTCGATCGAGAACTGGAAGCGGCCGCGCGCCGAAGTGGAAACCCTGTGGCGCCTGCTGCGCTTTTATCTGCGCCAGGAACTTCCCGATCTGCAAAAGAACGATATCCGCCTGCAAGCCATCGGGCGCCTCGAGGCACTGCCCCCGCAGGTGCGCCGGGAACTGGATTCGGTGGTGGATGCCACCTCCGCCAATCGCGGCCTGGTGGTCAACCTGGCCATCAACTACGGCGGCCGCGCGGAAATCGTGGACGCCCTGAACGCGATTCTGGACATGGCCCGCATCGAGGGCAGCATCGGCTCGTTAAAACTCGACGAGGAAATGATCTCCACCAATCTCTATACCGCGTCCTGCCCCGACCCCGACCTGCTGATCCGCACTTCGGGCGAGATGCGCATCAGCAATTTTCTGCTGTGGCAGATCGCCTACGCCGAACTCTACGTGACCGGAACGCTGTGGCCCGATTTCACGCGCACCGACCTGTTGCAGGCGGTCCTGGAATATCAGAAGCGCGACCGGCGCTACGGCGGGCTGAGTGGCGCCAAAGCCGCCCAGACGAATGGAAGCGAGGAAGCGCGCGGCGAGACCCTGATCGAAGTGCTCGGCCCCTCATGAAGCGCGTCCTCACCGCTGCGGCGTTGATTCCGATCGCCGTGTATGCGGTGTTCTGGGCCGGTCAATGGGTCTTTCTGGCAATTCTGGGAGCGGTGGCGTGCCTGTGCTACCGGGAATACGATGGCATTGCGGCCGGTTTCGGATTCGGCGCGCCCGGTCCCCTGGGCTACGTTTTCGGTGTCTGGCTGCTGTTGTGGCCGGGCGACGTGGGGCTTCCGGTGACGGTCGCCGCACTCATCGCCCTGGGCTGGGGCCTGCGCGCCCGCCTCGGCGAATCGCTTCCGCGCGCCGGCCTGTTGCTGATGGGTGTGGTCTACGTTTTTGGAAGCTGGCGCTGCGCCATTTTTCTGCGCCAGCAAAGCCAGCATTGGCTGATGTACGGCCTGGTGCTCAACTGGGTGGGCGACATGGGCGCCTATTACGTGGGCCGCCGTTTCGGGCGGCACAAGATTGCGCCCCAGGTGAGTCCCAATAAATCCTGGGAGGGCGCGGCCGCCTCGGTGGTCACGTCGGTTTTGCTGGCGGGAGGTTACCTGCTGCGCGCGGCGCCGCAGGTGCCGTGGTGGCACGCGGTCCTGTTGACCGCGGCGGCCAACGCGGCCGGCCAACTGGGCGACCTGGCCGAGTCGGCCATGAAGCGCGGCGCGGGAGTCAAGGACAGCGGCGCGATGCTGCCCGGCCACGGCGGATTCCTCGACCGTGTGGACAGCACCTTATTCGCTCTCCCGGTAATTTATGCCTATTTGAAGCTGGTATGAGCGGTCTTAGGGCAACGCCCGCCTACGGAGGGCCCCTTGGCCCGGGATTCGTCTCTCGGTTCGGTAGACGGGTCCGCTTACTTACCCTTCCGCTCGCGCACAGTTACCGGCGGAAGCACGGACTCCGGCAGCTTTTCGGCGCGGTCCGCCAACTCCAGCAGGTTGCGCGCCAGCGCTCGCGCGGCTTCCACCTCCAGGTCCATGCGCACCGTAAACCGGCCCTTGAGCTTGCCGGTTTCCCGGATTTCCAGGCCCAGGTGCACGCGGGCGCCGAAGAACCGCGTGTTGGACGAGTGCCCGTGAGTGCCGGCCAATTCCAGCGTGCGTCCCACATAAGTGGGCAATTCCGGGATGGCGTTGCGCAATTCCGTGGGAAAGGTCATATAATTCCGCCGGGGGAGGCGCGCCGCGGGCAGGCGCGTGGGCCTACGGGTAACTTCCGCGCTCATTGGCCGGCCACCTGTAACATTTTGATATCTTTCAACCAATCCCCCAGCCGTAGGTACCAGGTGGCGGCCACCGGAGATGGATTCCGGGTATTGGGATTGATGCCGAAGCCGTGGCCGCCGGTGGCGTAGATGTGGACTTCGGTCTGAATGCCGGCCTCCTTCAGCATGGGATACAGGCCGGCCAGCGCCGTGGAAGGACCGCGGTCGTTATCGGCGCAGAGCATAAAGGTGACCGGCATATCTTTGGGGATAGTGTAATTACCGGCACGGATACCGGGATAAATCAGGGCGTCGAAATCGGGCCGGGAGCTGAGACGCTCGATGGGGTCGGACGCCTCCGGATTGCCCGCGTCGAAGCGCGTGGCCGCCAGAGCCGCTACCTCGCCGCCCGCCGAGAAGCCCATGATGCCCACCCGCGACGGGTTGACGCGCCACTCGGCGGCGCGGCTGCGCACCAGGCGGATGGCTCGCCTGGCATCCCCCAGGGCATCCACCTCAACCTTGTAAGTGGAGCCGGGCTCCCGCGCCAGGCGGTACTTCAGCACAAACCCGGCAACCCCGATACTGTTCAAGTACTCCGCCACGTAAGTGCCTTCCTGGTCGAAATTCAGGAACTGGTGTCCGCCGCCCGGGGCGATCACCATAGCCGCGCCAGTGGCCTTATCGGCCGCCGGCAGAAACACCGTGACCGACGGTTTGTGCACCTGCGTAATCTTGAAGTAACCGTGAGCCTGGTTGGGCGGTTCGTCCACTTCCGCGGCGGTTTTGCCCTCCGATCCGGGGGCGCCCCGGTCCCACAGCAGAACCTCCGGCCGGTCCGCGGCCAGCGCGGCGCCCAAGAGGACCCCGAAGCAGATGGTGGTACGCAGTGTAGGGATATACCGCATGCAACGATGATAGCGGATCGCACCCGAGGCGCGGCCGGCGGGGTTTCCAGCCTATAGCCGATAACGTTATCGAATGTCAACGAATGGGAACTTTACGTGGCGGCGAAATATTTATAGGATGGCAGCATGACGGGCATGCTTCGTCATTTCGTGGTCTCCGATCAGGGGCAGGACCTGACTGAATACGCCCTGCTGCTGGTCTTTGTGATACTGGCGGGCGCCGCGATTTTCTTTTATAACGGTTCCAGTTTCGTCGGAATTTGGAGCTACTCCAACAGCGAAGTAATGACCGCCGCGTCCTACGCGTCCTGAAAACTCACTCCAGCCAGGCTTCGTGGAGGCGGTGAGGCGCTCGGGGCACGTCTCCGAAACGGCGCTCGCGGCCCCGGAATTCGCGGACTGCCGCGGCCAGATCGGCGGCGTCGAAATCCGGCCACATGGCGCGGCAGAAAACCAGTTCGGCGTAGGCCGATTCCCACAGTAGAAAATCGCTCAAACGGTGTTCGCCGCCGGTGCGAATCATCAGGTCCACGGGCGGCCCCAGGGCTTCTCCCATGGCTTCCCGCGAGAGTTCCGCGGCCGCGCGCGCGGCGGCCAGGATGGCGTCCCGCGCCGAATAGTCTACCGCCATGCGCAGCCGCAGCCGCCTGCCGTGGCGGGTGGCGTATTCGGCGGCGGCAATGCGGGTTTGCAATCCGGGGTCGAGCCGGTCGCGGCGCCCGATC
>JASHSS010000143.1 GCA_030038565.1 Bryobacteraceae bacterium
TATCCACCACCCGGCTGGCCGCACCGCAGGTCACCCCGAGGAACCGGGCGGCATCCCCAATGTTGAGCACATCCGTGTGGGCCACCAGATAGAGCAGCTTGAGCTGGGAGAAGGTCAGCTTATCGCCGGCCACCTCGTTCAGGACCGTGCGCTCGATGACTTCCCGCACCGACCAGGCGAAGGCGCGGGCGCTCGAGAGGAACTCGTTGCTCAACTCCGCGGAGATCGGGTTTGGGGCGGCTTCGATTTCGCCTGGCTGCATCGGCTGCTTACCTGGTTCCGGATAGTTTGACCAACTCGAATATATATCCGATCAACTATTGGCACAAGATTATTTGCTAATTTTAGAGCTTTTTATCTTCAATATGCGGTTTTCTGTGGTTTAGGAATTCGCGCGCGCCTGGAGGCTTGGGCCAAGCTGGCGGCACGAACGGCGCATTGCTGGATTCTTCAACTAACGGGTCTCAAATATAGTTTCCGGCAAGAGTATTTCGATAAAATCCGGCGTAGACCAATTGAGAAATCGAGAAGTTGCGGATTGGGTGTCGCTGGCGCCTCCCTGCGAGCCGAGAAAACCTACACTGTTCGGCGATCCCTGGCCATTCGGCGTTGAATTGATTTCTTCTGCCGGCTCAGCGGCTGTGGAGAAAGACCGTGTCGCCGCCGGCAGACAAGTTGGGGGGCTGTTCGCTTACGCTCGCGGCTCTGCCACGACCGTTGACCCGAATGGTGGCGCGGTCTGTGGCCGCATCGTCAGGTCCTTGGCTTGCTGAAGAGCGCGGCGCAGCGCCGGAGGCTCGAAGGGAATGGCGTCCAGCGCGCCCGGCATGGCGCCTTCACGCGCGGGCCGGGGAATTCGCGGCCCTCCGCGGAGGCTCCGGCCCGTCCAGCCCGCGCTGTTGCGGCGCGGAATTTTCCGGGCCTCGCCCGGGCGCGGCGACAAAACCTACACTGGTCTGGCGGTCACCACGCGGGTGCCGCCGGGGAGGGCTTCGGATCCCGTCATGTGCAGAGACAGCGAATCCAGCTCGGATTGGAGCCGCGCGAGCGACCAATTGCCGCTCCCGCCGGCGAGGACGTGCCGCCGCAGCGCGGTTAGCGTGACCTCCGGCGGGGGCGGGGTTTCCGTAGACAGAAACGCATCGTGGAGAACCAGCGTCCCATCTGCCGTCAACAGGCCGGCGGCGCGTTCCACCACAGGCTGGAACTGGCTGCGACCGCAGCACGGCAGGAGGCCCGAGAGCAGCACGGCTCCGTAGCGCCGGCCATTCGCGGGCAGGACAGCGGCGGGGCCGCAGGGGAGATCGCCTTCAAACGGATTGCACAATTCCACGGCCACGTCCGGCCAGCGCCGGGATAGCAGGCGGCGGTAGGCTTCGCCGCCCCAACCGACCAGCAGCACATCGCGGGCATGCTCCAGGTCGAGCCTGTCCAGTACGAAGGGAGCGGAATAGCGGGCCAGGCATTCGCAGAATTCCTTTTGCAGCCGATCGAACTCCGGCGGGGCGCCATTCTGGCGGCCATCCAATACGTAGCGGCCGATCGAGCCGAGCGGCGCCAGGTGCGCCGACATCGCCAGCAGCGCGGGACGCAGGGTCTGCGGGGAATCATCCAAAAGGTAGCGGGAAGCCAACTCGAGGTTGCGATATCCCCGCGGCCCGCATTCCAGCAGGCCCAGGGAGAGCAGGCACTCCAGAGTTTCGGCCAGGGCGTGGCGGTTCAACCCCATCAGGCGGGCGAGTTCCTGCGCGGTCCGCCATTGCTCCAGGTGGTCGAACAGGCCGGACGCGAGGGCAAACAGCAGCACCTGGCTTCCCATCCCGGCGGTAGCCAGGCGGAGCAACTGGTCGGGCGCGGGCGCGGGAACAAAACTGGAATCGCCGTCCGGACGGCGGCACAGATCGCGGTGGGAGTGCTGGAGCTTTTCGCGCAGTTTGACGGCCTCTCCGATGACTAGGGTGGCGGGCGGGTTGATGCCGGCGCGCTCGGCTTCCGCGGCGATGGATTGCAGCGTGCCGGTAACCACCGTTTCGCCGTGCCAGAAGGCCATTTGAATCATCGCCGCGGGCGTCTCGGGAGCGCGCCCGTGGGCCACCAGTTCCGAGGCGATGCGGTCCACGTTGTGCACCGCCATGAGGAACACCAGCGTATCGATGCCGGCGAGGGCGCTCCAGTTCATGCGGCTCTCCTCCCGGTTGGCCTCGTGCCCGGTGACGATGGCCACCGAGGAGGCGGCGTCGCGATGGGTCAGGGCGATGCCGGCGCTGAGCGGAGCGGCCAGCGCGGAGGAAACTCCCGGAATCACTTCGAAGGGAATGCCATGCTCCGCCAGGAATTCGGCCTCTTCGCCGCCGCGTCCGAAGAGAAACGGATCGCCGCCCTTCAGGCGGACGACGGTTTTTCCTTCCAGCGCCTTGCGCGCCAGAAGCTCGTGAATCTCGGGTTGGCGCGATTCGTGAACGCCGACCTTCTTGCCCATGTAGATCCGCTCGGCCGAAGGCTTCGACAACGCCAGGATCTCCTCCTGGATCAAGCGATCGTAAATAATCACGTCGCAGACTTCGAGCAGCCTGGCAGCTTTGACGGTCAACAGTTCGGGGTGCCCGGGACCGGCGCCCACGAGGTAAACTTTTCCCGGCGCCATGGGGAGCCTCGCGGATTCAGATTTACTTACCTGCGAATCCTGAATAGAATAATAACATGAGGCTCGACTCCGAAACTCCACAAGGGGCCGGCGCATGCCGGTAATCACCATTTCGCGGGGGTCTTTCAGCGGCGGCAAGATGCTGGCGGAATGCCTTTCGAAATCCCTCGGCTACCGGTGCGTGGATCGCGAGGTGATCGTCGAAAGAGCGGCCGCCCACGGGGTTTCCCAGGAGGAATTGCGGGCGGCGCTCGAAAAGCCGCCCACGTTCCTGGAGCGGCTGCAACACAAAAAGTACCTCTACCTGGTGCTGATTCAGGCAGCCCTGGCGGCGGAGGTGCGCACCGGCAGGGCGGTGTACCACGGCAACGCGGGCCATTTGCTGCTCAAGAGCGGACCGCACATTCTACGGGTGCGCATCATCGCGCCGATGGAGCTGCGCCTGAAGATGGCCCAGGAGCGGCTGAAGCTGAGCCGCGCCGAAGCCGCGGCCTATATCGAAAGAATGGACCAGGACCGCCGCAAATGGACGCAGTATCTGTACGGAGTGGACTGGGGCGACCCCGCCAATTACGACATCGTGCTCAACCTGGAGTACATAGAGATCGAGGACGCATGCCGGGCCATCAGCAGTCTGGCGCGGCGGAGGTGCTTTGAGTTTACGGAGGGCTGCCAGGCGGCCGTGGACGATCTGGCGCTGGCCAGCCGCGTCCGCGCCGAACTGGCGCTCGACGCGGCCACTTCGCATCTGGAATTCGATGTTGAAGCGCACGAGGGCGCCATATCGGTGCACGGCGCGGTGTCCAATATCCGGGAGGTGCAGGAGATCCAGCGCATCGCGGCGGCGGTGCCGGGAGTGGCGACCCTGAACCTGGACGATCTGGCTTCCGCCACCAGGTCGTGAGCGGGGCGGCCAGCGCAGCACGCCCCGCCGGATACGAGCGTCTTTCTTTACACCATCACCGAAACGCGGATGGTGGGCTTGTCGGCGGGCAGGTGACGCTGCTCGGGGCCCGTGTAGATCTGCCGCGGGCGGGCGATTTTCTGTTCCGGATCGGCCATCAGCTCATTCCAGTGGGCCAGCCATCCGACGGTGCGCGGAATGGCGAATAACACGGTGAACATATCCGGCTTGAAGCCCATGGCCTGGTAGATGATCCCGGAATAGAAATCCACATTCGGGTAGAGCTTGCGCTTCACGAAGTATTCGTCTTCGAGCGCGATCTTTTCGAGTTCCAGGGCGATATCCAGATTGGGGTTGCGGCCGGTAACCTGGAACACCTGGTCGGCGGTCCACTTGATGATGCGCGCCCGCGGATCGTAATTCTTGTAAACCCGGTGGCCGAAGCCCATGAGCTTGAGCTTGCCGGCCTTGACCTGTTCGATATAGGCGGGGATATTATCCTTGCTGCCGATGGAGTCGAGCATGCGCAGGACCTCCTCGTTGGCGCCCCCGTGCAACGGTCCGGAGAGGGCCGCCGCGGCGGCGGCCACCGCCAAGAAGGGATCGGCCTGGGAACTGCCCACCGCCCGCATGGCGTTGGTGCTGCAATTCTGCTCGTGGTCGGCGTGCAGGATGAACAGGATGGAGAGCGCCCGCGCGATCACCGGGTTGGCCAGATATTTGGGCTCCAGCATTTTCCAGAGCATGTTCATGAAGTTGGCGCTATAGGCCAAGTCGTTGTCCGGATAGATGTAGGGCAGGCCCAGGCTGTGGCGATAGGTATACGCCGCGATGGTGGGCACCTTGCCGATGAGGCGCACGATTTGCTTGCGCCGGTTCTCGGGATCGAGAACGTGGCGCGCGTCCGGATATACCGTGGAAAGCGCCGCGACGGTGGATACCAGCATCTCCATGGGATGCGCGTCGTAGCGAAAGCCTTCCAGGAATTTTTTGGTGGTTTCGTGTAGCATGGTGTGGTGCTTCACCTGGCTGATCCAGTCCTTTAATTGGGTTTCGCCGGGGAGGTCGCCGTTGAGGATGAGGTAGGCCACTTCCAGGAAGGTACACTTTTCGGCCAGTTCCTCGATGGGATATCCGCGATACCGCAAGATACCCCGGTCGCCATCGATGTAAGTGATGCTGCTTTGGCAGGAGGCGGTGTTCATAAATGCCGGGTCATAAGTCATGAGCCCGAAATCATCCGCATCCACCTTGATTTGACGAAGGTCCATCGCCCGGATGGCGCCTTTGTCGATCGGTAGGGTATAGGTCTTGCCGGTGCGCCCATCCGTCACTGTAAGTACGTTTGTGTTCATGTTATCGCCTCGGCGCTGCCGGAGCCGGCGCGTACTCAGTCTAACAGAACTCAAAAAATCTGGAACCCGAAAACAAAGTGTGCTATATGTTTCTCGAAGGTATCGGAACTATTCAGACCTGATGATCCGGACATCGGGCTAGGGGGTTTGATGTCCGTTTTCTTGCCGGTCGCCGGAATCAGCATCAGCATCTGGATACTGATCGGCGCCGGGGGCCTGGTGGGATTTCTTTCCGGGCTCCTGGGGGTAGGCGGAGGCTTTTTGCTCACGCCGATTCTGATGCTGGCAGGCATTCCACCGACCGTGGCGGCGGCATCCGATTCGTGTCAGATCGTGGCCGCGTCTTCCTCGGCGGTAGCCGCCCATTTCCGCCTCGGAAATGTGGATTTCAAAATGGGCTTCACCCTGCTGGCGGGAGGGTTAACCGGAGCTGCCTTGGGGGTGCAGGCGATTAAGCTCCTGCGCGCGCTGGGGAATGCCGATTCCTTCATCACCATCACCTACATCGTGGTGCTCGGATTGGTCGGCGGGTCGATGTTCCTGGCCAGTTTGAAGAATCTGCGGCGCGGGCCGATGGCATCCAGGAAGCACCGCAAACCGGTGGGGCCGGGGAAACTGGCGCGGTTGCCGTTCCAGGTCACTTTTGAACGCTCCGGCGTCCGGCATTCCCTGCTGGTGCCGTTCTTCCTGTGCGTGGTGGTGGGCATCCTGGCCTCGATCATGGGCGTGGGAGGTGCGTTCATGATGGTGCCGATGATGGTATACCTGCTGGGGATGCCGGCCCACGTGGCCGTCGGAACGTCGCTTTTTCAGACCCTGTTCACCTGCGCGGGCGTCACCTATATGCAGTCCACCACGAATCACACCGTGGACCTCGTCCTGGCGCTGATGCTGGCCGCCGGCTCCACCATCGGCGCGCAGATCGGCGCGCGTCTGACGCGGTTCCTGCGCGGGGACCAGCTCCTGATTATCCTGGCGGCTCTGGCGCTGGCGGTGACCGTGAAAATGACCGCCGGAATATTGGCCCGGCCCGCCAATCTGCTCAGCCCGGCGGCTCACGCCCGTCTGATCTGGCGCCCGCTCCCCGGCTTCGGAGGGCGCTGGCGCGGGGCTGCATTGGGATGGCGGACAGTGCCACCGGCGTAACCGGCCGCCCGGATTCACCGGCTTCGAGCAGATCGCCAGAGGGGAGGCTGAATCTTTCCATTCCTGCCCGGACGCCGGCGCCGCACCCGGTCCCGGAACCTCGGGTTACTCGATCGTGCCGTAGTAACCCGGCCGCCAGGAAACCCTCAGGTTGGAACCCTCCACCACGTGCACCTGCACCTGGTGGTACTTGCCGTCGCGGCGGGAGTTGCCGGGGCGGTATCCCAGGACGTATTGGTTCCGCAATTCCAGACTGATGCGCGCGGCCACCACCGGAAGATCCACCAGGGAATCCACCGCGAAGTGCCGCCCGCCGCTCTCCGCCGCCAGCCCTTCCAGCAATTTCTGCCCAGGATCGGTCTGCTTTAACCGAACCCCGACCGGCCGCTCGAAGATCCCCATGGTGTAGATCCACAGGTCGGATTCGCGCACGCGCTCCCGCACCTCGGCCTCGGTGTAGCGGCTGTGGTTGTCGCCTCCATCGGAAAGCACCAGCAGGGCCCGCCGCGCATACCGTCCGTGCTTCAAAGTATTCATCGCCAGGCAGACCGCATCCAGCAGCGCGGTCCGGCCCTTAGGCTGCGCGGCCAGCAGACGGTTTTGAATCTCGCCGATGTCGCTGGTGAAGGGCACGGTCAAATGGGCGCGGCTCGAAAACTCCACCAGGAAGAACTCATCTTCCGGGTTGGCCAACCGCAGGAACTGCTTCATTGCCTCGCGCGATTTGGGCAGCTTACCCGTCATGCTTTCGCTGGAGTCGAACACGATGCCCACCGAAATTGGCGCATCTTCGCGGGCGAACTGGACGACCGTCTGCTCGGTCCGGTCTTCGAAGACCCGGAATGCTTCGCGGGTCAATCCGGTGACGGCATGGTTGCGGGAGTCCGTGACGCTGACCGGGATCAGCACGAGATCGCTCTCGATACGAAAATCCGGCCGCGAGATTGGGGTGCGGCCTCGGATGGGGATGGAAACCTGCGGATCGTCGCCCCCGAATCCGGCGCGGGCAAGCAGGCAGATAGCGCCGATCATCATCGGCGCCCGACGTGGCATAACAGTCACAGCACCCAGTTCCTCTGGGGTTAGAGTGTAGCAAATTTAGTGGGACCTGCGGCATTTTGCACCGCAGCATGAACCCCTGGAGACCGGTCAGGCCCAACTTATGTGGCAAGGTCCTACGGAAGTTATGGCGACTTTCCCCGCACGCCTCAGTCAACCAATAATTCCCATAGACGCACGCGACACACGCGGGTCGATTTATGGATTCCTCGACAGTTGCGACTTACTTGTTGAGGCCCTCTACATTATAGATAAATAAGCCTTTTATGCTTGAAAGCGGGCCGTCTTGGATGTAGAGTTATTCGTGAGAACGTTTATAAACGCTTTGGTTGCCCAAGGGAATCATCAGGCCGGCGATCGGACGAGAATGCAGCTACCGCGAGCACACACGGAGGCGCATTCGGAGGCTTCCTGCAACGAAGCTCCGGTTCGTTTAGCCAGGCGACTACGCATGTAAGACGCCTGGAACGCCCGCCCTTTCCCAAGGAGTTGCATAATGAACGCCTTTCGTGGTTTGACCCACGCTTTTTTTGTCTCGATCATAGTTACTGCCTTGGCCGGTGCAGGGGGTGCCTCCACCGATCCGTCTCAAGCCGGCAATCCCGGCCAAAACCCGGCGCCTGCCGCGGCGTCCAGTTCCGCCGGTCAGGCGGTGGGGGCCGACTCTGCGGCGGCGGACCCTGCGTCCACCGAGCAGCAATCTGCCGGCGCACAAAGCACCGATCAGAAGGTTCAGGATCTCCAGAAGAAGGTCGATGAACTCGATCAGAAACTCAAAGATGTCCAGCACGAACAAGAGCTGAAAAAAGTAGAGGATGCGGCCGCCGCCGAAAAAGCGAAGACGGAGGCCACGGTCACTGCCAATACCTCCGGATTCACTATTGAATCCCCGCATGGCAACTTCCTGCTCAAGATCGGGGCGGATTTACAAGTCGATAACCGCACCTTTTTCGGAGAGAACAGCACCAATCCGATGGACCAGATGCTTCTCCGCCGCGTTCGCCCGACCTTCTCCGGCACGATTTATAAGTACATCGATTATTTCTTCCGGCCTGACTTTGGCCAGGGTTCGGTGGTGATTTACGACGCCTATGTGACACTCAAGTATTTCGATTTCGCTCAGGTGCAGGCCGGCAAGTTCAAGCCGCCGGTCAGCTTGGAGCGTTTACAGTCGGACGACGATACCAGCTTCGTCGAGCGCGGCTATCCTACCATGCTGGCGCCTAGCCGCGACATCGGCTATCAGGTGGGAGGCGACATTCTGCCGCGCCACATCAGCTATTCGGTCGGCGCGTTCAACGGAGTTCCGGACAACGGCCTCAGCGACGCTTCGGTGAGCGATCACCGCGACTTTGCCGGACGGCTGTTCTTCAATCTGTTCAATCCCGAGGTGGCCAACCTGGGATTCGGAGTCGGCGCCTCCTCCGGGAGCGTGGATGCCGAGGCGCTGCCTTCTTACAAGACCTTCGCCCAGAACAGTTTCTTCACGTTCAATTCGGGGGTAACCGAAGGCGGACATCGCACCCGCTTGCAGCCGGGGTTGTATTACTACATGGGGGCGTTCGGCCTGCTTACGGAATACGGCCTCACCGAGGAAGACATGCAGAAGGGGACGTTCCGGACCGACATCGGCTACCGCGCCTGGCAGGTGGCCGGCAGCTACATATTGACGGGCGAAAAGAAGAGCTTCAAGAGTCCCACTCCGAAGAAGAATTTCGACCCGCGCAACCACGGCTGGGGCGCCGTCGAGATCGCGGTGCGGACCGGAGAGTTCACCGCCGACCGGGCGCTCTTCACCGACGGATTCGCTTCCGCCACGGCTTCCCCGCGGCTGGCCCACGAGGTGGTGGGCGGCGTGAATTGGTATCTCAACCGGTTGTTCCGGATTTCCGGAGATTACGGGCGCACGAATTTCGGAGGCGGCGCCACGACTGCCATGGGCATCAACCGGCCCACGGAGAAGGCCCTGATTTTCCGCTTCCAAATCAACTTTATCTGAGCGGACCGAGGCTTCGAAAATGCGTAAGAGATTCCGACTGACGAGACGCTTCGGCCTTCTCCTGCTCGCCCCCGCATACCTGTTGGCGGCCGAAGCCAACACGGTGATCGTAGCCGATAGCCGGCGCCTGACCGGGATGCGGGCATGGTGGGCCAACTTATACAACGAGAGCCATCTGCAATTTGCCCTGCTGACCGTGGTGATGATTCCCCTGGCCGGCGCCATCCTGGGAATGCTTGCCGATGCGGGCATGAAACGCATCGGAATCGACTTGAAATCCAGGGTGCTGCGGGAAGGCTAGAAGAGCGAGGTGAATCATATGGACTGGTTATATACGATGATGCCCATTGCGGGCGTCCAGATTTGGTGGCCCGGCCTCATCATTTTAGGACTCGGCGTAGGAATCATCGGCGGCTTCTTCGGCATGGGCGGCGCCTGGATGGTGACGCCCGGCCTCAATATTCTCGGCTTCCCGATGGCTTTCGCCATCGGGACCGACATCACCCACATGGCCGGAAAATCGCTGATCTCCACCATGCGGCACGCCAAATTCGGAAACGTCGATTACCGGCTGGGTCTGACCATGGTGGGCGGCAACGTGGTCGGACTGGAAATCGGCGCCCGCACGGTCATGTGGCTGGAGCGGATCGGAAAGATCGATCTGTACGTGCGTTTAGGGTACATAGTTCTGTTGTCGCTGATTGCCACGGTAGTGTTTACGGACGTGTTCAAGAAGCAGCGAAAGGACCGCGAAGCCCGCGCCGCCGGCCGCACCGTGGATGCCCTCGAAACGGGGATCCAATGGCACAAGACCCTGCAGAAAATCAAGCTGCCTCCGATGATGAACTTCAACCGCGCCGGCATCCGTTGTTCCATGTGGCTGCCCGTCCTGGTGGGCTTTTGCACCGGATGGGTGGCCGGCCTCCTGGGCATTGGCGGCGGCTTGATCTGCATGCCCGCGCTGGTTTACCTGATCGGCTGCCCCACCCACGTTGCGGTAGGCACGGACCTGTTCGGAGTGGCGATGTCCGGCCTGTACGGCACGGCGACTTACAGCTACAAAGGTCGGGTGGAGCTTCTGGCTGCCTTCATCATGTTGCTGGGCGCCGCGGTTGGCGCGCAAATCGGCACGGTGGCTACGAAATACGTCAAAGGCTATGGCATCCGGATCTTCTTTGGGACGGCGGTCATCGGCTGCGGCATCTCCGTCCTGATGAAGTTGGTCAGCTCGTTGAACCCGCAACTCAAGCCGGTTCTGGATCTCTCCGCGACCTTCCTGATTCTGGGCCTGGTGACGGCTCTCTCGCTGTTCATCGTGATTAAGTTCGTGATCGGCGTGAGGGAAGAAGTCGCCATGAAGAAGGAGCGTCCGGTTGCGGTATAGGAGCACTCCATGACTACATTCAAAAATTGGATTGCCGCGGCCGGCCTGATCGTGATACTGCTGGCCGCTTCCGGCTGTAACGTCTCCGGGAAGGTGGAGCAGGGACGGGTGATCGCCTACGACCGCCAGGCGGAACTGGTGACGCTGATTCCCGAGTCCCTGGCGCCAGGCGCTCCCGGCCCGGGTGTCCTGCCGCCCGTCACCGTCAAGATTCCCGCCGATCCGGATGAGATGGGACCGGCGCCGGCGCCAGGCAAACTGATGCGTCTTGACACCAAGGCGCGCAGCCTGGTGGTTTTCGACTCCGCTACCCAGTCCTTCCGAACCATCCAGTACACGCCCATTGCGGAGCGCCGCAAAGTGACCAAGGCGCCCCGGTCCCCGGCGGTGGACCGCGTCCGCAAAACCATCACGGTCTTTTCGCCGGAGCAGCACGCCGTAATTACGTTTGCGGCCTCCGACGATCTGCTCGCGCTCCCGGACGACACGTGGAAATCAGGAGATGTGGTTCGCTATTACTACAAAGATCCCGGCCAGGCCTTGCGGTTCATGAACGTCACCAGTACCGATCTTTCCAAGTCCGGAGGGTAAGCCCGTACTGGCGGTTCTATGATCTGGTTGCTGCCGATCTTCGCGGGGATCTTGCACGGCGCGGGAACTTTGCCCACGCGGCCGCCGTGCAGGGTAACTCCACGGGTCATTGAAGTCGGCGCCTTCTATGACGGCGCCAACGTGAGAGTCGAGGGCATCGCCGCGCCGAACTCACAGGTGATCGTCACCGTCACTGGACCCGATCGCGCCGAGGCTTTCAACCGCAAAGCCCGCTTCGGACCAGCCTGGCTGAATGCCGGTAAGGTGCGGATCTCCGGCGTGCCCTCGCTCTTCCTCCGATTCAGTTCCGGACCCATGTGCCGCGCCGCGCCGGGCTTCGACGAGGTGTCCTTGATTGCGCGGATGCGCGTGGACCCTTCTTCGGCGGACGGCCGCGGCGACGCAAAGCTTCGCGCGGATTACCTGGCCCTGAAGAAAGAGGACGGCGTGTACGTTTTCGCGGATCGGGGCGTGGTTCTGGATGCGCCGGATGCGAGGGGGTCGGCTTTTCGGATCGACTTTCGCTGGCCTAAGAAAGCGCCTCCCGCGGAATACACGGTACACGTGTTCGAGGTAAGGGATGAGTCGGTGATAACGGAAACGGCCATTCCTGTTTCAGTCGTCCGGATGGGCTTTCCCGCATGGCTTGCCGGCCTGGCGGAGAATCGTGCTTCCCTGTACGGCATGACTGCAATTCTGATCGGAGCGATGGCCGGCTTCGGCATCGATTTTTTGACCACCATGCTCTTCCGGAAAAAACGCAGCATGGCCCACTGAAAGCGGTTATATTCGAGTATTCTATGAGGTGGTTCGGGCGGGGCGACTCCGAGCGCGAAGCGCCCGGCAAGGTTGCCGAGCGGGTGCGCGCCAGATACGGCAGCTTCCGGGAGTTGCTGGCGCTCAACAATGAATCCCTGGAACTGATGGCGGGACTTCAGGAAGACTTACAGTTTGTCCCGCCGCGCCGCGATGTCCTGGGCGATCGTATCGCCGTCATTTTTAATCGCGTCCGTGACGTAACCGCCGCATTGGAACGCCTTACCGGCATCGGCCGGCGGCCGCTCACCGCAGCTCTGGAACAGCAGCAACACGAGGTGGAGCGCTACACCGTCGGT
Organism: Bryobacteraceae bacterium; assembly: GCA_030038565.1. Classification (GTDB taxonomy): domain Bacteria; phylum Acidobacteriota; class Terriglobia; order Bryobacterales; family Bryobacteraceae; genus JOPF133. The sequence goes on from JASHSS010000143.1 coordinate 12,198, forward strand.
CTCAACGAGGAAAACCGGCCCCGCCTTTCGGCATGGCTGTCCGAAATCAACAGCGGGTCGGAAAACGACGCCGGCAGTAAGGCTGCGGTACTCGGCGAGATTCGCAATAAGCTCGGTTTGCCGGTGCCCGAGGGTTTCGTCCTAACCACCGAGGCATACCGACAGTACTGCGGGATTCCACTCTGGACCGAGATCCGGGACGCGACTCGCGATCTGGACCTGGCCAACCTGGATGCGGTCGAGCGTTTGTCGGAAACGCTTACCCGGCGCGTCATGGAGACGGAACTGCCCCGCACGGTGGAAGTGGCGATCGAAGCCCGCGTCGAGGCCCTGCTCAAGAACGGCGGCTCCCTGGCGGTCCGCTCCAGCGCGCGGGGCGAGGGCGGCGCCCGATCCTATGCCGGCCAATTCCTGAGCCTCCTAAACGTGCCGGCCGCCCAGGCGGTAGATGCCTATAAGAGCGTGGTCGCGGCGCGCTTCAGCCAGCGGGCCCTTTTCTACCGGTTGTCCGCCGGCCTGCTGGAAGTGGACAATCCCATGGCGGCCTTGTTTCTGCTGATGATTCCGGCGCGCGCCGCCGGTATCATGTACACGCGCGACCCTTCCAATCCAAAGAGCAAAAGTTTGTGGATCACCGCCACCCACGGGTTAGGCCTGGAAATCGCCAGCGGCCGCGCGCCGGCCGACCTGTTTGTCGTATCGCGTTCCCGGCCTCACGCCGTGCTGGAGCGCAGCATCGTGCAGAAGCAGGAACAACTGGTTCTGCGGGACGAGGGCGGCGTGGCTACCGTTCCGCTGCTGCCGGGAGCGCAGACAGATCCCAGCCTGCAAGACGGCCAGTTGCACACGCTGGCCGAATGGGCCGTTCAGTTGGAAGACCATTTTCACTCGCCGCAGGATGTGGAATGGGTGCTCGACCGCGAGGGCCGCCTGTGGATCGTTCAGTCCCGGTCGCTAGCCAATGTGGAGGCGTCCCTCGGCAAACCGCACTCGAGGCCCAAGGGCGAGCCGCGGCTGGAAGGAGGGCGCACCATCTATCCCGGCCGGACTTCCGGAGCGGCGTACCTGGTCGAGGAGATTCAGAGTATCGGCACTGCGCCGCAGGGGGCGGTGGTCTTCATCCGCAAGCCGTCGCCGGAGATCATCGAGATCTTTCCCCGGATTGCTGGCCTGGTCGCCGAGTGGGGCAATGTGGCCGGCCACGCCGCCGCGCTCCTGCGCGAGTTTCAGATCCCGTCGGTATTTCAGATGTCAGGGGCCTTCGAGCGCCTCCAGAACGGCGAGCCGGTTAGCCTGGACGCCGTGCAGGCGCGCGTCTATCCCGGCACGTTGTGGCCGCCCGTGCGACGGGAATTGTCCATGATCGAGCGCTACGCCGAAAGGGCGGGAGACCCGATCAGCGGGCGCCTTCTCACCTTGAACCTGCTGGACCCGCAGGCCCACAATTTCCGCCCGGCGGGATGCCAATCGGCCCACGATGTCCTGCGCTACTGCCATGAGAAAGCCATTGAGGCGATGTTCGAGGTGAACGACCGGGAATTGGAGCGCGGCAGGGGAAGCCTGAAGCAACTCCGGACGGCGCTTCCGCTGCATCTCTCGGTGCTCGATCTGGACGGCGGCCTGGCCCCGGAGGCTTCGGCTTCTGCCAGCGTCACACCGGAACAGATTGTCTCGCGGCCGTTCCAGGCCCTCTGGCAGGGCATCAGCCACCCGCAAGTCACCTGGACCCGCGAGATGCCCGCGAGTTTCGGCGACCTGGCCAGCGTGCTGGCCGCCTCATTGGCGCCGCAGAGCGGCATGCGCGCGCTGGGCGAAAGAAGCTATCTGCTGGTGGCCGCGGAATACCTGAACCTGAATTCCCGCCTGGCGTATCACTACAGCCTGGTGGATGCCTGCCTCAGCGACACGCCGGGAGACAACTACATCTCGTTTCGATTCGAGGGCGGAGGCGCCGCCCGCACCCGCCGGAATCTGCGCGCCTGCTTCGTGGAGCGCTGCCTCACGCACCACGGTTTTCGGGTGGACCGCCGCACCGACCTGGTGAATGCCTGGTTCCGCAAAGCGCCCGCCGGGCAGACCGCCGAGCGTCTGGATATTCTGGGCCGGCTGCTGGCCTGCTCCAGCCAACTCGACATGTACATGGAAAGTGCCCAGGTGATGAACTGGTTCGCGGAGCAGTTCATCGCCGGAAATTACCAGTTTGAGCCGCCGGTGGCCAAGCGCTGAAGTTGGCACGGCAGGCCCGGCCTCGAGCCGTTTACAATATTTCATTGAACATCGAATTGAAAATGGCGACACACAAGGGATTTACCTTATGGTTCACGGGGCTGTCCGGAGCGGGAAAAAGCACCCTGGCGCGAATGATCGAAGACCGGCTGCGCGGGCTGGGATGCAGGGTGGAACTCCTGGATGGGGATGTGGTGCGGACGCACCTGTCGAAAGGCCTTGGTTTCAGCAAGGAGGATCGGGACGAGAATATCCGCCGGATCGGCTTTGTGTGCCAAATCCTTTCGCGCAACGGCGTCATCGCCATCGGCGCCGCCATCTCGCCCTATCGCGCCATCCGCGACGAAGTGCGGGGGCGGATCGAAAATTTCGTGGAGGTGTACATGGAGTGTCCGCTGGAAGTCCTGGTGGAGCGCGACGTTAAAGGACTCTACAAAAAGGCGCTGGCCGGTGAGATCAAGCAATTCACGGGGGTTTCGGACCCCTACGAAGCGCCGCTCGATCCCGAAGTGAGGATCAACTCCTCCGCCGAGGCTCCCGAGAAAAGCCTGGAGCGCATCTGGGAAACCCTGCTGCGCCTCGGACTGATCTCGCCAGACGGAGCGGCGCCCGGTCCGGCGGGCGGGTAGAGAGCGGTCCTCTGAAGACGCGCCGCCACACAGAGTTCGCGAGGCATTGGTGGGACAGGCCTTCAGCCTGTCCTGGGCGGGCTGAAGGCCTGCCCCACCGTCCCCTGAAGGAAACCATCGGCTGGCGGCTAAATTCCCTTCTTGACCGCGCGGGCGCAAGCCACATACCATGGAATCGGGTCCGATTTACGAATTAAAGGTCTGGAAATATGACAATTACAACCGAAACCCTCGCGGACGAAATGTACGCTCTCATTTCTCAGTATGCCGGCAAGCGCAATCTGAAGGCGGGCGACCTGACGAAAGAGATGGTCGCGCGGCACGGCGAGGCTGCCAGCAAAGACGATTGTAAGCTGGCCATCCGCTCGCTGATCGAGTCCGGGCGCTGCGTTTACAGTTACCTGGGCGGCTCGTACATTCAGCTTCCTCCCAAGGAAGGCGCGCCTGGCGATTGAAGCGGGGAGGGAAGCGCGGCGGCTGAGGCTATGATGCCGCGCCTCGCCATCGCCGGGCTTTCGGGAGGGTCGGGCAAGACTCTCGTTTCCCTGGCGCTGTTGCTGGAAGCACGGCGGAGGGAGATCCCGGTCCGAGCCTTCAAGAAAGGCCCGGATTACGTGGATGCCGCCTGGCTGCGGTGGGCTTCGGGGCATCCGGCCCGAAACCTGGACTCGTACCTGATGGGCTTTGGGACCGCCGCCGGCTCGTTCGCCCGGAATGCGGCGCCCGCGGGGCTGAACGTCATCGAAGGCAATCGCGGCCTGTACGATGGCCTGGACGCGCGCGGCACACACAGCACCGCGGAACTGGCGAAAGCTCTCCGCGCGCCGGTGATCCTGACGATCGATGCCACCAAGGCCACCCGCACCGTGGCGGCGGTGGTGCTGGGTTGCCAGAAGCTCGATCCGAACCTGTGGATTGCGGGCGTGATCCTGAACCAGGTGGCCGGAAAACGGCACGAGCAGGTGATTCGCGAGGCCATCCAGTCGGATTGCCAGGTTCCGGTCCTGGGCGCCATTCCACGCGCGCCGGAAGGGGCGCTGTTGGCGATGCGGCATCTGGGCCTGGTCATGCCGCTCGAGTACACCGGGCACGGCGACCTGGCCCGGAACCTGATGGAGCGGGTGGTGCGGCACCTGGATTTCGACCGGCTTCTGGAGATCGCCCGCGGCGCGCCTCCCCTGGAGACGCCGGCCGTTCCACCGCCGGAGCCGGCGGCGGGCGACGGGCTGACCATCGGTTACCTGAACGACTCCGCGTTCAGCTTCTATTACCCGGAGAATCTGGAGGCTCTGCGCGCGGGCGGCGCGGAACTATGCGCCATTTCGTCGCTGGGCGCGGCAACCCTGCCCGAAGGCCTGGAGGCTCTTTATATCGGCGGCGGATTTCCCGAAACACACGCCCAGGCGTTGTCGGAGAATCGCAGCCTGCTGGAGTCGATCCGTAACGCCGCACGGGCGGGGCTGCCCATTTACGCGGAGTGCGGCGGTTTGATGCTGCTGGCGCGCGCACTCACCTGCCAGGGACGCAGCTATCCGATGGCCGGCGTCCTGCCCTGCGACGTGGAGGTCTGCGACACGCCGCAAGGACACGGTTACAGCGAGCTTCTGGTAGATGCCGCCAACCCGTTCTTCGCGGCGGGAGCGCGCCTGCGGGGCCACGAGTTTCACTATTCGCGGATCGTCCCCAATGGCGAATCGCTCCCCACGGCGTGCGCGGTAGAGCGGGGGACGGGTTGTTTCGCCGGGCGCGATGCGGTGGTGGTGAATAACGTGTGGGCTTCCTACACGCACCTTCACGCGCTGGCCAGCCCCGAGTGGGCCCGCGGCTTGTGCCGGGCGGCGCGCAGTGCCATGGCTCCCGTTTAGGGGTGTGGCTCCGCCGGTTCCGGCTCCAGGGTCTCCACGGGAATGCGGTTGATGATGGCGGCGATCTCGTCGCCGCTGAAAGGCTCCTCGACGGTGGCGTAAACGGCGCCGCTGTGGATGCGGAATCCGATCCCTCCCTTCCGCAACGCCACGATGATCCTGGCCCCGGCGGTTCGCGGATCGGAAGCCAGCGCGTCCAACAGGGCCACTCCGAGATCCTCCAGAACCGCCTGGTCGAAGATCACGAAGGCCGGCCGAAAAGCCGCCACGATGGCGGAAGCGTCGTAGCCGCGGCGTGCAAAACGAAAATCGATCGCGCCGTTCTGGTGCCGGGCCAGGTCCTGGATGAGGCCCTCGTCCCGTGTGATCACCAGAACGTTGGCGGGCAGGCCGTGCACGCGGCGGTAATACGGGCACTCCTGGCAGATGCCGGTGCAGAAGCGCTTGCCGTGGCCATTGCCGCGCACCGCGTTGACCATCCGGAAGCACCACGTGGCGCGGACGTGGTAAACCACGCAATCCTGGCATTCCGTCCCGGGACCGTGGTTCATGTATTCCCAGCAGCGCATGGGGCGCGAACACAGGGCGGCGCGTTCCTCCCACTGGCGATCGCGTGCATGATCCTGCTCCACCAGCGATACCACGTCGTGCTCCTGCACGCGATAGTGCCCGCCAGCGGTGCGGACGGCGCGCAGGCGGCCTTTTTTGATCCACTTGAGGACGGTGTCAGGCTTGACCGAGCAGAGCCGCGCCGCCTTGCCGGTAGTCAGCAATGAGGCAGTCATCAGGGACGGAACCCTTTTTCATCCGTTGTTTATATTATCGACGACCTCGGACGCAGAGTCAACGAGTACCGGATCTGATTTTCTGGATTCGCTCCTTCGGCGCCGGGTTTTCTGCATTCCGCCGTGACATTGGCCTAAGTGCAATGATAGTGCGGACTTGCACCACATCCGAGGCAGCAGATTGATGGTGACAATTCCTTTCTGAAGCTCTACAATTGAGGGGAAGAACATCTGATTCGCTGAATAATTACTGCCGGAAACTGCATTGCTACAGGAGGTTTTTGATGCATAATTTGATCCTTCCGCACGGGGGCGGCGAGCTGCGGCCGCTGCTCCTGGAGGGCGGCGCCAGGCAAGAGGAGCTCGCGAGAGCCGAAGGCCTGAAAAAAATCCCCATGACCAGCCGCGAGACCAGCGACCTGATCATGATGGGTATCGGGGCCTTCACCCCGCTCGACGGGTTCATGGGTCACGACGACTGGCGCGGCTGTTGTGAAACCTACAGCATGCCCAGCCGGGGCGGGCTGTTCTGGCCGATCCCCATCACGCTGTCGGCGGAGGAGGACTACGCCCGATCGATCGCGCCGGGTGACGAAGTGGCTCTCTGGGATACCGAAACCGAGTCGCTCATGGGCACCATGAAGGTGGCCGAGAAGTACTCGATCAACAAGGAGTATGAGTGCCGCCAGATCTTCCGCACCAACGATCCCGCGCATCCGGGCGTGCAGAAGGTGATGGAGCAGGGGGCGGTCAACATCGCCGGCCCGGTGAAGGTGCTTTCCGAGTCGTACTATCCGGAAATGTTCAAAGGGATTTATGAACGGCCGGCGGAATCGCGCAAGGCGTTTGCGGATCGCGGCTGGTCCACGGTGGCGGCGCTGCAGTTGCGCAACCCGATGCATAACTCGCACGCTTACCTGGCGTGGATTGCTATTGAAGTGTGCGACGGCGTGTACATCCACCAACTGGTGGGCAAGCTCAAGCCCGGCGACATTCCCGCCGAGGTCCGGGTGAAGGCCATCGACGCGCTGGTGAACAAGTACTTCCGCAAGGATCGCGTGATCCAGGGCGGCTATCCCATGGAGATGCGCTATGCCGGGCCGCGCGAAGCGCTCTTGCACGCCGTGTTCCGCCAGAATTACGGCTGCTCGCACCTCATCGTGGGGCGCGACCACGCCGGCGTGGGCGACTATTACGGTCCGTTCGACTCGCAGAAGATTTTCCAGGAAATTCCCGCCGGGGCGCTGCTGCTACAGCCGCTTTGCATGGACTGGACCTTCTACTGCTACGAATGCGGCTCCATGGCATCCATGAAGACCTGCCCGCACGAGAGCAAAGCGGTTATCGATGGGAACGGGAAGTACCAGGGCGGCGCCCGCCTGCTGCTGTCCGGAACCATGCTGCGTAAGCTCATGAGCGAAGGGAAGCCGGTGCCCGCGGAATTCTCCCGGCCCGAGGTGATCGCCGTGCTGAAGGAATACTACGACGGCCTCGAGGAAAAGGTGGAGGTTAAGTTGCACGGGGCGGCCACCGGAGTACCCGCCAAGTAGCTGCTCGGAGTTGCTCTTGTAATCGGGGCGCCTCGCCCACGGGGCGCCCAGTCGAAGCCGCAAGCCCGGAGTGAATCGACCGTGGCGCTTCGCCCGCCCGGTCGGCACGGCTGCCGGCAGATGCGCCGCAGCCCCCGGCGGCGGAACACACGGGAGGATACACATGACCGTGCTTGTCTATGCCATCGTCTACGCCGGTGGGCTGTTGTTCGCTGCCGCCAGCATGGTTCGCGCCGTCCGCTACGCCCGGCTGCCGAGCCACCTCCGCTGGGAACTGTACCCGGTGCCGCATGAAGATGCCGGGCGTGTCCGGCACGGCGGGTCCTACTTCGAAACTACGGACTGGTGGACGCACCGCTCGAAGTACAACCTGGCTGGAGAGCTCAGGGTGATGGTGCCGGAGATGCTGTTCCTGAAGGGCCTGTTCGAGTTCAACCGCAAGCTCTGGTATCGCTCCTTCCTGTTTCATTTCGGCCTCTACCTTCTGGCCGGAACCGCGGCGTTGCTGTTTGCCACGGCTTTGGGCGGCCTGGTGGCCCCGGCTCTGACGGCCGGGTCCGTGGCCGGCCTGCTGCACATTCTGTACACGGCCAGCGGAGCGTGCGGCGCCGCCATGGCCATTGCCGGCGCGGCGGGACTGCTGCACCGCCGGCTGACGTCTCCAGACTTGAAAAACTACACCGCTCCCGGCGATCTTTTCAACCTGGCCTTCTTCATCGTCACGCTGGGAGTGCTGGCGGGCGGCTATCTGCTGCGGGGTCCCGGCGCGCCAGGCGCGGTGGCGATGACACGCGGGCTGTTGACGTTCGACACGGCGCTCGGCGTGCCCGGGGTGCTGGCCCTGGGTCTCGTCCTGGCGGCTCTGCTGTCCGGCTACATACCCCTCACGCACATGTCGCATTTCATCGCCAAGTATTTCACGTACCACAACATCCGGTGGGACGATCTGCCCGCCGCCAGGAGCGCCGAAATCCAAAGGAAGTTCGCCGAATACCTGACCTTCCGGCCTGATTGGGCAGCCCCGCACGTCGGCGCGGACGGCCACAAGAGCTGGGTGGAGATCGCGGCTGCGAGTCCGTTCGCGGGATCCGGGAAAGGAGCCAGACCGTGAAACTCGGCGACATGTCACGCACCGGACGGGAGCCGCTGGTTCATTTGGAGAACCGCGATTTGATGCCGCTCCCCGCTCCCCTGGACGACCCTTCCAAAGACCACGACTGGAAGACTCTGGCGCAACAGACTCGCGACAAATACGAGTGCGGGCTCGACGACACCTGCGCGCTGAATCTTCCGCAACCCAAGACCAGGGAAGAAGAAGACCGGCTGGTGGCGCAGTTCCTCTCCGGCCTGGAGAAGCTGTTCGTCCAGAAAAATAACTGGATGTTCCTGCAGCCGCTCCTGCTGACCATGGAACATTGCGCCAAATGCCAGACCTGCTCGGAAGCCTGCCACATTTACGAAGCCAGCGGGCGCAACGAGCTGTACCGGCCCACCTTCCGCTCCGAAATTGTGCGGCGGCTGTATTTCCAGTACGTCAAGAAGGGCGGCCTCCTTTCAAGCTTCGAGCACGGCGCCATCAAGCTGAACTGGCCCATGGTGGCCCGCCTGGCGGAGCTCTCCTACCGGTGTAACCTCTGCCGGAGATGCGCGCAGACCTGTCCCATCGGCGCCGATAACGGCCTGGTGGCCCGGGAACTGCGCAAGCTTTTCAGCCAGGAGATGGGGATTGCACCCAAGGAAATCCACGACAACGGATCGATGCTGCAACTGAAGGTTGGCTCGTCGACGGGCATGAACGCGGAGGTGGTGAAGGACAATATCCAGTTCATCGACGAAGACACCAGCGAGAAGACCGGCATCGAAGTGAAGACCCCTTGGGATGTGGAGGGCGCCGACGTCCTGCTGATCCACAATGCCGGCGAGATCATGGCGTGGCCCGAGAATCCGGGGGCCTTTGCCCTGATCCTCAACGCGGCGGGAATCAAGTGGACGCTCTCTTCCGAGCTCGCAGCCTACGACGCCATCAACTACGGCCTGTGGTACGACGACGCCCAGTTCGCCCGCGTGGCGCTGAAGCACGCGGAGGCAGCCCGCAAACTGGGGGTGAAGAAGATCGTGCTGGGGGAGTGCGGACATGCCCACAAGGCGCTTTCCGTGATCGCCGACCGGGTTCTGCTGGGCGATTTGAACATCCCGCGGGAAAGCTCCATGACCCTGCTACGCGACATTGTCATGGATGGGCGGATTGCGCTCGACCCCAGCCGCAACGATTTCCCAGTGACGCTGCACGACCCCTGCAACCTGGTCCGCCTGATGGGCGTGGTGGAGCCGCAGCGCGAAATCGTGCGTAAGATCTGCCCCCGTTTTCGCGAGATGGATCCCCATGGCGTGGACAATTACTGCTGTGGCGGGGGGAGCGGGTTCGCCATCATGAGCGGCAATAACTTCCCGGACTGGCGGTTCCACGTTTCGGGCCGCAAGAAACTCGCGCAGGTCCTGGGGGCCTTCTCCGATTGCCTGGACCCGTCCGTTCCGAAGTACCTGTGCGCGCCGTGCAGTAACTGCAAGGGGCAGTTCCGCGACATGCTGGCCTATTACGGCCTGTGGGATAAGCACCGCATCCTGTACGGAGGCCTGGTGGAGCTGATCGTCAATGCCATGGTGGACGCGAAGCCCGGCTTCATCGA